>NZ_CM151078.1:0-400000 GCF_056480025.1 Stenotrophomonas sp. 109824_Sma | reverse complement strand
CTTGATCCGCAGCGGACGGCCTTCCTGCAGGCGCGCACGCAGATCCTCGAGCTTGAGGATCTCGTCGGCACCGCGGCCGATCAGGGCAAGGGCTTCTTCAATCGAGGACACGTGACTACTCCCGGCAACGCCGATTCTTGTGTGGGGTGTTAAAGCAAAGTTAACCCGATTGGCTTCACAAAAGCCAATGGGCACAAGGGTTTGACGCGGTTTTCTCAGGTGTCTATGGTAACCGGCGATCAGGCCCGCGCTCCCGGGCCGCCAGGAAAAAACCGCCGATGCACAATTCCGAACAAGGGCGCGCACGCAAGCAGCGCTTCCAGGAACGCCTCCACGTCCTGCACGACAACGCCCTGCATCGGAAGCTCAGGCAACACCTTCCCGCCGCCTTCAATGAGCGCTGGACGCGCCGCCATTGGATGCACGCCAGCCTGTTCGCGACCATCGGCGCCCTGGTGGCGACGATCGTCCCCGGTTTCTCGCACACCATCGATGCGCCTTACGCCGACAGCCACACCAGCCTGGCGCTGCCGTTGCCGCCGCTGACCATGGCCCGCCAGCAGCAGGTGCCTGGCGACAGCTGGCAGGTGCTGCGCGTGCAGCGTGGCCAGACTCTGAGCGACCTGTTCGACAAGGCCGGCATTCCGGCCACCACCCTGCACCGGGTACTGGACCATCCCGGCGCACGCGAGGCGCTGACCAAGCTGCGCCCCGGCGCCGAGATCGCCTTCGACATGCCGCTGTCCGGCGACCTGCGCAGCATCCGCTTCGACCGGGATGCCGACAACCGGGTGGAACTGAGCCTGGCCGGCGACGACATCAAGGAAAAGGTGACCAGGCGCGAGACCTCCACGCGCACCGTGGTCACCAGCGGCGAGATCACCAGTTCGCTGTATGCCGCGGCCCGACGGGCCGGGCTGTCGCCGTCGGCGATCGCGACGATGACCGACGACATCTTCAAGTACGACATCGACTTCTCCAAGGACCTGCAGCCGGGCGACCGCTTCAGCGTGGTGATGGATGAAACCTGGCGCGAAGGCGAGAAGGTGGACACCAGCAAGATCCTGGCGGCGACCTTCACCACCGGCGGCAAGACCTACTCCGGCTTCCGCTTCGATCGCAACGGCAAGTCCGAGTACTACGACATCAACGGCCGCTCGCTGAAGAAGAGCTTCATCCGCATGCCGATCCCGTTCGCGCGGCTGAGCTCGACCTTCGGCGCGCGCAAGCACCCGGTGCTTGGCAAGATGCGCATGCACAAGGGCGTGGACTACGCCGCGCGCACCGGTACCCCGATCATGGCCGCCGGCGACGCCCGCGTGCAGTTCGCCGGCGTGCAGAACGGCTACGGCAATGTGGTGATCCTCGACCATGGCCGCGGCCACACCACCCTGTACGGCCACATGTCGCGCTTTGCGAACATCAGGACCGGCCAGCGCGTGGCCCAGGGCACGGTGATCGGCTATGTCGGCTCGACCGGCCTGGCAACCGGCCCGCACCTGCACTACGAATTCCGCGTCAACGGCGAGCACCGCAACCCGCTGACCGTGACCATGCCGCCGCCGGAACCGCTGAAGGGTGCCGAGCTGGTCGCCTTCCGCGCGCAGACCGCGCCGGCCATGGCGCGCATCCAGGGCATGGAGAAGCTGATCTACGCCGATGCCAGCCCGGCACCTACCAGCCGCGACGAGGCCGCCCCCGAAGTGGCCAGCGCCAAGGACAAGCAGGCGACCGGCCGCAAGCGCGGCTGAGCCCCTGCGTTGACGAGGAAGGACGCGGCAGCCCAAGCTTGCCGCGTCCTTTTTTTATGCCTGCCATGAACACGACTGCCGACGCTGACGCCCCCCTGTACCTTGGCCTGATGTCGGGCACCAGCGCCGACGGCATCGACGCCGCGCTGGTGCAGTTCCCCGCCGGCGGTGGCTGCCGCTTCGTGCACGGCCTGACCGCCCGCTGGGAGCCGGTGCTGCGCGCGCGGCTGGTGGCGCTGGGCGAAGGTGGCCCGCTGGATTCGCTGGAGGAGCTGGGCGAGCTGGACGCGCGGATCGCGATCAACTTTGCCGGGGCCGCCAACCAGCTGCTGGCCGAGGCCGGCGTGGATCGCAGCCAGGTGCGCGCGATCGGCTCGCACGGCCAGACCGTGCGCCACCGCCCGCTGGCCAATCCCGCCTTCACCGTGCAGCTGGGCGACGGCAACCGCATCGCCGAACTGACCGGGATCACCACGGTGTCCGACTTCCGCCGCCGCGACGTGGCAGCCGGTGGCCATGGCGCGCCGCTGATGCCAGCCTTCCACCTGGGCATGCTGGGCACCGCCGATGAAGACCGCGCGGTGCTCAATCTGGGCGGCATCGCCAACCTGACCCTGATCCCGCGCGAAGGCGCGGTGCGGGGCTTCGATACCGGCCCGGCCAATGCGCTGATGGATGCCTGGTGCCAGCGCCACACCGGCCGCACCTTCGATGCCGATGGCGCGTATGCCGCCAGTGGCGCGGTGGACGAGGGGCTGTTGGCGGGCTGGCGTTCGGACCCGTGGTTCGCGCTGCCGCCGCCGAAGAGCACCGGGCGCGAGCAGTTCCACCTGGCTTGGGCCGAGGCACACATGGGGGAAGGCGAGTACGCCGCTGCCGATGTGCAGGCCACCCTGCTGGAGCTGACCGTGGCGACCGTGGCCGATGCACTGCTGGCGCAGCAGCCGCAGACCCGGCGCCTGCTGGTCTGTGGCGGCGGGGTGCGCAACCGGCAGCTGATGAAGCGACTGGCGGCGCGGCTGCCGGAGGTGCAGGTGGAGTCCAGCGCGGTGCATGGGCTGGACCCGGAGTACGTGGAGGCGATGGGCTTCGCCTGGCTGGCGCAGCGGACGATGGACGGGCTGGCGGGCAACCTGCCGAGCGTGACCGGGGCGAAGGGGCCGCGGATACTGGGTGCGATCCACCTGGCGTGAGGTGGTCATCCACGCATGGCGTGGATCTACCGGGAACGGCAGTCGAGCATGGCTCGACGCTACAAAGGCGCTAATCGAAGCCCTGCCCTGCGGGCAGGGCCTGCAGGGCGGCGATGGCGTCGGAGAGCGCGTCCACTTCGGGATCACCGAAGCCGGAGCGAACCTCCAGTTCACTGCTGAACAGGCCCTGCTCCAGCAAGGCGGCGCAGGTCTGTTCGTGGGTCCAGCCGCGGGCGACCGCGACTCGTCGGATACGTTCCAGCAGCAGCGGGTCCAGGTCCCGCAGCACAACGTCGGCCATGCTCACTTCCCCGTTCGCAAGGCACCGCCCCCTCGGCGCGTCGGGGGCGATGATCCCGCAGTCCGGGCGCGCAGGCAATCAGGCGACCGGCGGCGGCCCGCGGTCGGCGATACGCGGCCACAGCCAGGCCAGCAGCAGCAGGGTCGGCACCACGGTGACCGAGCTGAGGATGAAGAACGTGCTGTAGGACGTGGCTTCGACGATGTAGCCGGAGACACCGCCGACGAACTTGCCGGGCAGGTTGGCCAGCGACACCAGCAGCGCGTACTGGGTGGCGGTGAAGTTGCGGTCGGTCAGCGACGACATGAAGGCGACCAGCACGGTGCCGGCAAAGCCCTGGAACAGGTTGTCGGCACTGAGTGCGGCATAGAACGCCCACAGCTTGCCCGGGTTGTGCGCCATCAGCAGGAAGGCCAGGTTGGACAGCGCTACGCCCAGTGCGGCCACCAGCAGCATGCGGCGGAAGCCGAATGCGGCCACCGCGATACCGCCCAGGAACGCACCGCCGATCCCCATCCACACGCCGAACAGCTTGGACACGGTGGCGATGTCGGCCTTGTCGAACCCCGAATCGAGATAGAACGGCCCGGCCATCACGCCGATCACCTGATCAGGGAACTTGAACAGGCCGACGAAGGCCAACAGCACCAGTGCCAGCGCCACGCCGTTGCGGCTGAAGAAACTGGAGATGGGTTGGATGAAGGCTTCGGCGATATCGATGCGGCGCTGCACGGCGGTGGCCGGGCGCTCCGGTTCGGCGCACAGCAGAGTGGTGACGATCGGCAGCAGCATCAGTGCCGCCATCGCCAGGTAGGCGACGATCCAGCCTTCGAACTGGGCCAGGTAGAGCGCGCCTGCACCGGCCAGGATCAGGCCGATCCGGTAGCCCAGCGTATAGGTGGCCGCCAGCGCCGCCTGGGCGGCCTGCGGTGCGATCTCGATGCGATAGGCATCGACGGCGGAGTCCTGGGTGGCGCCGGCGAACGACGCCACCAGCACCCACATCACCAGCGGCCAGACACCCTGTTCGGGCCGCACGAAGGCCAGTGCGACCAGGCCGACCAGTACCAGCGCCTGCGACACCAGCAGCCACGAACGGCGGCGGCCGAGCCCGCCCAGCAGCGGGAAGGCATAGCGGTCCAGCAGCGGCGCCCACAGGAACTTGAGCAGGTAGAAGAAGCTGGCCAGGCTGATCAGACCGATGCTGCCCAGGTCCAGGCCGACGTCGCGCAGGCGCGTGGACAGCGTCTGCGAAGCGATCAGCAGGAACGGCAGGCCACTGCCGAAGCCAAGCATGGCCATGGTCAGCGCCGACGGGGTACCGAAAGCGCGCTTGATTCCGGCCCAGCCCTTGTAGCTGACCGGCGTGGCAGCCTCGGTCACAGGTCGTAGTCCACGATGAACGGGGCGTGGTCGGAGAAGCGCTCGTCGCGGTAGATCGAGCAGCTGCGCAGTCGGTCACGCAGGCCCGGGGTGATGAACTGGTAGTCGATGCGCCAACCGACATTGTTGGCGCGGGCTGCGCCGCGGTTGCTCCACCAGGTGTAGTCCTCGCCGGTGGGGTTGAGCAGGCGGTAGGCATCGGCCCAGCCACGGCCGGCGCCGACATCGGTGGCCTGGCCATGGTCGGCGCACAGGGCGTTGAGCCAGTCGCGCTCTTCCGGCAGGCAGCCGGAGTTCTTCTGGTTGGACTTCCAGTTCTTGATGTCCAGCGCCGAACGCACGATGTTCCAGTCGCCGCACAGCACGTAGTCGCGGCCGCTGCGCGCCCACTCCTCGAGGATCGGCCGCAGCCATTCCATCACTTCGAACTTGAAGCCCTGGCGCAGGTCGCCCGAGCTGCCCGACGGGATATAGAAGGAGACCACGCTGAGGTTGCCGTAGCGCGCCTCGATGTAGCGGCCTTCGTCGTCGAACGGGGCCCAGCCCAGCGAGGTGATGACCTGGTCCGGCTCGCGCTTGCTGTAGATCGCCACGCCGCTGTAGCCCTTCTTGGTGATGGCGTCGCGGTAGAAGCAGTGGTGGCCGTCCGGACGGAACATCGGGTCGGTCAGCTGGTCTTCCTGGGCCTTGGTTTCCTGGATGCACAGGACGTCGGCGTCCTGGGCACGGAACCAGTCGAGGAAGCCCTTGGTCGCGGCGGAACGGATGCCATTGGCGTTGAAACTGATGATGCGCATGCGGGGGACCTGCGGCGGGAAACCGGGCAAGCATACCGGTTGCCCGCAGGGCTGCGCAGTCCGCCGGGGCGGGCCCGGACGCCTTTCACATGGCGCTGGACGAGCGCGAAACGCCCAGCTGGATTAGGATTTGTGCTCCAAATGAAGATGAATCGAGTTTTGATGAGCGACCACCGCCACCGTTTCCTGCAGCTGGCCCTGACCGCCGATGCCCTGCGCTTCGGCCAGTTCACCCTCAAGTCCGGCCGGCTGAGCCCCTATTTCTTCAACGCCGGTCGTTTCGACTCCGGTTCGCTGCTGTCGCAGCTCGGCGCCTGCTACGCCGATGCCATCGATGCCACCGGGATCAAGTACGACGTGGTGTTCGGCCCGGCCTACAAGGGCATTCCGCTGGCCACCGCGATGGCCTGCGAGCTGGCCCAGCGCGGCCGCGACCTGCCGCTGTCGTTCAACCGCAAGGAAGCCAAGGACCATGGTGAAGGCGGCCAGCTGATCGGCGCCGACATGAATGGCAAGCGCGTACTGATCGTCGATGACGTGATCACTGCCGGTACCGCGATCCGCGAAGCGCTGGGCATCATCCGCGCTGCCGGCGGCACCCCGGCCGGCATCGTGGTGGCACTGGACCGCCAGGAGATCGCCTCGGAAACCGACCGCCGTTCGGCGGCGCAGTCGGTGGCCGAAGAGGCCGGCATTCCGGTGATCGCCGTGGCGTCGCTGGCCGATCTGCTTGATTTCGCCTCCGGCAACCCGGAACTTGTCGGTTACCGGCAGCCGCTGGAAGCCTACCGGGCCCAGTACGGCGTCCGTTCGATCCGCTGACCGACCAGGGGAAAGGTCATGTCCCGAGTTCCTGCTGTTCTCTTTGCCGGCCTGCTGCTGGCCGTGCCGTTCACCGTGCCGGCGCAGTCGCGCGACGGCGGCAAGGTGGAAAAGAAGCTGTACTGCTGGAACGAGGGCAAGGAGCGGATCTGCAGTGATTCGCTGCCGGCCGATGCGGTCAATCATGCCCGCGAGGAATTCAACGCGAAGAGTGGCCTGCGCAATGCGCAGGTCCAGCGCGCGTTGACCGACGAGGAGCGCGCCGCCGCCAGCACCGTGGCACAGCAGCAGCAGCTGGACCTGATGGCCGAGCAGACCCGCCAGCGTACCGAGCAGGCGATGCTGTCCACCTATGGCAGCGAGGACGACCTGCGCCGGGTGTTTGCCGAACGCCAGGAAGTGCTGGACAACAACCTGAAGACCGCCGAGTACAACGTCACCAGCCTGCGCGAATCGCTGGTGGCGCTGCTGTCGGCGGCCGGTGACCGTGAACTGGCCGGTGGCAAGGTGGCCGACAAGCAGGCCGAGGCGATCCGCCAGCGGCACGTGCAGCTGCAGGCGCAACAGCGCCTGCAGGCCGGGTTCCTGCAGCAGCAGCAGGCGCTGAAGGCCGAGATCGACAGCACCCTGCAGCGCTATCGCGAGCTGAAGGGCGTGGCGCAGGCGGCGGTCCCGGCGGGCTGACCCCGCTTCCGTCGCCGGGCATGGCCCGGCGCTACCCAGGGCCTGGTTACGGGTTGGCCCGCGGAATTTATGCACTCTTTACGCGTCGGCCCGGTCCGGCGCGTAGTGCGTTTATGGGCGGCAGGACGACGATGGCGGCCTGAGGTGGAGGGGTTCCACCAGGACGCTATTGCAATGTCCCCCTGGCTGTCGTTGTTGTGTGGCGTGCTGGTGCTGGTCGCCGCCGCCTATCTTCTTTATGTCGTGCTGCGGCCCGAGTCGTTCTGAGCGGAGCCGGCCATGACTGAGATGCTTGTGATTATTGCCGCCAGCCTCCTGCTGGCGTGGCCGCTGGGCCTGTACCTGGCCCGCGTGATGCGTGGCACGCCGATGAAGGTCGACGTGCTGTTCCACTGGATCGAGAAGCCGCTGTACAGGGTGTTCGGCGTCGATCCGTCGCGCTCGATGTCCTGGCGCGGCTACGTGCTGGCCTTCGTGCTGAGCAACGTGGCGGTCGCGGTCCTGACCCAGGCGGTGTTCATGACCCAGGCCTGGTTGCCGCTGAACCCGGACCAGATCCCGAACATGCGCTGGGACACCGCGCTGCACACGATGATCTCGTTCCTGACCAACACCAACCAGCAGCACTATTCGGGCCAGGCGCAGCTGTCCTACCTCTCGCAGATGACCGGCATCACCGGCCTGCAGGTGGTGACGCCGATGATGGGCCTGGCGCTGGCGGTGGCGACGCTGCGCGCGTTGTTCTCGCGTGCGCCGCAGGCTGCGGCGGCGACCGGTACCGGCGATGACCGCCAGGTCGCGGTGGGCAACTACTACGTGGACGTGGTGCGCCTGTGCGTGCGCTTCCTGCTGCCGCTGTGCCTGGTATGGACCCTGTTGCTGACCAGCCAGGGCGTGCCGTCGACGATGGCCGGTGGCCCGCAGGCCACGCCGATCGACGCCAGCGCCGGCATGGCCGAACAGAAGCTGCCGCTGGGCCCGGTGGCGGCGATGGTCGCGGCCAAGCAGCTGGGTGCCAACGGTGGCGGCTGGTACGGCCCGAACAGCAGCTTCCCGCTGGAGAACCCGACCCCGCTGTCGAACGCGCTGGAAATCGTTGGCATCCTGCTGGTGCCGATGGCGGTGATCTTCATGATCGGCGCGTTCACCGGCCGGCGTCGTTTCGGCGCCCTGCTGTTCAGCTGCATGCTGGGCATGTCGCTGCTGTCCACCGGCGCGATGATGTGGAGCGAAGGGCATAGCGCCAGCGCCGCCACCCCGCTGCTGATGGAAGGCAAGGAAGTGCGCTTCGGCGCCGACGGCACGGCGCTGTGGGCGGCGGTGACCACCCAGGTCTCCAACGGCTCGGTGAACGGCATGCACGATTCGCTGGCGCCGCTGAGCGGTGGCATCGCGATGGTCAACATGCTGGTCAGCGCGATCTGGGGCGGCATCGGCTGTGGCCTGCAGCAGTTCATCGTCTATCTGCTGCTGGGTGTATTCCTGGCCGGGTTGATGACCGGGCGCACGCCGGAACTGTTCGGCCGCAAGCTGGAGACGCCACAGGTGCGCCTGCTGGCCCTGCTGGTGCTGCTGCAGCCGATCACCCTGCTGGTGTTCACTGCGATCACCCTGGCCGTGCCCGGCCTGGCCGGCACCTCCAACCCCGGCTTCCATGGCATCAGCCAGGTGTTCTACGAGTATGTTTCGGCCTACGCCAACAACGGTTCGGGCTTCGAAGGGCTGGGTGACGCCACGCTGTGGTGGAACCTGAGCTGCTCGCTGGTACTGCTGCTGGGCCGTTTCCCGCTGCTGATCATTCCGCTGGTGGTGGCCGCACAGCTGGCTGCCAAGCGCCAGGCCCCGGAGTCTGCCGGCAGCCTGCAGATCGAAACCCCGACCTTCGCCCTGACCCTGGTCTCGGTGATCGTCATCCTGACCGTGCTGCAGTTCATGCCGGCGCTGGTGCTCGGCCCGATCGCCGACCACCTGAGCCTGGGACTGCACTAAGGACACCCTGATGAGTACCCAAGCAAGTTCAACCCGTAGTACCCATGCAGCGCGCCCTGCCCTGCTCGATGGCGCCGGCCTGCGCCGTGCGCTGGTCGAAGCGGTGCGCAAGCTGTCGCCGATGCATCTGGTGCGCAGCCCGGTGATGGCGGTGGTGATGGCCGGCACGATCGTCGCCGCGATCGTCACCCTGACCGGCAATGCGCCGCTGGGCTTCGGCCTGGCAGTGACCGCGATCCTGCTGGTGACCGTGCTGTTCGGCAACTTCGCCGAGGCGGTGGCCGAAGCGCGTGGCCGTGGCCAGGCCGCTTCGCTGCGCCGTGCCCGCCAGGACCTGGTGGCACGCCGGCTGGCGGCGCCGCAGCCAGGCGCGGCAGAAGCCCAGGTGCCGGCCGCCGAGCTGCGCCCGGGCGACCATGTGATCGTCAGTGCCGGTGAGCTGGTGCCGGCCGATGGCGAGATCGTGCAGGGCCTGGCCACCATCAACGAAGCGGCGGTGACCGGCGAATCGGCACCGGTGCTGCGCGAGGCCGGTACCGACCGTTCCGGCGTGATCGGCGGCACCAAGGTGCTGTCCGACCAGATCATCGTGCGGGTGACCGCCGAGCCGGGCCACAGCTTCCTGGACCGGATGATCGCGCTGGTGGAGGGTGCCAACCGCCAGAAGACCCCCAACGAGATCGCGCTGACCCTGCTGCTGGCGGCGATGACGCTGACCTTCCTGGTGGTGGTGGCCACGTTGCCGGCCATTGGTGCCGCGGTCGGCGTCAAGGTCGATCCACTGCTGCTGATCGCGCTGCTGGTGTGCCTGATCCCGACCACCATCGGCGGCCTGCTGCCGGCGATTGGTATTGCCGGCATGAACCGTGCGCTGGCCGCCAACGTGCTGGCCAAGTCGGGCAAGGCGGTGGAAGTGGCCGGCGACGTCGACGTGCTGCTGCTGGACAAGACCGGCACCATCACCTACGGCGACCGCCAGGCCAGCCACTTCCATCCGCTGGCCGGCATCGACGCCAGCCAGCTGCGCGAGGCCGCACTGCTCTCTTCGCTGGCCGACCCGACCCCGGAAGGCAAGTCGATCGTGCGCCTGGCGCGCGAACAGGGCTGCGCCACCGCCGAGCCGGACCATGCCGACTACCTGGCCTTCAGTGCGCAGACCCGCATGTCTGGCGTCGATCTGGAACATGGCCGGCAGATCCGCAAGGGCGCCGCCGATGCGATCCGTGCCCACGTCCAGGCGCTGGGCGGCAACGTGCCGGCGGAACTGGCCGGTCGCGTCGAGCAGGTCGCGCGCAATGGTGCCACCCCGCTGGTGGTGGCCGAGGGCCGCCATGTGCTGGGCGTGATCGAGCTGTCGGACGTGGTCAAGCACGGCATGCGCGAGAAGTTCGCACAGCTGCGGGCGATGGGTATCCGCACGGTGATGATCACCGGCGACAACCCGCTGACCGCCGCCGCCATCGCGGCCGAAGCCGGCGTTGATGACTACATCGCCGAGGCTCGCCCCGAAGACAAGCTGGCACGCATCCGCCAGGAGCAGGCCGGCGGCCGCCTGGTGGCGATGGTCGGCGACGGCACCAACGACGCCCCTGCGCTGGCGCAGGCCGACATCGGCCTGGCGATGAACTCCGGCACGCAGGCGGCGAAGGAGGCCGGCAACATGGTCGACCTCGATTCGGACCCGGCCAAGCTGCTGGCGGTGGTGGAAGTGGGCAAGCAGCAGCTGATCACCCGCGGCGCGCTGACCACCTTCTCGCTGGCCAACGACGTCTCCAAGTACTTCGCGATCCTGCCGGCGCTGTTCGCCGCTGCCGTTCCGACCATGGCCGCACTGAACGTGATGCAGCTGTCGAGCCCGCGCAACGCGGTGCTTGCAGCGCTGATCTTCAACGCCCTGGTGATTCCCGCCCTGATCCCGCTCGCCCTGCGTGGCGTGCGCTTCCGCCCGGCCACCGCCACCGCGCTGCTGCGCCGGAACATGCTGGCGTACGGCCTCGGCGGCGTTCTGCTGCCGTTCGCGGCAATCAAGCTGATCGACCTCCTTCTTGTCCTGGTATTCGGCGCATGAACCGTTCTGTGTCCACCTCATCTTCCCTTCCGCGCGACGCCAAGGCCGAGGCCCGCGTGGCCAGCCTGCAGGATGGCGCCAGCTGGCGCCCGGCGATCGGCCTGGGCCTGGCTACCCTGCTGCTGGCCGGCGCGGTCTACGCCGGCATCGCCACCGGCTTTGCCGGCCTGGCCTACCCGACCCAGGCCGAAGGCAGCCTGCTGCGCGATGACAGTGGCCAGGTGCGCGGCTCGGCATGGCTGTCGCAGCCGTTCACCGGTGACGGCTACTTCCAGGCACGACCGTCGGCCGCCAACTACGACCCGATGGCCGCGGCCGGTTCCAACCTGGCGCGCAGCAACCCGGCGCTGGCCGAACGTGTTGCCGCCAGCACGGCTGCAGTGGCCGCGCGCGAAGGTGTCGCTCCGGCGCAGGTGCCTGCGGACCTGGTCACGCAGTCCGCCGGTGGACTGGATCCGCAGCTGTCGCCGGCGGCGGCGCAGCTGCAGGTGGCACGCGTGGCGCGTGCCCGCGGCCTGCCGGTGGAGCGCGTGCAGGCCTTGGTGCAGGCGAATACCGAAGGGCGCCAATGGGGCCTGTTCGGCCAGCCGCGGGTGAACGTGGTGACGCTGAACTTCGCGCTGGACCATGCGGCCAAGGCGCCGTGATGCCGGCCTGCATCGGCTGCGCGCACAATGGCGGCCATGACAGCGGCCCCCATGACTGATGCACGAACCCGCCAGGCCGACGCCCTGGTCGAAGGCCTGCAACGCGAAGCCGGCGGCAAGCTGACCGTGTTCCTTGGCGCGGCGCCGGGCGTTGGCAAGACCTACACCATGCTGACCCGCGCGCAGGAACAGCTGCGCCGCGGCGTTGACCTGGTGGTCGGGCTGGTGGAAACCCATGGCCGTGCCGATACCCAGGCGCTGCTGGAGGGCCTGCCGCAGCTGTCGTTGAAGGAAGTGGCCTACCACGGCCACACCCTGCAGGAGATGGACCTGGATGCCGTGCTGGCACGGCATCCGGCGCTGGTGCTGGTGGATGAACTGGCCCATCGCAATGCGCCCGGCAGCCGTCATGAGCGGCGCTGGCAGGATGTGATGGAGCTGCTGGACGCCGGCATCGACGTCTGGACCACGGTCAACATCCAGCATCTGGAAAGCCTCAACGACGTGGTGATGCGGATCACCGGCGTGCGCGTCAGCGAGACCGTGCCGGACGGTGTGCTCGACCGCCTGCACGACATCGTGCTGGTCGACCTGCCGCCGCGCGAACTGATCGCGCGCCTGCAGCAGGGCAAGGTCTATGTGCCGGAACAGGCCGCACAGGCCCTGCAGGCGTTCTTCTCGCCGGCCAACCTGACCGCGCTGCGCGAACTGGCGATGCAGGAAGCCGCCGACCGCGTCGACAGCAGCCTGCGCGAGACCCGCGCCGCGCGTGGCGAAGGCAATCTGCCGTTGCGTCGCGGCGTGCTGGTGGCGATCGATGGCGGCGGTCAGAGCGAATACCTGGTGCGCGTGGCGCGTCGCATCGCCGAGCGCCGCGACGCACCGTGGACGGTAGTGACCGTTCAGGGCCGCCGTCAGGATGACGCGACCCGGCGCGAGATCGATGCCGCGTTCGCACTGGCACGGCGGCTGGGCGGCGACGCCGAACTGCTGCACGGATCGAGCATCGCCGATGCTCTGCTCGACCACGCCGCACACAACGGCGTGTCGACCCTGGTACTGGGCCGGACCCGTGAACGGCCGCTGGCGCGGATGTTCAACCGCACCCTGACCCAGCAGCTGATCCAGCGCGGCGCGCATTACGAGATCACCATCATCAGCACGCCGCAGGCACGTGCGCGCTCGCGCCGCGAGGGCCTGCTGCCGCCGGTGCGCGGCATCAGCTACGAACCGGCGCAGGCACTGATCGCTACCGCGCTGGCCTGTGCGGTGGCCTGGCTGGCCGAACGCTGGGTGGGCATGGCCGACCTGTCGATGGTGTTCATCGTCGCGGTGGTGCTGGTGGCTGCGCGCACGCGCGCCAGCGTGGCGGTGATGGCGGCGATCCTGTGTTTCCTCGCCTACAACTTCCTGTTCATCGCACCCCGCTTCACCTTCGCCATCGGTGCACGCCAGGGCGTGATCACCGTGTTCTTGTTCCTGGCCGCTGCACTGGTGGCCGGGCGCCTGGCCTCGCGCCTGCGCATGCAGGTGATCGCGCTGCGTGCGGCCAACCGCCATGCACGTGCGCGCCAGCAGCTGGGCCGTCAGCTGGCCAGTGCCGCTGGCAATGGCGAGGTGGCACAGGCGGGTCGACATGCGCTGGAACAGGCGATGGACGTGCCGGCGTGGCTACGGATCGGCGCGGATACCGCAACCGGTGGCCGCAGCCAGCCCGGTGACACCGACCTGGCCGCCGCCGATTGGGCGCTGCGCCACGGCCAGCCCAGTGGCCGCTTCACCGACACCCTGGCCGGTGCGCAGTGGTGGTTCCTGCCACTGCTGGATGGCGAAGACCGCGCGATCGGCGTGGCCGGCCTGTACCTGCCCGGCGCACAGGCGCGCCTGCTGCCCGAACAGCGGCAGCTGGCCGAAGCGATGGTCGACGACATCGCCCAGGCCGCGCTGCGCACGCGGCTGGTGGCCGAACTGGAGCAGGCGCACGTCAGCAACGAGACCGAGCGACTGCGCTCGGCGCTGCTCTCTTCGGTGTCGCATGACCTGCGCTCGCCACTGGCGGCGATGATCGGTTCGGCCGACAGCCTGGCCAGCTACGGTGCGGCGATGGACACGGCTGATCGCCGCGCCCTGCTGGACACCATCCTGGTCGAGGGCGAACGGCTGGACCGCTACATCCAGAACCTGCTGGACATGACCCGCCTCGGCCATGAAGGGCTGAAGATCAACCGCGACTGGATCGGCGTGGACGAGCTGATCGGCTCGGCCGCGCGGCGCCTGCAGCGCTACCAGCCCAAGGTGCGGCTGGAGCTGGACATTCCGTCCACGCTGGCACCGATCTGGGTACACCCGGCACTGGTCGAACAGGCCGTGTTCAACGTGATGGAGAACGCGGCCAAGTTCTCGCCACCGGACGCCGCCGTGCAGGTACAGGCGCGCGAGCTGGACGGCCAGCTGCGCATCGACGTGATCGATGCCGGCCCCGGCATTCCCGACGACGAGCGTGCGCGCATCTTCGACATGTTCTACAGCGTCGAACGCGGAGACCGTGGCCGCCACGGCACGGGCCTGGGCCTGACCATCTGCCAGGGCATGATCGGCGCGCATGGCGGCAGCGTGCAGGCGCTGCCTGGACGCGACGGTCGCGGTACCCTGATCCGCATCACCCTGCCCCTGCTCAAGCCAGCCTCCCACGATGAGCCCGACCCCGATTGACGCCAGCGTGCCGGCCGCGCGCGTGCTGGTGATCGATGATGAAACCCAGATCCGCCGGTTCCTGGACATCAGCCTGCGCGCGCAGGGCTACCAGGTGCGGCAGGCGGCGACCGGCCAGGAAGGCCTGGAACTGGCCGCCAGCGAAGACATGGACCTGGTGATCCTGGATATCGGCCTGCCGGATATGGAAGGCCACGAGGTGCTGGAACAGCTGCGGCAGTGGAGCCAGGTACCGGTGATCATGCTGACCGTGCGTGCGGGCGAAGCCGAGAAGGTGCGCGCACTGGATACCGGCGCCAACGACTACGTGACCAAGCCGTTCGGCACGCAGGAGCTGATGGCGCGCGTGCGGGCGCTGCTGCGCACGCGCAGCGTGCCGACCGATGGCACACCGCCGGTGTTCGACGATGGCCACCTGCACGTGGACCTGGTGCGTCGCGAAGTCGCCCTCGAGGGTGAACCGGTGGCGTTGACCCGCAAGGAATACGCGTTGCTGTCGCTGCTGCTGCGCAATGCCGGGCGGGTGGTGACCCAGCCGCAGATCCTGCAGGAGATCTGGGGGCCGACCCATCAGCACGACACCCACTACCTGCGCATACTGGTCGGCAAGCTGCGGCACAAGCTGGGTGATTCAGCGCTGGATTCGCGCTACCTGTTCACCGAGCCGGGCGTGGGACTGCGGTTCAAGGGGTGAGGGTGTGCCGACCCACGGTCGGCACCCACCATGCGTGGATGAATATCCATCGAAGAACATCCACGCATGGCGTGGATCTACTGTGTCGACCAAGGTCGACACCTACCAACAGCACCAGGAAACTGTCAGACGTGGGGCGGTGTCGGAGTGCGGGGTGTCAGCCGCATGGATGCGGCTGCCAAGCCTACAGGGACGTACTTGCGGCGTCCCCGCACTCCGACACCGCCCCACCATCCCGCGGATAGCCCGCTTTTGATGTTGATGTTGCTGTTGCCGTTGCTTCGGCGGGTGCCGGGCGCAGCCCGGCCCCACCTCAGAACCCCAGCGGGGTGTCGCCCAGCACCGGCTGCAGCTGGCTGCGGAACAAGGCCTTGATGCGCTCCAGTGCGGCCTCGTCGTTGCCTTCGAACCGCAGCACCAGCACCGGTGTGGTGTTGGAGGCGCGTACCAGGCCCCAGCCATCGGCGAAGTCCACGCGCAGGCCATCGATGGTCGACAGGCGGCCCCCCACATACGGGTTGTCCGGCGACTGCGCCGCCGCCACCAGCATCGCCACCAGCGCATGCGGCGTCCCGTCGGCCACCGGCACCTTCAGCTCTGGCGTGGCGACCATCTCCGGCAGTTCGCCCAGCACTTCGTCCGGGGTTTCCTCGCGCTGGGCCAGGATCTCCAGCAGGCGCGCAGCGGCGTACAGGCCGTCGTCGAAACCGAACCAGCGTTCCTTGAAGAAGAAGTGGCCGCTCATCTCACCGGCCAGCTCGGCATCGGTCTCGCGCATCTTCGCCTTCATCAGCGAATGCCCGGTCTTCCACATCAGCGGGCTGCCGCCATTGCGCAGCACGTGGTCGGACAGCTTGCCGGTGCACTTCACGTCGTAGATCACCATCGCGCCCGGATTGCGCATCAGCACGTCGGCGGCAAACAGCATCAGCAGGCGGTCGGCATAGATGATCCTGCCTTCGCCGGTGACCACGCCCAGCCGGTCGCCGTCGCCATCGAACGCTACGCCGAGGTCGGCGCCGAAGCGCTTGACCGTCTGCACCAGGTCTTCCAGGTTGGCCGGCTCGCTCGGATCCGGGTGATGATTCGGGAAGGTGCCGTCGACGTCGCAGTACAGCGGGATGACGTCGGCGCCGATCGCTTCCAGCAGCTGCGGCGCCAGTGCGCCGGCCACGCCATTGCCGGCATCGGCCACGACCTTCAGCGGGCGGTCCAGCTGCACGTCATCGGCGATGCGCTGGATGTAGTCGGCACTGACATCGCGCTGCTGGTAGTCACCTGGCTCAGCGGCCTGTACCAGGCGGCCCTCGACGATGCGCTGGTAGAGATCGGTGATGGCATCGCCGGACAGCGTTTCGCCGCCGATCACCACCTTGAAGCCGTTGTACTCGGGCGGGTTGTGACTGCCGGTGACCGCCACGCAGGTACCGGTACGCAGGTGGAAGGCGGCGTAGTACACGAGCGGGGTCGGCGCCAGGCCGATGTCGATCACCGCGCAGCCGGCACGGCGCAGGCCCTCGGCCAGTCCGGCCGCCAGCTCGGGTCCGGACAGGCGGCCATCGCGACCAATCACCACCTCGCGCAGGCCCTGCTCCAACGCCACGGTGCCGATGGCCTGGCCGATCAGCGCCGCGGTCTTCGGTGTCAGTTCGCTGCCCACCACGCCGCGGATGTCGTAGGCGCGGAAGATACCGGCAGCCAGTTCTTCGGCCGGCACCGGGGGCGGTGGCGGCGGCGTGGCATCGCCACTGCTGGCTACGGCGGCCACCGGTGGCGGCGCCTGCTGCAGGCTCTCGCTCAGGGTCGGGCCATGGTCGGCCTCGGACGCGGCGGCGCGGCGCGGCAACGGCAGCGACTTCGGCAAGCGGCCGCGACCGACCACCAGCAACACGGCAATGAACGCCAGCAGCAACGCCACAATGGCGCTGGCCAGTGCGCCCAGGCCGAGCGGACCGGCTTCGACATTCGGTACCGACGCGACCAGCCGCAGCGGCGTGCCTGCAACCGGGCGCGCCAGGGCTTCCGCACTTTCGGCCAGGCCCGCGTCGCCCTGGGTGACCAGATCGAACCCACCCTGGCGCAGGCCAAGGAAGCCGGCGGACGGCGCGCGCACCTGGTCCAGCGGCGAGGTCAGCCGCAGCAGCGGTTGGCGGACATAGACGACGGCCGGCCCCAGGCTGCCCAGCTGCACCGGCGCGGCCAGGCCCAGGCGGTTGCCGCCGCCGTCGCGGACCACGCGCAGGCTTGGCCGGGCCTCGGCCAGCGCGGCTTCCAGCAGCGCCAGGCGGGAATACCCGAAGGTGGCCGGATCGGCATAGGCGTTGGTCAGATCGGCCGCCAGCACCTCGACCTGCTCGACCCCGGTCCAGCTCTCGCGCACGGCCAGCGCCGCCGCAGCGGCATCGCCGGCCTGCAGCGCCTGCTGCACGCGATCATTCTTCAACTGCTGCTGCAGCTGCTGCAGCTGGCCCGCAGCGGCCTGCTGCAGGCCCTGCACGGCCTGGTCACGCGCCTCTTCCAGCGCCTGCCCGTTGGCCTCCTGCCGCCATTGCTGCACCGCGCTCCATCCGAACCAGCCGGCCAACAGGATCAACAACACCCCCAGTAGAGGTGCACTGCGACCCAACGACCGTCCCCGCTGTCCTTCCCCGATGCCGCTCATCGATGTCCCCTGTCAACGCACCCCGGTATGGCCGAATCCACCCGCGCCCCGCACGCTGTCGGTGAAAGTATCCACCACCTGCAGGCTCACGCGGGCGATCGGAACCACCACCAGCTGCGCGATGCGATCGCCCGGCTCGATGGTGAAGGCTTCGCGGCCACGGTTCCAGACGCTGATCAGCAGCGGCCCCTGGTAGTCGGCATCGATCAGGCCGGTGCCGTTGCCCAGCACGATGCCATGCCGATGGCCCAGCCCGGAGCGCGGCAGGATCACCGCGCACAGGTTCGGGTCGGCAATGTGGATGGCCAGGCCGCTGGGCACCAGCGCGGTGTCGCCCGGCTGCAGGGTCAGCGCGGTATCCAGCGCCGCGCGCAGGTCCATGCCAGCGCTGGCCTCGGTGGCGTACGCCGGCAGCGGCCAGCTGTCGCCGAAGCGCGGATCGAGCAGCTTGACCTGCAGCGGGTGGGAAGTGGATGCCTGGGTCATGCCTGGAGTCTCCGCGCGATCAGCGCCAGCAGTTGTTCGGCCAGCTCGCGCTTGGAGGTGGCCGGGAATACCTGTTCACCGTCCTGCCAGAAGGCCGTGGCGGCATTGTTGTCGCTCTCGAAACCACCGCCACTGATGCCGACCTGGTTGGCGATCACCAGGTCCAGGCGCTTGTCGACCAGCTTGCCGCGTGCGTACTTCTCCACGTCGTGGGTCTCGGCGGCGAAGCCGACCACCAGCTTCAGCGACTGCGTCTGTGCGGCGACTTCGGCAAGGATGTCCGGGGTACGCACCAGCTCGATCACCAGCGACTGGCTGTCGGCGGTCTTCTTCAGCTTCTGCGCGGCGACCTGGCGCGGCGTGTAGTCGGACACCGCTGCGGCACCGATATAGATGTCGGCAGGCAGCGATTTCAGCACGGCATCGCGCATCTGCGCGGCCGAGCGCACGTCGATGCGCTGCACGCCCGGCGGCGTCGGCAGCTGTACCGGGCCGCTGACCAGCACCACCTGCGCCCCCAGCGTGGCGGCGGCAGCGGCCAGGGCGAAGCCCATCTTGCCGCTGCTGCGGTTGCCGACGTAGCGCACCGGATCAATGTCTTCGTAGGTCGGTCCGGCACTGATCAGCAGGCGCAGCCCCTGCAGGGCACGGGTTTCCGGCGCGGCAACCGTCGCAGCGGCGCCGCCATTGGCCACCAGCGCGGCCACGATATCGCCGGGTTCGGCCAGTCGGCCGGGACCGGATTCACCCTCGGCCAGCGGGCCATCGACCGGGCCGATCACCTGCGCGCCACGCTGGCGCAGCAGGGCGATGTTGGCCTGGGTGGCCGGATGCAGCCACATGCGGTGGTTCATCGCCGGGCAGATCGTCAGCGGTGCGGTACTGGCCAGGCACAGCGTGCTGACCAGGTCATCGGCATGGCCCTGGGCCAGCCGGGCCAACAGATCGGCCGTTCCCGGCGCGACCACGATGCGGTCGGCCCAGCGGGCCAGCTCGATGTGGCCCATGGCCTGTTCGGCCGCGCTGTCCCACAGCGTGGTGCGGGTCGGCTGCCCGGACAGGGCCTGGAAGCTGAGGGGGGTGACGAACTGCTGGGCGCCGGCGGTCATCGCCACCTGCACCTGGGCGCCCGCGTCGCGCAGGCGTCGCACCAGTTCCAGGGCCTTGTAGGCCGCGATCCCGCCTCCGACGCACAACAGCAGTTTCTGGCCTTCCAGCGCGCGGCTGGGCGCGGGGGAAGCGTTGGGGGAGTCAGCCACCTGGAATTCCTGTGCAAACGAGGGCATTAGCTTACCCGATGGTCGGTAATGTCCCGGTGCACAACGCACATAGCGGGCGGCTATCAGCAGATGGGACTTGCACCACGGCGCTTCCGGGGTTCAAGCCACTGCGATTCGGAACTTTCCTATACCTGTAGGCCGATCACGTTTGCAGAATCGTCAGTGGCCACCGCAGGTGTGCCGCTTCGCTTTTCGAGGATTCCGCGTGCACCCGCGCATCATCATCGCCGACGACCATCCCGTCGTCCTGCACGGCATCCGCATCGTGCTGCAGACCCACCTGATGGAGGTCGTCGGCAGCGCGCGCGACGGCTCCCAGCTGCTGCAGCTGGTCGAGCACCACGGTTGCGACGCGGTACTGACCGACCTCTCCATGCCGGGCACCGGCCCGGATGGCCCGGAACTGATCGCTGAACTGCGCGCACGCCACCCGGGCATGCCCGTAGTGGTGCTTACCGGCGCCCGCCATCCCGGCCTGCTCGATGGCCTGCTGCGCGAGGGAGTCAGCGGTCTGGTCGACAAGTGCGCCGATTTCGGCGAGCTGCCGCAGGCCTTGAACGCGGCCATGGCCGGGCAGGTGTTCGTCTCGCAGCAGCTGCGCCACCACCTGCAGGCGCGCGACCTGATGTTCGCGCGTGAACCGGCGGCGCTGTCGGCCCGCGAGCAGGAAGTGCTGGACCTGTTGGCCGCCGGGCTGAAGGTGAACGCCATCGCCGTCCACTGCGGCCGCAGCCCGAAGACAATCAGCCGGCAGAAGGCCGAGGCCAAGCGCAAGCTGGGCCTGCAGAACAACCAGGAGCTGTTCGCTTATCTGCAGTCACGGCGCGACTGAGGCAACAGCCTACCCCGCCGCGCGCCCTGCCCTGATGGGACGCACTACCCGCGCTGGCGATGATGCAGGCATGCCCATCCATGACTGGCCCGAACAGGAACGTCCCCGCGAGAAGCTGATCGCACGCGGCCCCGCCACGCTGTCCGACGCAGAGCTGCTGGCGCTGTTCCTCGGCTCGGGTTTCGGTAGACGCGACGCGGTGCAGACCGCGCGCGACCTGCTGCAGGCGCATGGTCCCCTGCGCGTGCTGCTGGACCGCCCGGCCCGCGAGCTGGCCCGGTTGCCGGGGCTGGGCCCGGCGCGAAGCTGTGCACTGGCCGCCGGGCTGGAGCTGGCCCATCGCTACCTGGCCGCCGAACTGCAGCAGGGCGAGGCAGTCGGCAACAACCCGGCCGCGGTCGGCCGCTACCTGCAGCACCGCCTGCGCGGCCAGGCCCGCGAGATCTTCATGGCGCTGTTCCTGGACAACCGCCACCGCCTGATCGCCTGCGAGGAGCTGTTCCAGGGCACCATCAATGCCGCCCCGGTCTATCCCCGCGAGGTGGTGCGGCGGGCCCTGCTGCACAATGCGGCAGCGGTGATCCTCAGCCACAATCACCCTTCCGGCGACCCTGAGCCCTCCGGCGCCGACACCCGCATCACCGATGAACTGCAGCAGGCGCTGGCACTGGTGGACGTGCGCCTGCTGGACCACTTCGTGGTCGGCGAGGGCCGTCCCGTTTCGTTTGCTGAACGGGGCCTGCTGTCCCCGCCCCAGCCGCGCCTGTTCGGCTGAACAGCCTTGGCCAAGGGCGGGCGCCCCCGCAGGCATGTTCTGGTCAGCGTGGGCGCGGGTATCTGCGCTAAAATGGGCGATTCCGCCGCTCATTCTCACAGCAGGCCTCGTGAAAAATCTCCTCCGCGCCCTGATCAGCCAAGGCATCGAAGCCTTGCGCGCCAATGGCACCCTGCCCGCCGACTCCCTGCCGCCGGACTTCGTGGTCGAGCGCCCGAAGACCCGTGACCACGGCGACTTCGCCACCAACGCCGCGATGCTGCTGGCCAAGGCCGCGCGCAGCAATCCGCGCGTACTGGCGCAGGCGCTGGTCGAGGCGCTGCCGCGCAGCGAGGACGTCAGCAAGGTCGAGATCGCCGGCCCCGGCTTCATCAACTTCCATCTGGCCCCGGCCGCGTACCAGCGCGAAACCGCCTCGGTCATCAAGGAAGCCCACGACTACGGCCGCAACCTGTCCGGCAATGGCCGCACGGTGGGCGTGGAATACGTGTCGGCCAACCCGACCGGCCCGCTGCATGTCGGCCATGGCCGCGCGGCGGCGATCGGCGACTGCGTGGCCCGCGTGCTCGATGCCAACGGCTGGAACGCCAAGCGCGAGTTCTACTACAACGACGCCGGCGTGCAGATCGAGAACCTGGCGCTGTCCACCCAGGCGCGGATCAAGGGCATCGCACCCGACCAGGACGGCTGGCCGGAAGGCGGCTACCGCGGTGAATACATCGCCGATGTCGCCCGCGCCTACATGGCCGGCGCCAGCGTCGATCTTGAAGGCAGCATCGTGGTCGGCGCCAAGGACCCGGACGACATGCAGGCGATCCGCCGTTTCGCGGTGGCTTACCTGCGCAACGAGCAGAACCTGGACCTGGCTGCGTTCGGTGTCGACTTCGACATCTACTTCCTGGAAAGCTCGCTGTACGCCGACGGCAAGGTCGCCGAAGCGGTGGCCAAGCTGCAGGCGTCCGGCCACACCTATGAGGAAGGCGGCGCGCTGTGGCTGCGCAGCACCGACTTCGGTGACGACAAGGACCGCGTGATGCGCAAGTCCGACGGCACCTTCACCTACTTCGTGCCGGACGTGGCCTACCACCTGTCCAAGTGGCAGCGCGGCTACGAGCGCGCGATCACCGAACTGGGCGCCGACCACCATGGCTCGCTGGCGCGCGTGCGCGCCGGCCTGCAGGCGATGGAAGTGGGCATCCCGCAGGGCTGGCCGGAATACGTGCTGCACCAGATGGTCACGGTCATGCGCGGCGGCGAGGAAGTGAAGCTGTCCAAGCGTGCTGGCAGTTACTTCACCCTGCGCGACCTGATCGAAGAAGCCGGCCGCGATGCGACCCGCTGGTTCCTGATCGCGCGCAAGCCCGATTCGCAGCTGACCTTCGACATCGACCTGGCCCGCCAGCAGAGCAACGACAATCCGGTGTTCTACGTGCAGTACGCGCACGCCCGTGTCTGCAGCCTGCTGCGCCAGGCGCAGGAAAAGGGCCTGGTGTACGAGCAGGGCAATGGCCTGGCCAATCTGGGCCGCCTGGCCGACGATGCCTCGCTGGTGTTGATGAACGAGATCTCGCGGTATCCGGAAGTGGTGGAAGCGGCCGGCGTGGCGCTGGAGCCGCACCTGGTGGCGCAGTACCTGCGTGAATTGGCGCATGCCTTCCACACGTGGTATCACGGGACGCCGGTGCTGGTGGACGACGCTACCGATCGCAACGCCAAGCTGACCCTGGCCTGCGCGGCGCGCCAGGTGCTGGCCAACGGCCTCGAACTCCTGGGCGTGAGCGCCCCGGAAAAAATGTAAGCATCAGGAGACGCAGTACACATGGCAGCACGACGCGGCAAAACCCAGGCACGACGCAACAGCAGCAGCCAGGGCACACCCGGATGGGTGTGGCTGGTGGCCGGTGTGGCGATCGCCGCTGTGGTGTTCCTGGCGGCGCCGAACCTGTTCAAGGGCGAAGGCGATGGCTTCCTGCGCGCCGGTCCGCAGCCGAACCCGAACGCGCAGCCGGCCCCGGTTGCTGATGCCGACAGCGATGTCGGCACCCAGCCGGCCGCGCAGCCGGCCACGCCGAAGCCGGCCGAACCGGAGAAGCCCGCCGCGACGCAGTACGACTTCTACACCCTGCTGCCGGGCAAGGAAGTGGAAATGTCCGACGCCGAACTGGCCGCCAGCGCGCGCGCCGAGGACCAGCGCCGGGCCAAGGCCGAAGCGTCGCGCGCGCAGGCCGCGCTGGAGGGCAAGCCGGTACCGCCGGCGAGCACGGCCACGCCGGCACCGACCGCAACGGCCAGCGTCGCCAGCACCGCACCGGTGACCGCGACCAACCGTCCGCTACCGGCACCACTGAGCGAACGCCCGGCTGCGGCAACCCCGTCGGCCAGCACCGCACCGGCGTCGACCAGCACGGCGGCCGCCACCCCGGCGCCGCGTGCGGAAACCGCGCCCACCGCGCCGGCGACCACGGCCGCACCGGTGGCCGCCGACAACGCGCGTTACATCCTGCAGGCAGGTGCCTTCGGTGCGTCCGGCGATGCCGAAGCCACCAAGGCCAAGCTGGCCATGATGGGCCTGGCGGCACGCGTGGAGTCGGCGCAGATCAACGGCAAGACCGTGTATCGCGTGCGCATGGGGCCGTACGGCAGCGCCGGCGAACTGTCTGAAGCGAAGCAGAAGCTGGATGGCACCGGCCTGCAGGCGATGGCGATCAAGGCGCAGTGAGTCTGTCGATGTGAATGAAAAAGCCGGGCATTGCCCGGCTTTTTTTTGTCTGTGTAGAGCCGAGCCTATGCTCGGCTTCTGTTCAAAGCAGTCGAGCATGGCTCGACGCTACAAACGGCCATCAGCCCTCTCGGGCGACCTGGAATCCGGCGAACGACTGGCTGACCGGCATCAGCTCCAGGCGATTGATGTTCAGGTGCGGCGGCAGCGTGGCCACCCAGAAGATCTGTTCGGCGATGTCTTCGGCGGTCATCGGATTGGCGCCGGTATAGAGCTTGTCCGACGCAGCCTGGTCGCCATGGGTACGCACCACGGTGAACTCGGTCTCGGCCATCCCCGGCTCGATCGTGGTCACGCGCACGCCGGTGCCGTGCAGGTCCGAGCGCAGGCCCAGCGAGAACTGGCTGACGAAGGCCTTGGTGCCACCGTATGCGTTGCCGCCCGGGTACGGGTAGACGCCGGCCACCGACGAGATGTTGATGATCGCGCCCTTGCGCTCCACCAGCTGCGGCAGCAGGCGATGGGTCAGGGTCACCAGCGCGGTGATGTTGGTGTCGATCATCGTGGTCCAGTCCGACAGCCTGGCGCTCTGTGCCGGTGCGGTGCCCTGCGCCAGGCCGGCGTTGTTGACCAGCAGATCGATCTCACCGAAAGCCGGCGGCAGTGCCAGCAGGGCCGCTTCCATCGCGACCGGATCGCGGATATCGAAGGCGGCCGCATGCACCACGTCCTTGCCGTAGCGCTCGACCAGCGGCTGCAGGCGTTCGCCGCGGCGGCCGGTGGCGATCACCTTCCAGCCGGCCTGGGCGAAGCGGTGAACGGCGGCGGCGCCGAAGCCGGACGTGGCGCCGGTAATCAGGACAGTGCGGGTCATCAGGCAACTCCAGGGGGAAAACCAGACCCCCATTCTGGCACCGTCGGTTGGCCTCTGTGTTGCCGGATCGGCCAGATCCGGGGTCAGATCCCCCTGCTCCGCAAAGGGATCTGACCCCAGCTGCGGGGTGACCGGTACAATTGCACCATGATCAACAATGATGTCCTGCGCAGCGTGCGCTACTCCCTGGACCTGGGTGACCAGCACGTGGTGACCCTGTGCCAGATGGCCGACCCGGCCTTCGCCGTGGATACCGAACAGGTGAAGGCCTGGCTGCGCCGCGAGGACGAAGCCGGTTTCGAGGCGATGAACGACAGCGCGCTGGCCCACTTCCTCGACGGCCTGATCGTGCACCTGCGCGGTCGCGACGAGAGCCAGCCGCAGCGTGCGGTGGAAACCCGCATCGACAACAACCTGGTGCTGAAGAAGCTGCGCGTGGCCTTCCAGCTGCGCGACGTGGACCTGATGGAGATCTTCGCCAGCGCCGGCTTCAACGTGTCCAAGTCGGAAGTCGGCGCGCTGTTCCGCCAGCCCGGCCACGCCAACTACCGGCGCTGCCTGGACCAGATGCTGCGCAACTTCCTCAAGGGCCTGAGCCTGCGCCTGCGCGGCTGAGCACGGCCTCGACGAAGGCGCGCGCGGCCGGCGTCGGCAGCCGCTGCCAGACCAGGTGCACGCGCCGGGTCGGGGTCGGCTGCAGTGGAATCTGAACCACACCCTGGAAACCTTCGGCGATCAACGCCGGCACGATGCCGACTGCCAGCCCATGGCGGACGAAGCGCTCGACCAGTTCCATCAGGTTGACCTCGAAACGCACCGTGTGCGGCAGCCCCGCGGCGGCGAAGGCATCATCGGTCTGCCGGCGCGCACCGGTACCACGCGGGAAGTCGACCAGCGCTTCATCCTGCAGCGCGGTCAAGGGCAACCGTTCGCACCCGGCCAGCGGATGCGATGGCGCCAGCACCGCCACCAGATCCTCCTCCTGCAGCATGCGGTGACAGACACCGTCCAGCGCTGCCGACGGCGCCAGACCGACCAGCGCCACGTCCAGCGCACGTGACTGCACCTGCGCGATCAGATCCTCGCTCTTGTCCACCCGCAACTGGAACTCCACCTGCGGGTGCGCCTGCTGGAAGGCCGCCAGCATCGCCACCACATCAATGTCGGTCAGCGAGGAGATCTGCCCGATCGCCAGCAACCCGCGCACCTCGCCACTGACGGCAGCCACGTCGGCACGCAGATGGCGCAGGCTGGCCAGCACCTGGCGTGCGTGCACCAGCAGCGCCTCGCCGGCGGCGGTGGCCCGCACCTGGCGTGGCAGGCGCTCGAACAGCGTTGTGCCCAGTTCCTGTTCAAGATGGGCGATCTGGTGGCTGAGCGCGGACTGCACCACGTGGCAGCGCTCGGCGGCACGGGTGAAATTGCCCTCTTCGGCCAGCGCCACGGCGAATTCGAGCTGCTTGAGATTCACGCAACCATCTCATTTTCAGATGACAGGGATGATGATGATTCATTTCCATCATGATCGCAGCAGGCGGACACTGTGCTCCCCCGCTTCCTGGAACACCGCGTGAGCCCGTCCCTCCCCCCTCTGCACCGCTGGCAGGTGCTGCTGATGTCGGTCGCCACCGGCGTGGCCGTGGCCAGCAACTACTATGCGCAACCGCTGCTGCACACCATCGCCGATGCCTTCGGCGTGCCGTTCGGCCAGGTCGGCATGGTGGTCACCGCCGCGCAGCTGAGCTATGCCGCCGGACTGATCCTGCTGGTGCCGCTGGGTGACCTGTTCGAACGCCGCCGCCTGATCGTGGTGATGAGCCTGCTGTCAGCTGGCGGCCTGGTGATCAGCGCCTGCGCACCGTCGCTGGCCTGGTTGCTGGTGGGCACCGCGATCACCGGCCTGTTTTCGGTGGTGGCACAGGTACTGGTGCCATTCGCCGCCACGCTGGCCGCGCCGGAACATCGTGGCCGCGTGGTCGGCACCTTGATGAGTGGCCTGCTGCTGGGCATCCTGCTGGCGCGTACCGTGGCCGGCCTGCTTTCCAGCCTGGGTGACTGGCGCCTGGTGTATGCGATCGCTGCCGGCACCCTGGTGCTGACCGCACTGGCATTGCAGCGCGGCCTGCCGCGATTCCACCACAGTGCCGGCCTCGGCTACTTCGCATTGCTGCGCTCGATCGGCGTGCTGTTCGTGCAGGAGCCGGTGCTGCGCCAGCGCACCCTGCTGGGCGCCTGCAGCTTCGCCATGTTCGCGATCTTCTGGACCCCGCTCGCGTTCCTGCTGGCGCAGCCACCTTACGCCTACAGCGATGCCACCATCGGCCTGTTCGGGCTGGTCGGTGCCGCCGGCACGCTGGCTGCGGGCCTGGCCGGGCGCATGTCCGACCGTGGCCAGACCGGTCGTGCCACCGCCATCGCGCTGGTGCTGTTGCTGCTGTCGTGGCTGCCACTGGGGCTGTCGGCCCACTCGCTGCTGGCGCTGCTGGTTGGCGTGGTGGTGCTGGACCTGGCCGCACAGCTGCTGCACGTCAGCAACCAGAACCTGATCTACGCACTGCAACCGGCGGCACGCAACCGGCTCAATGCCGGCTACATGACCGGCTACTTCATCGGCGGTTCGCTGGGCTCGCTGCTGTCGGCACAGGTCTACCAGCGCTACGGTTGGACCGGCGTCTGCCTTGCCGGTACCGCAGTAGCCGTGCTGGCCCTGCTGCTGTGGCTGCCCGGCGCGCTGCGTGCGCGCCAGGCGGCATCGTCGAACTAGAAGCTGCCCTGTAGTGCCAGCTCCCACCGTCCACCGGCATTGCCCGGGAACAGGCGCTTGGCTGCACTGTCGGTGTCATGCACGGTGGCGCGCAGCTCCCATGCTGGAGCCAGTGTGGCAATGGCGCTGAGCTGGCCGTGCAGGTAGTCCGGGCCCTGCGCGGTGGCCAGCCAGTACTGGCCCACCGCTGCTTCCAGGCGGACGCGTTCGTGCAGCGGCACACGCACGCCCAGCTGGGCATAGGTTCCGCGATGGCCACCGGCCAGCGCATCGTTGGAATGCGCAACCTGCAGCCAGGCGCGCTGCTTCCAGGTCACGGTGCTGTTGAGTTCGGTCCAGTCCAGCGCACGGCCGGTACCCGGATACATGTAGCGGGTCAGGTTGGCGTCCAGTGTCCAGTCCGGTGCCAGCGCGCCGGACCAGCCCGCCACCAGGTCGAACTCGCTGCGCGCGCCATTGTCCGGTTTGAACGAAACGTTGGAACCCCAGACGCTGGCATACCAGCCCGACGGGATCGAGATCTTCGCGCCGGCCTGCACCGCCGGGTCACCATCGCTCTGCGAGCTGCCGCGCCACACGTAATCACTGGTCAGTGCTGCACTGCCACTGACCTGCACCTGTGCCTGCGCGCTGCCGATGCCGAGCAGCCCTGCCAGGGCGGCCACCACCGCCGCCATCATCCCCTTGCTGTTCACTGCACTGTGTTCCTCGTCGAATGCGGTCACGCCGCCGGGACGGCAGTGTCCAGTGCGTGGCCGTAACGGATCGAGGGTGCTGCCCGGCCTGCGGCGCAAATTCGGCGTAAATCCCGTGGATGGAGGCCACGCGCCAACGGCGCGGTATCATGGCGCCTTGTTTCCAGGAACCAACCGCGTGGACGCCATCCTGACCCCGGTATCGATCGGCGAGCTGATCGACAAGATCACCATTCTCGAGATCAAGGCCGAGCGCATCAACGATGCGGCCAAGCTGGCCAACGTGCGCACCGAGCTGGACGGCCTGCTGCCCCTGTTGCAGCAGCAGCTGCAGGCACAGCCGGCGCTGGCCGTACTGAAGCAGCAGCTGAAGGCGATCAACGAGCGCATGTGGGACATCCAGGACCAGCTGCGCGACAAGGAAGCGGCCCAGGTGTTCGACGATGCCTTCATCCAGCTGGCACGCGGTGTCTATGGCACCAATGGCGAGCGCGTGCAGGTGAAGAACGAGATCAACCGCGTGGCCGGTTCGGCGCTGGTGGAAGAAAAGCAGTACCAGGGCGAGTAACGCCGCTCATCCGCATTCCAGCAGGTGGCGGAAGCGGAACAGGTCACCGTCTCCGCGGATACCAAGCTTGCGGTAGGCCGAGGTTTTCTGCGAGCTGATCGTGCTGGCCGAGCGCCCCGATCGCAGGGCCATTTCGCTGGTGCTGAAGCCCTTCAGCACCAGCCTCAGCACTTCACGTTCGCGCTGGCTCAGCGGCGCCAGCACCGGTGCGGATGCCCGGCGTGTGCGTGGCAGCTTCAGCTCCTCACGCAGTTCCGGTGGTACGAAGCGCCCTCCTCGAGCGACCACGTCAATGGCGCGCAGCAGCGTTTCCGGTGGCGTCGACTTGGACAGGAAGCCGCGCGCGCCGGCACGCATCGCGGTGGTCACCGTGCTGGCGTTGCAGTGCGCCGACAACACCAGCACCGGCAGCGCCGGCCAGCGCTGCGACAGCACCCGCAGCAAGGCCAATCCATCGCCCACGTCGCCCATCGGCAACGCGTCGATCAGCAGCAGGTCGACGCAGCTCGGGCTGCGCTCCAGCAGCTGCAGCAGGTCGCCCTCGTCGGACAGGCTCAGCCGAACCTGCACGCCACCGTGTTGCCGCAGCAGTACTTCCACGCCCAACCGCAATACCGGGTGCGGATCCAGCAGCGCCAGGCGACGTGGCCGATCAGGAAGCAGGGGAGGAAGAATCGGCGGCATCGCGGCATGTCCAGGCAACATGGGACATCCACCGTAGGTCGGTGCCCGCAGCGGCGGAATCCAATTCCTTGCAATGCTCGGCCCGGGTGCGCCACCAGTCAGATGACATTCTGTTTTGCGACGTCACAAACGCAACAGGCCCGGCAAGAGCCGGGCCTGTCGAGGCTTCTCCAGCGCGCAATCGCGCCGGGGCAGCAATTACCAGCTGAAGCGCGGGCCGACGGTGTATTCCTTGTCGCCGTGGCGGTTCATCTTCAGCTCGCCGTTCAGGCCCCAGTTCTGGTTCAGCTTGACCTGACCACCCAGGCGGCCGTACCACTGGCCATCCGGATTGACGCCGTGCTTCTTGGCGTAGTCTTCGTAGCCGACCATGCCGTAGACCTCGGCGTGGGCGCCGAAGGCAGTGCGGATACCGGCTTCAGCGCTGTAGCCGTTGAAGTCCAGACCGTGCTTCGGGTCGAACTTCTGGTAGGCAACGCGGGCAACGAAGTCGGTGCTCGGAGCGATTTCAACGTTGTAGCCGGCACCGATCTTCCACTGGTCAACCTTCAGGTTGGTGTGGTCGATTTCCTGGCGGCTGTATTCGCCGAAGGCGTGGAAGTTCGGCAGGAAGCCGTAGGAACCCTTCACGCCCCAGCCATCCGCCTTGATGCCATCGACGTCGGTCTTGGCGTAGTCGGCTTCGGCGTAGTTGTAGGACAGGTTCTCAGCAGCCGAGGCGGTGAACGGCAGGGCAGCGGCCAGGGCCAGAGCAATCAGCGAATTCTTCATGGGGGTACACCTTTACTTTCTTATGGTGTGCAGCAGCGCCAGGGCGCCATCGCATCGGGAATGTAAATTCTCCGTTATTCGCCACAACGCTCCCTGAAAACAGCAGTCTTCGCATTGCTGAATTTTTTGCCTTGATTCAGGCTGCGTCTGGCATACGCGCGCGGCGCGCGTGCATTTGAACCCCGCCGACGATTGCAACAGGAGGTTGCCTTGCACGTGCCTGCCCCGCTGCGGTTCCCGTTCTGCGCCGCCATCCTGGCCTTCGCCGGCGTGATTTCCATCGCATCGGCGCAGCCGCTGCAGCCCGCCGACTACCAGCGCGCCGAACGCGTGCACGACAGCCATCTGCGCGGTGCGCTGCGCAATGCCTCGATCGTGCCGAACTGGCTGGCCGATGGCCGCTTCTGGTACGAACGCGAAGATACGCAGGGCCGACGCCAGGCGGTCCTGGTCGATCCAGCACAGGCCACCCGCCAGATCCTGTTCGAGCCGGACGCACTGGACACTGCGGTTGCGCCCTTCGGAGCCAGCGGGCCACGCCTGCGCCTGGCCAGCGTGCAGGTGATGGGTGATGGCCTGCGGCTGCGTTTCAGCGGTGAGATGCCGGTCGACTGCCAATGGCCACGCTGGCACTGCGTGCGGTCGCACGATGCAATGCCGCCGGCAGATGCACTGCCTTCGCCCGCTGGCGATGCCTGGCTGCAGATGCGCGACCACAATCTGTGGCTGCAGTCGCCCGGAATGGCAGCACGAGGGCTGACCACCGGCGGTGAACCCGGCCATGGTTATGGCGTACTGCCGGACTTCACCCTGCGCGGTATTCCACGCCGCCAGGGCCGGATGCCGGCACGGCCGTTCGCGGTCGGCTGGTCACCGGACGGCCGCTACGTGGCCGGCATCCGCTACGACGAACGTGCACTGCAGGACTACCCCTATCTGGAAAGCACGCCGGCCAACAGCGCGCGCCCACGCGTGCATACGGTGAAGCTGGGGCTGCTGGGCGACGCACAACAGGTACGCGACAGCCTGTATGTGGTCGATACCCGCAGCGGCCGGCAGCACGACATCACGCTGCCCGAAGGCTGGAACACCCTGAGCGAGGCCGGCATCCTGGGCTGGGACGGTGGCCGCCTGTATGCCGTGATCGCGCACTTCGGCGCGCCACGGCGCTTGCGCCTGGTGGAGATCGAGGCCAGCAGCGGTGCACTGCGCACCGTGCTGGAGGAGGCCAGCGATACCCGCCTGCAGCTCAACGTGTATTCGTACAACCGGCCAGCGGTGGCGATCCTGCCCGGGCAGGACACGGCCGTGTGGTTCTCGCAGCGCGATGGCTGGGGCCATCTGTACCGGGTGCGCCTGTCCGACGGCAAGGTGCTGCGCCAGCTGACGCGTGGCCGTTGGGCGGTGCGTGACCTGCTGGGCGTGGACGCTGCGCACGGCTGGGCGTATTTCAGCGCCGGCGGTGTCGAGGGCGGCGATCCCTACGTGCGCGGCCTGTACCGGGTTCCGCTGCGCGGCGGACCGGTGCAGCGCCTGGCCGCCGATGGCAGCGACCATCTGGCCGATGCCGGCACCGGTGCGCTGTTCGGGGGACGCGCGCCGCAGGCACTGTCGCCGCATGGGGGCTATCTGGTGGATACCGTCTCCAGCCTCGTGCAGCCGCCGCGCACCGTGCTGCGTGCCAGCGATGATGGTCGCGAAGTGATGGTGCTGGAAGAGGCGGACCACCACGCGGTGGTTGCCGCTGGCTGGCGCCCACCGCGGCGCGAACGCCTGTTGGCCGCCGACGGGCACACGCCGATCTTCGCCACCGTCTACCTGCCCCGTGACTATCGCGATGACGGCAGCTTCCCGGTGATCGATGCGATGTACGGCGGTGCCTTCATCAGCAATGCGCCGGTGACCTATGCCGAAGCCGTATCGGCGTTGAATCCCGTCTCGCGCGCCAGCCTGGCCGAACTGGGCTTCGTGGTGGTCAGCATCGATGCGCGCGGCACCGGCGGCCGCGACAAGGCGTTCCATGACAGCAGCTTCCTGCACGCTGCCGATGTGCAGCTGGATGACCACGTGGCTGCACTGCGCCAGCTGGGTGAACGCTACCGGGGCATCGATCTGCAGCGGGTGGGTATCTACGGGCATTCGTTCGGCGGCTACAGTGCGGCGCGCGCCCTGCTGCGCTACCCGGCGTTCTACAAGGTGGGCGTGGCATCGGCCGGCAGCCACAACTTCCAGGGCATGTACGGCGGCGCGTTGCACGGCATGGATCGGCTGTTCGCGGGCGTGCTGCCGGCCACGGCCATGGCCGATGGCGTGCCGGTGCCCTTTGCCGGGCTGGACAACGCAGCGCTGGCCGGCAACCTGCGCGGGCATCTGCTGCTGGTCTACGGCGAACTGGACGAGAACGCACCGCCGGCACTGACCCTGCAGCTGGCTGCGGCCCTGAACACGGCCCAGCGCCGCTACGACCTGCTGTACCTGGCCCGGCAGGACCACGAACTGTTCCGCAACGACGCCACCTACACGCACCGCATGTGGGACTACTTCGTGCGTCACCTGGCCGGCCGGGAACCGCCGGAGACGGTGCTGGCACCGCTCCCGGGTGGCCCGGGCTGAACAGGCACACGCGGGATGTCGATCCCCGACGCGCTGGTTCGTCGTGTACTTGAAGGCCGTGCATGCGGCACGGTCCATCCGGAGGCAGGCAATGAGCTACATCGATGGTTTCGTCCTGGCGGTACCCATCGCCAACAAGGAGAAGTTCCTCGCCCACGCACGCACTGGGGATCCCGTTTTCATCGAGTACGGCGCGCTGCGCGTGGTCGAGTGCTGGGGCGATGACGTGCCGCACGGCAAGACCACCGATTTCTTCGGCGCGGTGAAAGCCACGCCGGATGAGACGGTGGTGTTTTCCTGGATCGAATGGCCGGACAAGCCGACCCGCGACGCCGGCATGCAGAAGATGATGGAGGACCCGCGGTTTGATCCAGCGAAGAATCCGATGCCGTTCGACGGCGCGCGGATGATCTACGGCGGCTTCGTGCCGCTCTACGAGCTGACGCGCTGAACCCGGCGGACGTGCTCAGCGCGCGTCCGTGTCATCGCTGGCAGCGGCATGGCCGGCGCCCAGTGCGGCGCCGGCCCCCAGGCCCATGCCGGCACCCATTCCGCCGCCACCGCCGCCTCCACCCGCACGGCCGCCCTTGGCATCGCCGTCGTTGCGGCCCTTGCCGCCGCCGCTGGCACCGGGCCGGGTCGGCCCCTGCGGAGGAATCTGCAGATCGGCCGGGATTGGCGCGAGGTCCAGTGCTTCGCGCACGAAATCGCGCAGCGAGACCACCAGGTCATGGGTGTGCACCGGTCGCCCCTGCGCCAGTTCATTGGCCGCGCGCGCGGCCAGCCGTACCTGTTCGTCGGTGCCCAGCAGCAGGATGTCCGACAGCGCGGCCTCGACCGCATCGCGGATGCGCCGCGCACGGTCCGAGCGCGGCTCGGCGATCCCTTCGGCATCTTCACGCTGGCGCAGGTCACGGCGATGGCTGGGATCCACGCCCAGTTCTCCAGTGAACGAACCGCCCAGCGTCTTGTAGGCGGCCATCAGCGTGCGCAGCCGTTCATTGATCTGCCGGTTCTCGCGCTCGCGGCGCTGCTGCAGGGTCTGCATCACCAGCAGGCGGATGCCCACGCCCAGCAGGGTGATCAGGACCAGGCCGGCCAACGTGGACAGCACGCCCTGCCAGGAACTGAAGTCGATACCACGCATGCCCGGGGCTCCTGCAGGAAGAACCTGCATCTTGCCCCAGAAACGCGAAAGGCCCCACCACCCGGTGGGGTGGCAGGGCCTTCGGTCGCGGCGCGATTACTTGCGCTTGGCGACCTTGCGCACGGCCTTCTTGGCCGGAGCCTTCTTGGCGGCGACCTTCTTCAGCGGCGCAGCCTTCTTGGCGACCGTCTTGCGGGTGGCGGCAACCTTCTTGCCCACCGCCTTCTTGGCGACGGCGGCCTTCTTGCCGACAACCTTCTTGGCAGCGGCGGTCTTCTTGCCGACGGCCTTCTTGGCGACAGCAGCCTTCTTGCCGACCACCTTCTTGGCGGCCGCAGTCTTCTTGGTGGCGACCTTCTTGGTGGCGGCAACCTTCTTGCCGACAACCTTCTTCGCAGCCACGGCCTTCTTGCCAGCGACCTTCTTGGCGGCGACGGTCTTCTTGGCCACGGCCTTCTTGGCGGTAGCGACCTTCTTGCCGACCACCTTCTTGGCGGCCGCGGTCTTCTTGGCAACGGTCTTCTTCGCGACGACGGCCTTCTTGGTGGCGGCCTTCTTCACGGTGGCGACCTTCTTGCCGGCAGCCTTGGTGGCGGCCTTGGTGGTCTTCTTGGCGGCAGCGGCCTTCTTGGTCACAGCCTTGCCGGCAGCGGCCTTCTTCTTGGCCACTTCCTTCTTCAGGGCAGCGGCTTCGGCCTTGGCGTTCTTCTTGGCCGCTTCCAGCTTCTTCTTGGCGTTGGCAACGGTCTTGCCGACCGACTTGGCGGCCTTCTCGGCCTTCTTGGCAACGGTCTTCTCGACCTTGGCCACAGCCTTCTTGGCCTTGGCAACGCGGGTACCGGCAGCCTTGGTGGCGCGCTTGACGGTCTTCTTGACCGACTTCACGGCGTCTTCGGCGGCGTGGGCGATGGTCTCGCCGACGTTGGTGGCGGCTTCTTTGACGTTCTCGACGGCGTCGGTCACGACCGACACACCATTACCGTTGCTCATGTTGCCCTCCTGGGGGCCTTAAGTATCAAAACGGGGCGATGCTATACCGACATTGACGATCGTGGAACGGGGCACGCGCCCGCAATCGCATCTGATGCGACGGCCATGGTGTAGCCCACCACTGCCGCAGGAGCGGCGGGTTCACAGGAAACCCCTTTTTTTAAGGACTACGCCACATCCACTGCGTGGTCGAAGATGGTCGTTGCGTGCCGTTGCACGGATGCGGCATCCGATGCGTGTTGTGGCGTATTGCGGCACCCGGTTGCGCGGAACTGCGCAAGTATCGGTCTGTGTCCGCGCGCCCAGCGATCGTCTTCGGTGATGCAGGCGTCGCCTGTGCGGGTGTCGCCACAGCCCTGCTGTCAGCCTCCGCACCCGCCTTCTTCGGCCTGCGGTTTTCATGGCGCATTTATCCAGATCGCGACACACTCATTCAGCTTGTTTTACCGTAGGGCCGAACCGCCCCCATCCACGCCAGCGAACCGACTCCCATGCGACCGCTTCCCACCCTGCTCACGCTCGCAATCGCCGCCGCCTTCGGTGGCTTCGTTGCCACCGGCATCAATGCCCACCTGGACAACCGTGCCGACGCAGCCCCCTTGCCAGCGGTGCTGCCGACCACGGCCGCGTTGCCCGCCGCGGTGGCCGGACAGGCGGTGCCGTCGCTGGCGCCGATGCTGGAAAAGGCGATGCCGGCGGTGGTCAGCGTCAACACCAAGCAGGTGGTGCGCGTACGCAACCCCTTCTTCAACGACCCGTTCTTCCGCCGCCTGTTCCCGGACATTCCGCAGGAGCGCATCAACGAATCGCTGGGCTCGGGCGTGATCATCGACGCCAAGGAAGGCCTGGTGCTGACCAACCACCATGTCATCGAGAACGCCGATGACGTGCAGGTGACACTGGCCGATGGGCGCACGGTGAAGGCCGAGTTCCTCGGTTCGGACCGTGATACCGACATCGCGCTGATCCGCATCCCGGCGCAGAACCTGACCGACATCAAGCTCGGCAACAGTGACCAGCTGCGGGTGGGCGACTTCGTGGTGGCCATCGGCAATCCGTTCGGCTTCAGCCAGACGGTCACCTCGGGCATCGTCTCGGCGGTGGGCCGCAGCGGCATCCGTGGCCTGGGCTACCAGAACTTCATCCAGACCGATGCATCGATCAACCCGGGCAACTCCGGTGGTGCGCTGGTCGACCTGCAGGGCCAACTGGTCGGTATCAATACCGCCAGCTTCAACCCGCAGGGCAGCATGGCCGGCAACATCGGCCTGGGCCTGGCGATTCCGTCCAACCTGGCGCGCAGCGTGGTCGACCAGCTGGTCAAGCACGGGGTGGTGGTGCGCGGCACGCTGGGCGTGGAGAGCCAGAACCTGACCGCGCAGATCGCGCAGGGGCTGGGCCTGGGCGAAACGCGGGGTGCGCTGATCACCCGCGTGCTGGCCGGTTCGGCCGCCGCCGCGGCCGGGCTGAAGCCGGGCGACGTGGTGGTCTCGGCCAACGGCCAGCGCGTGGACAGCGCCGAAGCCCTGCACAACGTGGAAGGCCTGGCCGCGGTCGGCAGCCCGCTGGCGCTGGACGTCCGCCGCGAAGGCAAGCCGCTGCAGATCAAGGCCACGCTGAAGGAACAGGCGCGTGCGGTCACCGGCGAGAGCCTGGACCCGCGGCTGACCGGTGCCACCTTCGTCGACCTGCCCGAGTCGCTGCGGCAGTCGGGTGTCGGCGGCGTGCTGGTCAGCGAGGTCAAGCGCGGCAGCCGCGCGGCGACCAACGGCCTGCAGCAGGGCGACATCATCACCGACGCCACCGTGGGTGAATTCGCCGACCTGGCCAGCTGGCGAGCCAATTTCCAGCAACGCCCGCCGACCCTGGTGGTGCGCGTGCTGCGCAACAATGGCCAGCAGCAGGGCCAGCTCGTGATGCGCTGATCGCCCTGCCGTAACACCCCCTATACCCCGGCAATGCTATTGCTGTCAGTCCAGGTCGGCACCGCCGACACCCGTTCCCCCATCGCAACAGGAGTGATTCGATGAGCCCCACCAATACCGAGAACCTGAAGGAACACCTGGGTGAAGCCGGTTCCCACCTGAAGCAGGCCGCCACGGCCGCCGGCGGTGCGATCAAGGGCGCAACCGGTGCCGCGACCGACGAACTGCGCATCGGCAAGGCCAACGTCAAGGCCGAACTGTCCGACAGCGCGCTGTCTGGCCTGGCCGCCGCCGAATTCGGTGGTGCCGCTGCCAAGGAACAGGTCGACGCGTTGATGGACAAGGGCAAGGACCTGATCGACAGCGCCGCCGAGCTGATCCGTGAACGTCCGCTGGCCTCGTTCGGCGTCGCCTTCGCTGCCGGCTGGATCATTGCCAAGCTGGCCCGCGGCAGCAGCGACAAGTAAGCCGCGGCGTGAGCGAAGACAACGCGCAAGCCCCTGATCCGGCGGCCACCCCGCCGCTGGATGAGAGCATCCGCCAGGTCGGCGCGGCCGGTCGTGCCGCTGCCGATTCGGCCAAGCATTCACTGCGGTCGCTGCGCCGCCTGGCCTCGGCCGACTTCGCGCTGGCACGCAGCGCGTTCGGTCGTGCGCTGGCCTGGGCCGGCGTGGCGATCGTGTTCGGTGCGTCGGCGTGGTTGCTGATGGCCGCCACCCTCATCGCCCTGCTGCAGAGCTGGGGCCTGAGCTGGCTGCAGGCGCTGCTGATCACCTCATTGCTGAGCCTGGCCGTCACCGGCTATGCGATCTGGCGGGTGTCCTACTTCTTCCACCACACCGGCATGCACGCCACCCGGCGCCAGCTGTCACGCCTGGGCCTGTTCGACGAGCCCAGCGAAGATGACCCCGATGCCGATGTGCAGTTGCCGGAGGGCAAGCCATGAAGTTCGGTGCGCTGCAGCGGCGGGTGAAACGCTGCGAACAGGTGGTGACCGTGCGCCTGGTCGAGACCCAGGACCACTGGTCCACGCTCAGCCAGGTCTGGCGACAGGGCTGGTCGCCGCTGCGCATCGTGGTGGTCGGCCTGGCCGGTGGCTTTATTGCCGGCAAGCTGGAAGTGCCGGGCAAGGTCAACGGTGCCCGCTGGCTGCAGATGGTCGGTTCGGTCTCGAATCTGTTCGCCAGTGCACAGGCGGCGTTCGCCACGGCGATGGCGGCGCAGGCGGCAGCCAGCGCCGACGACGCGGCCGAAGAAGCCGACGATGCCAGCGAACAGGCACAGGCGGCGGCCTCCGCTTCCGACGCACGGCCCACACCGCGACCGGAACCCGAACCGGAACTGCGCGAACCGCGCCCGGCCGAAGCGGCCACCGAGCTGTCCGAACGTTGATCCACGGAATCCGCCGCGCCGATCGCGGCCGGCGGATAATGCGCTCCCCTTCCCGGTTGGTGCGTCGATGAGCGAGTCCCTCCTGTCCCCGTCACCGGCCGATCCGCAGGATGCGGAAGCGCCGCTGCCGCCCCCCTCGCGCCCGCGCGGGCCGATGTCGCTGGTGGTGCTGGCAACCCTGGCGGTGGGCTACACGCTGTGGGCCGCGCAGGACATCATCCTGCCGGTGCTGCTGGCGATGTTCTTCGCACTGGTCGGCAACCCGATCCTGCGCCTGCTGCAGAAGCTGTGGATTCCGCGCGCACTGGGCGCCCTGCTGATCCTCGGTGCGGGCCTGGGCGTGACCGGTTCGCTGGCGGTGCAGTTGATCGGCCCGGCGATGGAATGGGCGCAGGAAGCACCGCAGCAGCTGCGCAAAGTGGCCCGTCAGGTGCAGGACCTGACCAAGCCGGTGCAGCAGGCCAACCAGGCCGCGGAAAACTTCGCCCGCGTGGCCGGCGGTGACAGCAACCACAAGGTGCAGGTGATCCGCACCCAGCTGGACGATCCGTACCGCATGCTGACCCGTGCGCCGCGCCTGGCCGCGTCGGTGCTGGCGGTGGTGCTGCTGACCCTGTTCTTCATGATCTACGGGCAGAGCCTGCAGCGCGCAGCGATCGCGCTGTTCCCGAACCGCCAGCAGCAGCGTTTCACCACCGACATCCTGCGGTCGATCGAGCGGGAGGTCTCGCGCTATGTGCTGACCATCAGCGTCATCAACACCCTGGTCGGGCTGGTGTTCGCCGGCGTGCTGATGCTGTTCGGCATCGGCCTGCAGGAAGCCTTGCTGTGGGGCACGGTGGCGGCCCTGCTGAATTTCGCCCCGTACGTGGGCCCACTGATCGGCGTGGCATTGATGCTGTTGATGGGCTTCGTGGAATTCCGCGACCCGCTGCAGGCCCTGCTGCCGGCCGCTGCCTACCTGGCCCTGCACACCCTGGAAGGGCAGATGGTGACCCCGATCGTGCTGGGCCGGCGGATGAAGCTGTCGCCGCTGGTGCTGATCCTGGCGCTGATGGTGTTCGGCTGGGCCTGGGGCATGATCGGCCTGCTGCTGGCGGTGCCGCTGCTGGTCTGCATCAAGCTGGTGCTGGCACGGCTGGACGGCATGCAGGGTTGGGCGCGGTTGCTGGAATGAAAGCCCGCGCGGGCAGGCGTAGAATGGCGGGGTGAATTTCCCCGTCCAAGCCATCACTCTCGACCTTGACGACACGCTGTGGCCGTTCGCTCCGATCGGCGCCCGCATCGACCTGGTCCTGCACGCGTGGATGCGTGAACACAGCCCCGCCACCGCCGAGATGTATCCGGTGGCAGCGATGCGCGAACTGCGCGAGCGCCTGTACCACGCCCATCCGCACCTCCACCACGACCTGAGCGCGCTGCGCCGGCTGACCCTGCACGAAGCCCTGCACGGCAGCGGCGCCAGTCTCGATCTGCTGGAACCGGCGTATGAAGTGTTCTACGCCGCACGCAACCAGGTCGAGTGCTACCCCGATGCGATCGATGCGCTGGCGCGGATTGCCGCGCGGGTGCCGGTGGCAGCGCTGAGCAATGGCAATGCCGATCTGGAGCGGATCGGCCTGGCCCATCATTTCGCCTTCCAGCTGGGCGCGCGCGAACACGGCGCAGCCAAGCCCGAGGCGAGCATCTTCCACGCCGCCTGCACCCGCCTGGGTGTGGCGCCGGCACAGGTACTGCATGTCGGCGACCATGCCGAGATGGACGTGGCCGGGGCGATCGCCGCCGGCCTGCGCGGGTGCTGGATCAACCGCGAAGCAGCCACCTGGACCCATCCGCACCTGCAGCCGGACCTGCAGTTCGACACCCTCACCGGCCTGGCCGACTGGTTGGATGCCAACCTCGACGCCGCCGCACCCCGGAGTACCTGACGCATGAGCGAGATCACTGGCTTCACCACCGACACCGCCGCAGCGCTGCCGCTGTACGTGCTGGACCGCGAGCAGTTCGCGGCCTGGAAGGACGGCCAGCCGGCCGCCACCCAGGCCTGGCTGGCGTCGCAGGGCTTCACCGCCGGCGCGCACAGCGTGGCCCTGCTGCCCGGCAGCGATGGCCTGGCCGGTGCGGTGATGGGTGTGGGTGATCGTGGTGATGCCTACAGCTATGCGCATGCCCCGCACGCCCTGCCGGAAGGCAGCGTGTGGCAGCTGGCCAGCGAACTGCCGGCCGCCGAACTGGCCCTGCTGCAGCTGGGCTGGGGCCTGGGCAGCTACCGCTTCGACCGTTACCGCAAGCGCAACCGTGCACCGGCGCAGCTGGTGGCGGCACCGTCCGGCGAGGTTGCAGACCTGATCGCCGCCAGCCTGCGCGTGCGTGACTGGGTCAACACGCCGACCGAAGACATGGGCCCGCAGCAGCTGGAAGACGCCGCACGCGCCCTGGCCAATGCACATGGCGCGCAGGTCGAAGCGATCACCGGCGATGAGCTGCTGAAGCAGAACTTCCCGGCCATCCACGCCGTGGGCCGTGCATCGCACCGCGCGCCGCGGCTGGTGGTGCTGCGCTGGGGCAAGGACACTGATCCGGCGCTGGTCCTGGTCGGCAAGGGCGTGTGCTTCGATACCGGCGGCCTGGACATCAAGCCAGCTGACGGCATGCGCAACATGAAAAAGGACATGGGCGGCGCCGCGCATGCACTGGCCCTGGCCGGCCTGGTGATGGCACGCGGGCTGCCGGTTCGCCTGACCCTGCTGGTGCCGGCGGTGGAAAACGCGATCGGTCCGGATGCCTTCCGCCCGGGCGAAGTGATCGCCACCCGCAAGGGCCTGAGCGTGGAGATCGACAACACCGATGCCGAAGGCCGCGTGATCCTGTGCGATGCGCTGACCTTCGCCGGTGAGCAGAAGCCGGACCTGGTGCTGGACTTCGCCACCCTCACCGGTGCCGCACGCATCGCACTGGGCCCGGATCTGCCGGCGCTCTTCAGCAATGACGACAGCGTGGCCCAGCAGTGGCTGCAGGCCGGCGACGCGACCCGCGACCCGGTCTGGCGCATGCCGCTGTGGCGCCCCTACCTGCGTTACCTCAGCAGCGGCATCGCCGACCTGGCCAACGCCGGTTCGCGCATGGCCGGCTCGGTGACCGCCGCGCTGTACCTGGAGCGTTTCCTGGAAGAAGGCCAGCGCTGGGCGCACCTGGACGTGTACGCCTGGAACGACGGCGAACGCCCGGGCCGTCCGGCCGGTGGCGAAGCGCTGGCGCTGCGTTCGGCGTGGGCGATGCTGAAGCAGCGCTACAGCTGATCGGGTGGGTGCCGACCGTTGGTCGGCACGTCGTCCCCGGCAAACTTGACGAAAAATTGAATACCGGGCCTGGAAGGGTTCTGCGAGGATGTGTGGGTCGACCACCCACACGCTCCGTGAAGGCAGGACTCCGACCATGTCGCTCTTCCGCTACACCCGTGCCGGCCAGACGGCGGGCGCACCGCGCAGGCATTCGCCGCTGCCCTGGATCGCACTGATCGCGCTTATTCTGGGCGCCGTCGCGCTGGCCTTTGCCTGGCTGGCCGGCTGGATTGGCGACCGCCTCACCGCGCAGCGCTTCACCGACACCATCGAGGCCACCGGCCCGGCCCATCCCGGGTTCCGTCGTGCGCACAGCAAGGGCATCTGCGTAAGCGGTTGGTTCGAACCCAGTGCGCAGGCCCCTACCCTGTCCAGCGCCCGCGTGTTCTCGCAGTCACGCGTACCGGTGATGGGCCGCCTGTCGATCGGCGGCGGTGACCCCTACGGCGCCGACAACACCGCACGCGTGCGCAGCCTCGCGGTGCAGATGGTCAGCGATGACGGCCAGGAATGGCGCATGGCGATGAACAGCTTCCCGTTCTTCGCCGTGCCCAACGCCGAGGCGTTCTACGAGCAGACGCGCGCCTCCATCCCGGACCCGGCCACCGGCAAGCCCGACCCGCAGAAGATGGCCGCGGTGCTGGCCAAGTACCCCAGTGCACAGGCCTTCCAGCAGTGGGCCAAGACCGCGCCGTGGACCAGCAGCTGGGCCGACACCACCTTCAACAGCGTCAACAGCTTCTGGTTCACCAACGCGCAGGGCCAGAAGCGCGCGGTACGCTGGCGCTGGCAACCGCAGGCGCCGGTGGTCGAGATGGATGCGGAAACGCGCAAGCAGGCCAGCATCGATTTCCTCAGCCAGGAACTGCAGCAGCGCCTGGCCAGCGGCCCGGTGCGCTGGAACCTGGTCGTGACCACCGCCGAGCCCGGCGATGCCATCGATGATCCGTCGGTACCGTGGCCCGAGTCGCGTGATCAGGTGGTGGCCGGCGTGCTCAGCCTGGACCGCATGCAGTCGCAGGAACAGGGCGCGTGCGGGCAGATCAATTTCGATCCGCTGATCCTGCCCAGTGGCGTGCGTGGCAGTGACGATCCGATCCTGGCGGCCCGCTCCGCCGTGTACTCGCAGTCCTTCAACCGCCGCGAACGCGAGCGCGCCACCGGCAACGTCGAGCAACCGAAGGAGGCCGCACGATGAGCACCGGCAACGGCCACTTCAACCTGCTCGCGCGCGTGCTGCACTGGTTCATGGCGCTGATGATCATCGCCATGCTGTTCATCGGCGTGACCATGGTCGCCTCGCTGCACCTGCGGCCGATGCTGATCGACCTGCACCGCCCGTTGGGCATCGCCATCGGCGTACTGGTGCTGTTGCGCCTGTACAACCGGCTGCGCCATCGCCCGCCGCCGCTGCCGGCGGATCTTCCGGTGTGGCAGGTGATGGCCGCCAAGGCTTCGCACTGGATGCTGTATGCACTGATGCTGGCAATGCCGCTGATCGGCTGGGCGATGCTGTCGGCCGGCGGTTATCCGATCGTGCTGTGGGGCGGCCAGCACCTGCCGCCGATCGTGCCGCATACCCCGGCGCTGTACGCCGCGTTGCGTAATGCGCACAGCCTGCTGGCCTATGTATTGTTCGCCACGGTGCTGATGCATGTGGGTGCGGCGCTGTTCCACCTGTGGGTGCGGCGTGATGGGGTGTTCCAGGCGATGGCGCGCGGGAAGGATTGAGCGGGTTCCACCTGCGCCCACGCATGGATAGCGCCGGGCCATGCCCGGCGGATCATTTCCGCGCCTGCGGAGAGGTGTCACTTTCTTTGCTCGTGCACCGCGCTGCAGGAGCAGCGTGGAACGGCGCAGCCGGCCCGTAGGGTGGCGCACATGAATGTGCGCCATCAAGAAAGTAACCAAAGAAACGCTCCGCCGGCCGCGAGCCGGCGCGCTTCGCACGCCGGTGCCCTGCGCTCCTCGGTCCGTCGAGGGACGGTGCGGGAACTCGCTGCGCTCAGACACCCGCACCTCTTCGCCCTCGCCGGACCTGCGGTGCTCGGCTCGCTTGAAGGCGGACTGGAAAATCAAGATCAAGGGCAACGGCAACGGCAACGGCATCCACGCATGGCGTGGATCTACTGGGTGCAGCTGTGGCATTTGACCTTGGGTCCGCCTTGAGCGAGCCGAGCATCGCAGGGGAATCAGGGGCGAAGAGGCGCCGGTGTTTGAGCGCAGCGAGTTCGGCGCCGTCCCCTGATTCACCGAGAAGCACAGGGCACCGGTGCGCAGCACCGGCTCGCGACCTGGCGGCGTGTTTCTTTGGTTACTTTCTTGATGGCGCACATCCATGTGCGCCACCCTACGGGCCGGCTGCGCCGTTCCACGCTGCTCCTGCAGCGCGGTGCACGAGCAAAGAAAGTGACACCTCTCCGCAGGCGCGGAAATGATCCGCTACAACCACCCCTTCTGCCGCGCCAACCGGTACGCCTCGATGCGATTGGCCACGCCCAGCTTGCCGATGCACTCGGACAGGTAATTGCGCACCGTGCCGTGCGACAGCCCCAGCTGCTCCGCGATCTCGCTGGCGGTGCGGCCCTCGCCCGCAAGCCGCAGCACGCGGCGCTCACGGTCGGTCAGCGGGTCGGCCTGCGACCACGCATCCAGTGCCAGTTGCGGGTCGATCGCGCGGATGCCCTGTTTCACCTTGCGCAGGGCGTCGGCCAGGTTCTCGGCCGGTGCATCCTTCAGCAGGTAGCCCAGCACGCCCGCCTCCAGCGCGCGGCGCAGGAAGCCGGCACGGGCGAAGGTGGTCACGATCACCACCTTGATCGGCAGTTCCTGGCGGGCGATGCGCTGCGCCAGTTCCAGACCGGACAAGCCGGGCATCTCGATGTCGGTGACCAGGATGTCCGGTTGCAGCTGCTGCAGCATCCGCCACGCGGTTTCGCCATCAGCGGCGCTGCCCAGCACCTCGATATCCGGCTCCAGGCCCAGCAGCGCCGACAGTGCGCCGCGCACCATGGCCTGGTCTTCGGCCAGCAGGATGCGGATCATGCGGCACCGTCCTGCGCCAACGACGTGGACGACAGCGGCGTGGTCGCGGCCATCAACGGCACGCGCACCGTCAGCACGGTGCCCGCCCCGCGCGGCGACTGCAGCGTCAGCTGGCCACCCAGTGCTGCGGCCCGCTCACGCATGCCGCACAGTCCATTGCCCTCGGCCTGCACGCCGCCACGGCCGTCATCGCGTATCTGCATCGCCAACTGTCGTTCCTCAAGCATGAAATCCACCTGTACCCGGGTCGCCTGCGCATGGCGCACGATGTTGGTTGCCGCCTCACGCAGCACCAGCGCCAGGCCACGTTCCACGTCCACCGGCATGGCAGGTGGCGTCGTGTACTGCAGATGTACCTGCTGGCATTCCAGCAGCAGGCGTGCCGATGCCAGCTCGCCCGCCAGGTCGCTGGCGCGGATGCCGGTCACCGCACTGCGCACCTGTGCCAGCGCTTCGCGGGCGATGTCCTCGGCCTCGCCGATCTCCTGCCGGGCGCGCGCATCACCGCGGTCGTGCAGCTTGCGCGCCAGCTCCAGCTTCAACGTGATCAGCGACAGGGTATGGCCCAGCAGGTCGTGCAGGTCGCGGCCGATACGCTCGCGCTCGGCGGTGGTCGCCAGCCGCCGTACCTCATCCTGGGACAGCTGCAGTGCGACGTCGCGCTGCTGGCTCAGGGCCTCCACGTTCACCACCAGCCCGACGATGAACGAGACCGCCGGCATCCACACCATGGCCTGCCACGGATAACCGAAGTACAGCGCGGTGCCGCAGAACAGAAGGTTCAGCCCGGTGAGCTGCAGCAGGTACTGCCACCAGCCGCCGCGGCTGCTCATGCGGATCATCACGCAGCCGAACACGAAATAGCTCAGTCCCGAGGGATACCACGGCAGCAGTACCAGGGCCATCACGATCATGCCCAGCGCATAGCGCCATGCATGGTGCCGTGGCGCCAGCATCACCTTGGCGTAGAACAGCAGGAACAGCGGATAGCTGACCAGGGTCAGCAACAGCCAGCGCAGGGTGAAGCCGTTCCCCAGCACCGGGGTGAGGAAGATCCATACCGACCACAGCAGGTGGATCGCACTGCTCCAGGGCGATTTGCCACGTCGCAGCAGCTCGGCCACCGCCGAATCCGGCGCGGGGCGCAGCAGGGAGGCAAGCCAGCTCGGCGGCATGGGAGGATCCAGGCGGGGACGATCGCTGCCGATCATGCCAGTTCAGCCGATCCGGCGCAGGCGGCGCCGTGCCAACAGCAGCGCCACCACCGTGACCGCCAGCAGCACCAGCAGGTGGCCGGCGAGACTGCCGATGGATGGCAGCCCGACCACCGGCAACGCCAGCTGTGCCAGATGCCAGGTCGGCCACAGCGGTGCCATCGTCGAGAACACCGTGGGCAACGCCGACAGCGGCAGCCACAGGCCCGACAGCAGGGCCAGCGGCAGGTAGACCAGGTTGACCATCGCTGGCGCCGCACTGGCACTGACATGGCTGCCGATCAGCAGGCCGATCGCCCCCAGCGGCAGCGCCGCCAGTCCGGCCACCGCCAGCAGCTGCAGCACCTGCAGCGCGTGCAGCTGGACGCCACCGAACACGCGCGCCACGCCGATCAACAACGACGCCACCAGTAGCGCGAACATCATCGCCATGGCCAGCCGCGCCAGCAGCGGTGCCGCCGTTGGCATCGGCAGCGCGCGCTTGAGGGTCAGCAGGCCGCCTTCGCGGTCCAGCGCCAGCTGCACGCCGAAGCCGAACAGGGCCGGGGCCATCGCACCGAACACGCAGTAGGTGGCCAGCAGGTACAGCGGTGCGTGACCGCGCCCCAGCAGCACGCCGAACAGCAGGTAGAACAACACCGGAAACAGCAGCGAGGGCACCGCGAACGCTGGCGTGCGCCAGGCGCGGCGCAGTTCGGACACCAGTTCGGCACGGTAGGGGCGCAGTACCTGCCGCCACACAGGCAGCGGTTGCCCGGCGGAGCGGATCAGGGTGTTCATGCGGCCTCCCGGGTCATGTCGAGGAAGGCGTCGGCCAGCGCCGCGCCCTGTACTTCCAGTTCGCGCAGCTGCGCATCGGCGGCCAGCAGGCGGGCCACCACCGGCTCGGCCGGGCTCGCCAGCAGCTGCAGGTGTTCGCCGTCGCGCTGCACCTCCTGCACGCCCGGCCACTGCTGCACGTCCTCAATGGGCAACCCGCTGCGGCAACGAATCCGACGCGGCCGATCGGCCAGGCGCAGCTCGCTCAGCGGGGCATCGGCCAATACCCGGCCCTGCTCCAGCACCACCACCTGCTGTGCCAGCGCTTCAGCTTCTTCCAGATAGTGGGTGGTCAGCAGCACGCCGCAGCCTTCGGCCACCAGCTGCCGGATCGCCTGCCACATCGCCTGCCGCGCCTGGATGTCCAGGCCGGTGGTGGGCTCGTCCAGGAACAGCACGCGCGGGCGGCCGCACAGCGCGATGGCGAACTGCACCGCGCGCTGCTGCCCCCCGGACAGCTGGCCGTAGCGACGGCGCGCCAGTGCCTGCAGGCCAGCGCGCTGCAGCACCTCCTGCAGCGGCATCGGGTCGGGGTAGCAGGCGCTGGCCTGCGCCACCAGTTCGTCCACCTGCAGCATCGGTGGCAGGCTGGTGCTCTGCAGCATCACGCCCAGGCCGATACGGCTGGCGCGCTGCTGCGGGTCACCGCCGAGCAGCTCGACCTGGCCGGCATCGGCGCGACGCAGGCCCAACAGCACGCTGATCGCGGTACTCTTGCCGGCACCGTTGCGGCCCAGCAATGCCAGCACCTGGCCAGCGCGGACCTGCAGGTCGATGCCCTGCAGGGCGGTATGGTCGCGGTAGCGCACCTGGACCTGCTGCAGGCGGGCCAGCGACGGGGCGATCGGATCCATGGGCGGTACCGGTAGCGGGGACGTTGCCATCCTGTGCCGCCGTGGTCACGTTTCGCAGTTGCCGCCGTCAGTGTCATCGGGTGACAGCTGTCACTGCCGTCATCGCTGTGCCTGCCTTCATGCTGTGCCGCACGCTCCACCGCCGGAACCGCCGCCGTCCGCTCTTCCGGCCACACCCGCCCGAACGCCTGTGATGGAACGAATGAACGCTTCTGCCGAGCTGTTGAAGGAACTCCGTATCGACCGCAAGTCGCCCCCGCCGGCCTCCGGAGGCAATGGTGGTGGCCGCCGCTGGTTGTGTATCGCGATCATCGTGGTCGTGCTGCTGATCGCCGCGGCCGTGGCCTTCCTGTTCGGTCGCGCACCGGCCGTGGAGGTGGAAACCGCCCCCGCCGTGGCCATCCAGCAGGGCAGCGCCAGCAGCTCGGTGCTCGACGCCAGCGGCTATGTGGTGGCCCGTCGCATGGCCACGGTGTCGGCCAAGATCACCGGCAAGGTGCGTGAAGTGATGATCGAGGAAGGCATGCGGGTCGAGGCCGGCCAGGTGATGGCCACGCTGGACCCGATCGATGCGGACGCGCAGCGCAGCCTGTACGCCTCGCAGCTGCAGGCTGCACGCAGCCAGGTCGCCGGGCTGGAGGCCCAGCAGAAGCAGGCCGCCGCCGAAGCCAGCCGCCTGCAGGCGCTGGTCGGCCAGCAGCTGGTGTCGCGCTCGCAGTACGACCAAGCCGTGGCCCAGCGTGACAGCCTGCGCGCGCAGCTGGATACCGCGCAGCGCAACGTCAAGGTGGCACACGACCAGCTGTCCATCGCCGACCTCGGCGTGGACAACAACATCGTGCGCGCACCGTTCTCCGGCGTGGTCACCGCCAAGGCGGCGCAACCGGGCGAAATCGTTTCGCCGCTGTCGGCCGGTGGCGGCTTCACCCGTACCGGCATCGGCACCATCGTCGACATGGACTCGCTGGAGATCGAAGTCGAGGTCGGCGAGGCTTTCATCGGCCGCGTGCAGCCGAAGATGCCGGTGGAAGCCACGCTCAACGCCTACCCGGAATGGAAGATTCCCGGCGAGGTGATCGCCATCATCCCCACCGCCGACCGCGGCAAGGCCACGGTGAAGGTGCGCGTGGCGCTGAAGGTGAAAGACCCGCGCATCGTGCCGGAGATGGGCGTGCGCGTCAGCTTCCTGGAGCAGGCGCAGCCGCAGGCGGCCGCCAAGCCGCAGGGCGTGCGCGTGCCGGCGGGCGCCGTGGTGCAGCGCGAGGGCGCCTCGGTGGCCTTCGTGCTGGGTGACGAGAGCCGCGTGCAGCAGCGCTCGGTCGAGGCCGGCCAGGCGATGGGCAAGGACCGCCAGATCCTCAAGGGCGTGAGCGCAGGTGAATCGGTGGTGGTGAACCCGCCGGATACGCTGCGCGATGGCGCCAAGGTGCAACAGAAACAAGCGCAGTAACGGCCTGGCGCCCACGGGCGCCGCCGGCAGCACCGCTCGACGCACGCCTGCGGCCCCCGCCGTGGCGCTTCCCCGTTTCCCGCCTTCCGTGGAGAACCACCCATGTCGACCCTGGTTTCACTGCGCAACATCACCAAGACCTACCAGCGTGGCCCCGAGAAAGTGCAGGTGCTGCACGGCATCGACCTGGACATCGCCAGCGGCGACTTCGTCGCGCTGATGGGCCCGTCCGGCTCGGGCAAGACCACCCTGCTCAACCTGATCGGTGGCCTGGACAACCCCAGCGGCGGCGAGATTAGCATCGAAGGCGAGCGCATCGACCAGATGAGCGGCGGCCAGCTGTCGACCTGGCGCAGCCACCACGTCGGCTTCGTGTTCCAGTTCTACAACCTGATGCCGATGCTGACCGCACAGAAGAACGTGGAGCTGCCGCTGCTGCTGACCCACCTCAATGCCGCGCAGCGCCGCCGCAACGCGGAGATCGCGCTGACCCTGGTCGGCCTGGCCGACCGCCGCAGCCACCGCCCGAATGAACTGTCCGGCGGCCAGCAGCAGCGCGTGGCGATCGCGCGGGCGATCGTCTCCGACCCGACCTTCCTGATCTGCGACGAACCCACCGGCGACCTCGACCGCCAGTCCGCCGAAGAGATCCTCGGCCTGCTGCAGCAGCTCAACCGCGAGCACGGCAAGACCATCATCATGGTCACCCATGACCCGAAGGCCGCCGAGTACGCCACGCACACGGTGCACCTGGACAAGGGCGAGCTGGCCGACGCGCCGCTGGCCCACTGACGGAGGCCACGGCGATGAAATACTTCTCGTTGGTGTGGGCGCAGCTATTCCGCAGCCGAACCCGCACGTTGTTGACCCTGCTCTCCGTGGTCGCGGCGTTCCTGCTGTTCGGCATGCTCGATTCGGTGCGCGTGGCATTCACCTCCGGCGGCAGCGTGGAAGGTGCCAACCGGCTGGTCGTGGCTTCGCGGCTGTCGATCACCCAGTCGCTGCCGATCCGCCTGGAAGCCCAGGTGCGGCAGGTGGCCGGCGTGCGCGACGTGGCCTATGGCATGTGGTTCGGCGGCATCTACCAGGACCCGAAGAACTTCTTCCCGAACTTCTCGGTGTCACCCAACTACTTCGATGTCTACCGCGAGCTGCAGATCGACCCGGCACAGCTGGAAGACTGGAAGCAGACCCGCACCGGCGCCATCGTCGGCGAAACCCTGGCCAAGCAGTTCGGCTGGAAGATCGGCGACACCATCCCGCTGCAGGCAACGATCTTCCCGCGTGGCGGCAGCAACGACTGGCCGCTGGTGCTCAAGGGCATCTACCGCTCCAAGGACCGTGCATTGGCCGCCAACGAAGAACGCCAATTGATGATGAACTGGAAGTACTTCGATGAATCCAACGACTACATCAAGAACCAGGTGAGCTGGTACACGGTGACGCTGGACAACCCGGACCACTCCTCGCGGGTGGCGCAGGCGATCGACGCGATTTCGGCCAACTCGGACCACGAAACCAAGACCCAGACCGAGTCGGCGTTCCAGCAGGCCTTCGTCAAGCAGTTCGCGGATATCGGCATGATCGTCACCTCGATCATGGGCGCGGTGTTCTTCACCCTGCTGCTGTTGACCGGCAACACCATGGCGCAGGCCGTGCGCGAGCGCGTGCCGGAGCTGGCCACGTTGAAGACGCTGGGCTTCAAGGACAGCACCGTGCTGACCCTGGTGATGGTGGAGTCGGTGCTGCTGATCGGCCTGGGTGGCCTGATCGGCATGGGCCTGGCCGCCCTGATCCTGCCGGCCATCGGCCCGAAGAGCATGGGCATGCTGCCGCCGCACGTGCCGACGCCGACCTGGCTGATGGGGCTGGGCCTGATCGTGGTGATCGGCATCATCGTCGGCCTGTTGCCGGCGCTGCGTGCCAAGCGCCTGAAGATCGTCGACGCACTGGCCGGCCGCTGAGGAGAACACAGACATGTTCAAGAGCAAACTCAAGAAGTGGCTGGGCAACGGCGTGACGGTGCTGCTGCTGGTGATCGGCCTGGTGCTGTGGATCAGCCTGCCGTGGATCGGCGTGCTGGCCGTGGCCGTGCTGGTGGCACTGTGGCTGCTGCTGACCCGCGGTGGGCGACTGGCGCTGGCCGCCACCCGCATCGGCGTGGCCAGCCTCCCGCAGCGCTGGGGCGCCTCCTCGGTGATCGTGGTCGGCATCGCCGGCGTGGTCGGCGTGCTGGTGGCGATGCTGGCGATGGGCGAAGGCTTCCAGGCCACGCTCAACAACACCGGCGATGACACCACTGCCATCGTGCTGCGCGGTGGCTCGCAGGCCGAGACCAACTCGGTGATCACCCGCGAGCAGGTACCGATGCTGTCCACCCTGCCCGGCATCAGCCGCGATGCGCAAGGCCGGCCGCTGCTCTCGCCGGAGCTGTCGCAGGTGGTCAACCTGGTGTCGAAGTCCGATGGCACCGACGTCAATGCGCAGTTCCGCGGCGTGGGCCCGCAGGCGTGGGCGGTGCATGACAAGGTCAAGATCGTCGAGGGCCGCAAGTTCGCCACCGGCCTGCGCGAGATCGTGGTCGGCCAGGGCGCCAAGGGCCAGTTCCGCGATATGGAGGTCGGCAAGACGCTGACCCTGGGCAACCAGACCTGGACCGTGGTGGGAGTGTTCGCCACCGGCGACGCGCATGATTCGGAACTGTGGACCGACGCCGATACGCTGGCCACCACCTACCAGCGCAGTGCCTGGCAGTCGATCAGCGTGCGCACCGATGGCAAGGCCGGCTTCGAGCAGTTCAAGACGGCCGTCGCTGCCGACCCGCGCCTGAAACTGGACGTGGAAACCACCCGCGTGTACTACAGCAAGCAGGGCGGCGGCCTCACCAAGCTGATCGACATCCTCGGCAAGGTGATCGGCACGATCATGGCGGTGGGTGCGGTGTTCGGCGCCCTCAACACCATGTATGCAGCGGTGGCCACGCGTGCGCGTGAGATCGCCACCATGCGTGCGATCGGCTTCCGCGGCCTGCCGGTGGTGACGGCGGTGATGCTGGAGACGATGCTGCTGGCCCTGCTCGGCGGCCTGCTCGGTTGCGCAGTGGCGTGGCTGCTGTTCAATGGCTACAGCGTGTCCACCATCGGCAGCAATTTCAGCGCGGTGGTGTTCAAGTTCCACGTATCGCCGGAACTGCTGTGGACCGGCTTGAAATGGGCATTGGGCATCGGCCTGGTCGGCGGCCTGTTCCCGGCGCTGCGCGCGGCACGTTTGCCGATCACCACAGCGCTGCGCGAAACCTGAGCATCACGCAGCGACAGACTGCGCATCACGCAGGGGGACGGAGCGAAGGCTCCGTCCCTTTTTCGTTGGCGGGGTCAGATCCCTTCGCTACGCGAAGGGATCTGACCGCGATCTGGGTGCAGTAGATCCACGCCATGCGTGGATGGATGCATGCGCACATGCGCTGCTACAGATTGCAGGAATCCCGCCGCTATCGATGCCTCTGCCCATCGCAGACGCAGCGCGCGTGACGCTGCGCACAGCGCATCTGTGGATTGTTGGTTGCGATTCATTTTCGCGCACATCGCGCAGCGCGGAGACAAACAGTTACGAATGGAAACATTCTAGAATCGCGCCCCCCACGTTGGTTTGCAGCACCCCACGCGCCCATAGAACGGGCGCTTGTTTTTACTGAAACACGAGATTTCACGGATGTCCCTGAAAACCAATCCGCTGCGCAACGCGATCGTCATCGCGCTGGCCGCCAGCTGCACCACCCCCACCTTCGCACAGAGCGCCGGCGATACCCCGACCAACCTCGACCGCATCGAAATAACCGGCTCGCGCATCCGCCAGGCCAGTGTCGAAACCGCACAGCCGGTGGTCGCGCTCAACCGCGCCGAGATCGAGAAGAAGGGCTACGTCAACGTCGCCGACATCCTGCAGGACATTCCTGCCGCCGGTGCGCCGAGCATGAGCCGCGCGTCTTCGCTGACCTCCTCGCGCGACTTCGGCGGCATGTACGTCAGCCTGCGCAACCTGGGCCCGGAACGCAGCCTGGTGCTGATCGACGGCCGCCGCATGGGCGTCAGCGCCGGCGGTTACTCCGACCTGGCCTCGATCCCGTCGTCCATCGTCGAGCGCGTGGAAGTGCTGACCGACGGCGCCTCCGCGCTGTACGGCTCCGATGCCATCGCCGGTGTGGTCAACATCATCACCCGCAAGAATTTCGATGGTGGCGAAGCCAGCGTCTATGTCGGCCAGTACGGCCAGGGTGACGGCCAGAAGCGCGCCTACAGCGCGACCTTCGGCAAGACCTTCGAGCGCGGCTGGTTCAGCGTGGGCGCCGAGCGCACCAAGGAAGACGAGGTGCTGGGCAAGGACCGCGAGTTCAGCCGTTACACCAACGGCCCGCGCCACCCCAACGATGGCCTCAACGGCAACACCCCGTGGGGCTACGTCACCGTCGGTGGCAAGAACCTGACCGTGGGCCCGGGCGGCGACCCGAGCAAGGCCGGCAACTTCCATGCGCCGGATCCGGCCGATGGTGCCAACACCAAGTCGAACATGAGCCTGCTGACCGGCCTGGAGCGCACCTCGGTGTTCGCCAACGGTGGCTTCTCGATCACCGACAACCTGCGCATCGTCGCCGACGCGCTGTACAGCAAGCGCGAGTCGACCAAGCACCTGGCCGGCTACCCGTACTCGGTCAGCGCCGCACAGGCCCGCAATGGCAGCCGTGCCGCCCTGTCCAAGGACAGCGCGTTCAACCTGTGGGGCCAGGATGCGCTGTTCGCGCACCGCACCGAAGAACTGCCGCGGGGCACCGAGAACAACCTGGAAACCAAGCGCGCCAGCATCGGCCTGGAAGGCAGCTTCGAAACCGGTTCGCGGTACTGGGACTGGAACGTCAACTACATGTACAACCGCAACGAAGGCGAGCGCATCGGTACCGGCAGCATGTACCAGCCGCACGTCAATCTGGCCGTCGGCCCGTCCTTCATGGACGGCAACGTGGCTCGTTGCGGTGCGCCGGGCGCGGTGATCGCCGGCTGCGTGCCGTGGAACCCGGCCGCCCCGATGGGTTACACCGGCCCGGGCTCGCTGAGCAACCAGGACGTGCAGGACTACCTGTTCACCCGCTTCGTCGACAAGATGCAGAGCACCACCAAGGTCGCCAGCGGCAACATCTCCGGTTCGCTGTTCACCCTGCCGGCCGGCGACATCCTGGCCGCGATGGGCTTCGAGCACCGCAGTGAAGAAGCCAGCTACACCCCGGACACGATGGTGCAGAAGGGCGAGATCGCCGGCACCAGCGGCCAGCCGACGCGTGGCAACTACTCGCTCAACGAGGTCTACCTGGAGCTGCAGGTGCCGCTGCTGGCCGACCTGCCGTTCGCCCGCGAACTGTCGCTGGACATGGCCGGTCGCTACTCGGACTACAACAACTTCGGTTCGACCACCAACAGCAAGTTCGGCCTGAAGTGGAAGCCGATCGACAGCCTGCTGGTGCGCGCCACCTACGGCACCGGCTTCCGTGCGCCGACCGTGGATGACCTGTACGGCGGCACCGTCAGCAGCCGCGACTCGTTCACCGACCCGTGCGATACCTCCTTCGGTACCGCCGCCAGCAGCCCGACCGTTGCTGCCCGTTGCCAGGCGCTGAAGGTGCCGGCCAACTTCCGCCAGCTCAACAGCGATGGCAGCGTGGCCACCAAGCCCGGCCAGCAGGCCACCACCGATTTCAGCTCGGGTTCCAACCCGAACCTGAAGCCGGAAACCGCCAAGACCTGGACCGTGGGCCTGGTCTACAGCCCGGACTTCGTGCAGGGCCTGGACGTCAGCCTGGACTGGTGGAAGATCCGCATCGACAACGCCATCGTCGGTGAGTCGGCCACCAACATCCTGGAACAGTGCTACGTGCAGGGTTCGGATGCCGCCTGCGGCCGCTTCACCCGTGGCAGCAACGGCCAGGTCTCGTCGCTGGACCGTTCACTGGTCAACGCGGGCTACCGCGAAACCGCCGGCTATGACATCAACGTGCGTTACCGCCTGCTGGAAACCGCGTTCGGCAAGTTCGCCGTCAACTGGAACACCACCTACACCGACTACCTGGAGCAGCGCAACGACAGCGCCGCCACCACCCCGGTGGAACAGCGTACCGGTTGGGCGGGTGACTTCCGCGTGCGCTCCACCTTCAACCTGGATTGGCAGTACGGCGACCTCGGCATCGGCTGGACCGCGCGCTACTACTCCAGCATGAAGGAGAAGTGCTCGTACATGGACGAGTGCAACATGCCGGGCTTCAACTCGTCGTACACCAGCGCATCGCCGACCAACAAGGTGGGCTCCAACACCTTCCACGACCTGCAGGTGCGTTACAGCCTGCCGTGGGATGGCACCGTGTCGCTGGGCGTGAACAACGTGTTCAACCACCAGGGTCCGATCATGTACAGCCAGCCGAACAGCAGCTTCACCTACTACGGTGGCTTCGACATCGGCCGCTTCATGTACATGAAGTACCAGCAGCGCTTCTAAGCCTGCAACCGCGTTCCCGCCACGGCCATTCCTCTCTCCTGGCCGTGGATGGAAGCAGAACGGCGCCCCTCGGGGCGCCGTTCTTTTTTTCGGGAAGCGGGGTCGGATCCCTTCGCCCCGCGAAGGGCCCTGACCCCGTTCCATGCGACCCCGCCCCGGTCAGCGCCTCGCGGCGCGCATCGTGCGGATGTTGTCGCCGACAAACAGCACCAGGCCGGCCCAGATCGCGGCAAAGCCGATCGCCTTGGCGGTGTCGAACGCTTCGTGGAAGAAGAACACGCCCAGCAGCAGCTGCAGGCTCGGCGCGATGTACTGCAGGATGCCGACCAGCGACAGCGGAATGCGCTTCACGCCGTAGGCGAAGCCGATCAGCGGCACGGCGGTGACGGCGCCGCCGAAGATCAGCAGCAGGTCGTTGCGCCAGCCCCAGCCATGGAAGAACGCACCGCCATGGCCGTTCTCGGCCCAGATCGCGAAGGCCAGCGCCGGCAGGAACAGGTACATGCTTTCCACGCCCAGGCCGGCCACCGGGTCGACCGAAACCAGCTTGCGCAGCAGGCCATACAGGCCGAACGAACAGGCCAGGCCCAGCGCGATCCACGGCGGTGTGCCGGCATCGATGGTCAGCCAGGCCACGCCCACCGCCGCCATCGCCACCGCCACCCACTGCAGCCGGCGCAGGCGTTCCTTCAGCACCAGCACGCCCAGCAGCACGTTCACCAGCGGGTTGATGAAGTAGCCCAGGCTGGTCTCGATGACATGGCCGGCGTTGACCGCCCAGATGTACAGGCCCCAGTTGAAGGCGATGGTCAGGCTCGACACCAGCAGGATCGGCAGCGCGCGCGGCTGCGCGGCGATCTTCTGCCACCAGCCCAGGCGCGAGCTGATCAGCAGCCAGCCCAGCACCAGCACGGTGCTCCAGATGATGCGGTGGGCGATGATCTGGAACGAAGGCACCTCGTTGAGCAGATGCCAGTACACCGGCACCAGGCCCCAGATCACGAAGGTGGACGCGGTGACCAGCAGGCCCCGGCGTTGTTCTTTCTCGTCCATGCTCATTTCTTTCTCGTCCTTGCCATCGTCAGCACCACCACACCCAGAAGAATCACCGCCATCGCCAGCAGGTCGCGCCAGCCGAATCGTTCACCGTTGAGCAGCGCGCCGAGCAGCACCGCGATCACCGGATTGACGTACGCATAGCTGCCGGCCAGCGCCGGGCGCACGTTCTGCAGCAGCCACACGTAGGCGGTGAACGCGACGATGGAGCCGAACACGCACAGGTAGGCCATCGCCAGCAGGCCGCCGGTGTCCGGCAGCGTGGTCGGGCGCTCGCCGACCGCCAGGCCGATCAGCACCAGCAGCACGCCGCCGCAGATCATCTGCCCGGCCGCGGTCATGAACGGGCCCGGCAGGTCCAGCCCGCGTGCCCACACCGAACCGAACGCCCAGCCGATCGGCGCGATCAGCAGCAGCACCAGCCCGGTCGGCGAGGCGGTCAGGCTGCTGCCGGCGTTGAGCCAGACCACGCCCAGGAAGCCGATGGCGATGCCCAGCCACTCACCGCGGCTGGCATGCTGCCCGCGCAGTGCCGAGAACAGCGCCATCCACAGCGGCACCGAGGCCACCGCCGTAGCGGCCAGGCCCGAAGACACCTCGCGCTCGGCCAGCACCACCATGCCGTTGCCCAGCACCAGCATGGTCACGCCCATCACCACCAGGTTGCGCCACTGCCGCAGGGTCGGATTTGGCATCTTCCAGAACAGCCGCAGCGCCGCGAACATCACCCCGCCGGCAATGATGAAGCGGCTGCCGGAGACCATCGTCAGCGGCAGTGCGCCGCCGTGCAGGGCCTTGGCGATGCCCAGGTAGGTCGAACCCCAGACCACGTAGACCAGCAGCAGTGCCAGCGCGACAAGGCCACCCCGGGGGGCAGCCGCAGACGAAGAAGGGGGAGCCGACATGACACACCAGGGAGCCGGGGGAAGGCGGATTCTAGGACGTTTTGAGTATGGTCCGTGACCCCAGACGGTGGCACGCTGTCATCCATCCATGCACCCTGCTCTGGTCTGCTACCCCGTGTTGACGGTCGATGCAGTACCAAGAGGGCTGCCCGGCCGCGCCGCCCCAAGGCCGGGCGCCGTTTTCCCTGCGCACGGACGCGCCGCATCGAGGATTCCCACCCAGATGAGCACCACGTCCCAACCCGCCGTACCCGCGAACGACCGCGCCGCCCTGCGGCGGTCGATCTCCAATACCCTCAAAGGCTCCGCCGGCAACCTGGTGGAGTGGTACGACGTCTACGTGTACTCGGTGTTCGCCGTGTACTTCGAATCGCAGTTCTTCTCGCCCGACGACAAGAACTCCACGATGTACGTGTGGGCGATCTTCGCGGCGACCTTCCTGATGCGCCCGATCGGCGCCTGGTTCTTCGGCCGCTTCGCCGACCGCCATGGCCGCCGCCTGGCACTGACCGTGTCGGTCACGCTGATGGCGCTGTGTTCGTTCCTGATCGCCATCACCCCCACCGCCGCCAGCATCGGCATCTGGGCCGCCGTCATCCTGCTGTTCGCACGCCTGCTGCAGGGCTTCGCCACCGGTGGCGAATATGGTGCCAGCGCGACCTACATGTCCGAAGCCGCCATTCCCGGCCGCCGCGGCTTCCTGTCGTCCTTCCACTACGTCACCCTGGTCGGCGGCCATGTGCTGGCCCAGCTGACCCTGCTGCTGATGCTGACCTTCTGGGGCAAGCCGGAAATCTCCGAGTGGGGCTGGCGCATCGCCTTCGGCATCGGCGGCATCGCCGCGGTGGTGGTGTTCTGGCTGCGCCGGGGCATGGACGAATCGCTGTCGGAGTCGTCGATCGAGGCCGCGCGCGAAGGCAAGGCACAGAAGTCCGGCTCGATGTACGAACTGTTCGTGCACCAGTGGCGGCCGCTGCTGCTGTGCTTCCTGATCACCGCGGGCGGCACCGTGGCCTTCTACACCTACTCGGTGAACGGCCCGAAGATGATCCAGAGCGCCTTCGCCGGCAACGACCCGATGACCGGCACCCTGATCAACCTGGGCGTGCTGGCCTTCCTGATGGTGCTGCAGCCGGTCGGTGGCTGGCTGTCGGACATCATCGGCCGCAAGACCCTGCTGGTGTTCTTCGGCGTCGGCGGCGTGCTGTACAGCTGGTACCTGATCACCCAGCTGCCGCACCAGCATGACGCCACCCTGGCCTTCCTGACCCTGGCCATGGCGTTCGTCATCCTCACCGGTTACACCTCCATCAACGCGGTGGTGAAGGCCGAACTGTTCCCCACCCACGTGCGTGCACTGGGCGTGGGCCTGGGCTATGCGCTGGCCAACTCGCTGTTCGGCGGCACCGCCCCGCTGCTGTACCAGGGCGCGCTGAAGACCGGCCACGTCGACTGGTTCGCCATCTACGTGACCGCGACGATCGCGGTATCGTTGGTGGTCTATGTGTTCTTCCTCACCAACAAGGGCCCGAACTGGCTCGACGGCACCCGCAAGTAAGCGCGTCGTCATGATCGCGGCCACCGGTGCAATGCCGGTGGCCGCTGCGTCTCCCGCCTCGCCGCTGATGTGGATCGCGGCGACGCTGGCCGCAGCCACGGCACTGGCCTGGCTGCTGCGCCGCCCCAACGCGCAGGCCGCGTGGCCGCGCATCGGGTTCGGGGTTGCCCTGCTGGTGTTCTGCGTCGCGCTGGTGCTTCAACTGGCGGTAGACCTGGGCAGCGGCCACAGCTCGCTGCAACTGCGCCTGCATCGCGGCATCAATGCAGGGCCGCCGGTGGGACTGCGCACGATGGTGGCCTGCTATCTGGCCGCGCTCGCCGCCAGTGGCTGGGGCGCGTGGAAGCTGCTGCGCCAGCGACGGTAGTGCCGGCCGCTGGCCGGCAACCTCATGAACCTTCGGAAAGAGCAGGGCGTTGCCGGCCAGCGGCCGGCACTACCTCAACGGCGGGCCGCTTCGCTCTTGTCACGCGCGCCGCGGAACTCCGATTCCTTTTCCCACGTCGGCCAGCGGCGGCTGTTGGCCAGCTCGGCGCCAAGGTCGTAGACCAGCAGGGTGTCGGCGGCGTGGCCACTCGGGTCCCAGCTCGGCGTCCACGCATCGCAGGCCTGGTGGTAGCAGTCAGCGAAGTACTTCTCGCGCAGCGCGCGGCCGGCTTCAACCCCACCGTCCAGCTTGTCCAGGCCCGGGCCGATGGTGATCGCCGGCACGCCCAGGCGGGCGAAGGCGAAATGGTCGGCGCGGTAGAAGAAGCCAGCTTCCAGGTTCGGGTCCGGGCTGTAGCTGCGGCCACGGGCCTTGGCCACGCGTTCCAGGTCGCCTTCCAGCGAGACCCGGCCCTTGCCCCACGACGCGATGTCGCGGGTCGGGCCATCCGGGCTGAACATCTCGATGTTCAGCACCGCGGCGGTCTTGTCCAACGGCGCCAGCGGGTGGGCGGCGTAGTAGCTGGCACCCAGCAGGCCCTTCTCTTCGGCGGTCAGCGCCACGAAGTACAGCGTGCGCTGCGGCTGCGGACCGGCGGCGAACACCCGGCCCAGTTCCAGCACCGTGGCCACGCCGGTGGCGTTGTCGATCGCGCCGCGGCGGATGCGGTCACCCTTGGCGTCGGGCTGGCCGATACCGAACGCATCCCAGTGCGCGGAGAAGATCACCGCCTCGTCGCCATGCTCGCCACCGGGCAGCTTGGCCACCACGTTGCGGGTCACCACCTGCTCGCGCTTCAGCGCGAAATCTACGCTCAGCTTGGCGTTGTCCAGCGTCACCGGGCGGAAGTCGGCGCGCATCGCCTTGCGCTTCTCCGCATCGAAGTCGAGGCCGGCGTCGGCGAAGATCGCCTCGGCCAGCTCGCGCTGCATCCAGCCACGCAGCGGCGTGTGCTGCGCCATCGCCTCGGCCTGGCCGCGCTCGATGTCGAACAGCGGCGAAGTACCCGAGCTCTTCACCGTGGCCCAGCCATAGGCGGCCGGCGCGGTCTCGTGCACGATCAGCACGCCTTCGGCGCCACGGCGTGCGGCTTCCTCGAACTTGTAGGTCCAGCGGCCGTAGTAGGTCACCGCCTTGCCGTCGAACGCGCCCGGTGCATCGGCTTCGAAATCGGCATCATTGATCAGTACCACGGCGATCTTGCCGTGCAGGTCCACGTCCTTGTAGTCGTTCCAGTGGCGTTCCGGCGCGTCGATGCCGTAGCCGACGAACACCAGCGGCGCGTCCTTGATCTGCACGCGCTTGCGCGGCTGCAGGCTCTGCAGGGTCACGTCCACGCCATTGGCCAGCGCACGCTTGCCCTGCTTCAGCGACAGGCTGGCCTTGGCCGCGCCGTCCAGCTGCGCGCGCACCAGCGGCACCGGCTGCACCCAGCTGCCGTCCACGCCGCCCGGCTGCAGGCCATAGCTGCGGAACTGCTCAATCAGGTACTGCACCGTGCGCTCTTCGCCCTCGGTGGCCGGCGCGCGGCCCTCGAATTCATCCGACGCCAGCACGCGCACATGGCGCGACAGTGCCTGCGGATCGATGCCGCCGCCCGGCAGGTCGTTGGCCGCATGGGCCAGGCCACCGACGAACAGGCAGGACGACAGCAGCAACACGCGCATCGGATTCACGGCAGTACCACGGCTAGCTTGGAAGTCACCAGAGTGTAACGTGGTCGTGACATCACGGCGCGGCCTGGGCCTGCGTCATCCGCGCATGGCGTGGATCTACCTGCTGATGCGGTCCAGCCAGCAGGCCAGGCCCTGTGCGTTGAGCTCGATGTCCATCGCCAGCACGGCGGTCACTGCCGCCTCGTCCAGCGCACAACCATGCAGCTGTGCACGTTCCAGGTACAGCGCCTGCAGTGCGGCCAACAGACAACGGTGGCGGTCCGGACGGCCATCGCACTGGCGGCCGATGGCGGCCATCGCATCGATCTGCTCGAACAGGTCCCCTGCCAGTTTTTCCACCTGCTCCACGCGCCCATAGTGGGTCAGGTACATCGCCTGCGGCGCGTAGCCCAGCATCCGCCGGATCGAGGCCTTCATCGCCTCCGGGTCGAACTGCACCGGCGAGGAGGTCGGGAAGATGAAAGCGCCCTGCGCGCTGTCCAGCTCGCGGTAGGAGATGCCGAACGTATCGCCGGTGAACCAGGCGCCGCTGCGCGCATCCCACACGCAATAGTGGTGCAGCGCATGACCCGGCGTGTGCAGCAGCACCAGCTCGCGGCCGGCCAGATCGATGCGGTGGCCGTCTTCGGCCACCACTACGCGCTGTTCGGGAATCGGTTCGATGCGGCCATAGCTACGCGTGATCTCTTCGGCGCCATACACCGCCGTCGCACCGGCGATCAGCCGGGTCGGGTCGATCATGTGCGGCGCACCGCGCGGGTGCAGCACCGCCTTCGCATTCGGCAGCTGCTGCATCAGCAGGCCTGCGCCGCCGGCGTGGTCCAGGTGCACGTGGGTGAGCAGCAGCCAGTCCACCGCTTCCACGCCCAGGCCGGCGTCTGCCAGCGCCTGCAGCATCGCCGGCACCGACAGCCCGGTGCCGCAGTCGACGAAGGCCGCGCGGCCGTTCTCAACGATCAGGTAGGCCGCGTCGAAATCGGGACGCTGGAAGCCGGTATCGATGGTGTGGATGCTGGGGTCGGCGGTCATCGGCACGCACCTGGCAGGATCGGGAACAGACCCCCATGGTAGGCGCGCAGGCGGCCCGGATTCGATGCGGCTTTGGTCGGGTAGTGCCGGCCGCTGGCCGGCAACCTCGGGATAGCCGGGAGAAAGCATGTGCCGGCCAGCGGCCGGCACTACCGATCAGCCGGAGCGCAATGCGAACCGCGGCCGCAGCAGCAACGCCAGGACCAGCACCGCCAGGAACGCGCCATAGGCATACAGCACCGCCAGCACCTGCGGCCAGATCGGGCCGGCGCCGGGCTGCACCACGCCGATGCGGTAGCCCCACAGCATCGACACGATGCTCAGCGCAAACGCCAGTAGCAGGGTGGTGCCATCGAACAGGCGCCGCCGCGCGGTGCGCGGCTGGCGCGGGAACAGCCAGTACAGGCTGCCCAGCAGCAGGAACCAGGGCAGGAACAGCAGCAGCGACAACCAGGCCATCGCAGACTCCATGTCATCGCGCCGGAGGCGCGCGGACATCATGCCATGGGCGCTGTGCCGCGGTCGTGTCGGCCGCTGGCCGGCGTTTCCTATGCAAATGCCGGCCAGCGGCCGGCACTACCTTTACTCGGCGCGCAGCACGGCCAGGGCGGCCAGCACCACGTCCACCTCGGCCTCCAGCTTGAACAGCTCGCTCTGCAGCTGGTCGCCCTGCTCGGCCTGCTTGATCACCGCGATCAACTGGCCGGCGTCACGCGGCGAATCGAAGCCTTCGCTCTGGATCAGCAGCGTGCCGTCACCGGCGGTCAGCTTGAAGTAGAAACGGCCGTCCTTCTCGCGATACTGCTTGAACAGCGGCGGTGCCACGCGGGCCACACCGGCGTCCTCGCTGGCGATGTCGCCCGCAGTGGACAGGTCACGCAGGCCCACCGCATGGCGCAGCTCGTCCAGCAGCGGGGCCGCCAGCTGCTCGCGCAGCTGCTGGCCACGGCGCTTGAGCAGCGCTTCAATCTTTTCCGGCTCGGCCATCAGCGCGTTGTAGCGCTCGCGCAGCGGCGACAGCTCGCTGTCGATGCGCTCGAACAGCTGCTGCTTGGCATCGCCCCAGCTGATGCCAGCGGCGAACGCCTTGGCGAACTCCGCCGTCTGTTCCGGCGTGGCGAACGCCTGGTACATCTGGAACAGTGCCGAGCCTTCGGTGTCCTTCGGCTCGCCCGGTGCGCGCGAGTCGGTCAGGATCGAGAACACCAGCTTCTTCAGCTCCTCGCGCGGCACGAACAGCGGAATGGTGTTGTGGTAGCTCTTGCTCATCTTGCGGCCATCCAGGCCCGCCAGCGTCGCCACCTGCTCGTCGATCACCACGTCCGGCAGGGGGAAGTACTCCTTGCCGTACACGTGGTTGAAGCGCTGGGCGAAATCGCGCGCCATCTCGATGTGCTGGATCTGGTCACGGCCGACCGGTACCTGGTTGGCCTTGAAGATCAGGATGTCGGCGGCCATCAGCACCGGGTACATGAACAGGCCGGCGCTGACGCCTGCATCCTCGTCCACGCCTTCCTCGCGGTTCTTGTCCACCGCCGCCTTGTAGGCATGCGCGCGGTTGAGGATGCCCTTGCTGGCGATGGCGGTCAGGAACCACATCAGCTCGGTGGTCTCGCGGATGTCGCTCTGGCGGTAGAACCACACGTGTTCCGGGTCCAGGCCGCAGGCCAGCCAGCTGGCCGCGATCTCCAGGGTCGCGCGCTGGGTGCGCTGCGGGTCCTGCGACTTGATCAGGCTGTGCAGGTCGGCCAGGAAGAAGAAGCTCTCGATCCCCGGCGCGCGGCTGGCCGCGATGGCCGGACGGATGGCGCCAACGTAGTTGCCCAGGTGGGGCGTGCCGGAGGGGGTGATGCCGGTAAGGACTCGGGTCGTCATGACTGCGTGGGGTAACCTTCGATGAACGGGGCCAGTTTACCTTGCACGCCACCAACCCCGTCAGGGCCTGCGGCGCGTTCATTCACGCAACCCCGCTGGAGACGCCCGATGAAACGCCTGCTGCCCCTGCTGCTGATCCTGCCCCTGGCCGGCTTCCGCCCGGCTCCGATGCCGCCGCCGGTGTACGAGGGCGGCCCCGTGCGCATGGCCCTGGTCGACCGCGACCGCGGTACCGAACTGCGCAGCTACCCGGCCGAAGGCCAGCGCTGGGTGGCCGGCGAGCGCGGCCACCGCTATGCCGTGCGCCTGTACAACGACAGCCCGCGCCGGGTGCTGGTGGTGCTGTCGGTGGACGGCGTCAACGCCATCTCCGGCGAAGATGCCGATCCCTCGCAGACCGGCTATGTGCTCAATCCCGGCCAGCGCGCCGACATCACCGGCTGGCGCAAGAGCCAGGACGAAGTAGCGCAGTTCGTGTTCAGCAGCCCCAGCGGCAGCTATGCCAGCCGCACCGGCCGCCCGGACAACATCGGTGTGGTGGGCGTGGCCGTGTTCGAGGAAGCGCGCCGCTGGCGGCCCGAGCCGATCCTGCGCCGTGGCCCGCCGCTGCCGGCCCCGGCACCGGCGGCGGAAGCGGCGGCCGATGCCAGCGCCAGCCGCATCGAGGGCTACGCCAGCAAGTCGCAGGCGCCGGCGCTGGGTACCGGCCATGGCGCACGCGAGCAGTCCTCGGTGCGCGACACCGACTTCGAACGCGCCAGCCGCAGCCCCGCACAGGTCCTGCAGCTGCGTTACGACAGCGCCCGCAACCTGCGTGCGCGCGGCATCCTGGTGGATTCGCCCTCGCGCCTGCCGCGCGAGCCGCAGGCCTTCCCGAACCGCTACGTGCCGGACCCGCCGGCGCGCTGATCACCCCGCCCAGACAACACAACGCCCGCAACCTCTCGGTGCGGGCGTCGTGCTGTGGGGGAAACCGAAGCGCTTACTTGTAGTCCGGGTAGTCCTTGCTCACCGCGTCCTGGAACTCACGTACTTCCTTCTCCGCGCGGTCCTTGGCCCAGCCATAACGTTCCTGCAGGCGGCCGGCCAGGTATTCGGCATTGCCTTCGGCCACATCGAAGTCGTCGTTGGTCAGATCGCCCCACTTGGCCTGGGCCTTGCCCTTCAGCTGCGACCACTTGCCGGAAATGATGTCTTTGTTCATTGCTGGGAGTCCTTGGTTGCAACGGCGTTCTTACCGTGGCTCCAGCTTCGCGCAGCGGCTGTTGAGTGCCGGTCAACCGGCAATGAAATACATGCTCACGTGCTTGAATGGTTCACTCCGCTTCGACAGACGCAGCGAAACGCACGCACAAAAAAAGGCCGGGGATGTCCCCGGCCTTTTCTCTTTCAGTTGCGTGCGGGGCTCAACGGCCCTTGGCGGTGTCTTCAACCTTTTCGCCCGCCTTCTGCACGTCCTTGCCGGCGCCGGCAATGGTGTTGCAACCGGCCAGCAGGGCCACCGAGAACATCGACAACAGCATCAGGGCAACTACGCGCTTCATGGGCTTCTCCTTGGGTTCGCCGCTATACCGCTTCATTCGCGGATGGGATTCTTTCGCTCGGCGGGAGGGCACCAATGCCCACTGCCGCCGCGTGAAGTGCAATCTGGCGGCAGGGGCGTGGAGCGGGTGTGAACGGTTCGAGATTCCGTTCAGCAGGGGCGCTCAGTCGCGCATCAGCGTGGACTTGCCAAACAGGCTTTCCACCAGGTCCACGGCCAGTTCGGCGGTGGCATTCTGCTTGTCCAGCAAGGGGTTGAGCTCGACGATATCCAGCGAACCCATGCGCCCGGTGTCGGCAATCATCTCCATCACCAGCTGCGCCTCGCGGTAGTTCACCCCGCCCGGCACGGTGGTGCCCACGCCCGGCGCGATGCTCGGGTCGAGGAAGTCCACATCGAAGCTGACATGCAGGTGGGTGTTCTCGTCGATGCCGGCCAGCGCCGCTTCAACCGCGCGCTTCATGCCGTTCTCGTCGATGTAGCGCATGTCGTACACATCGACCTTGTGGGTCTTGATCAGGCGCTTCTCTTCCGGGTCCACCGAGCGGATGCCGATCTGGTGCATCTGCGCCGGGGTGATCGCCGGCGACGTGCCGCCCAGGCGGGTCAGCGCGTCCGGGCCGAGGCCACACAGGCACGCCACCGGCATGCCGTGGATGTTGCCCGACGGGGTCACATCGCTGGTGTTGAAGTCCGAATGCGCATCCAGCCACAGCACGCGCAGGGTCTTGCCCTGCTCGCGGCACCAGCGCGCGACAGCGGTGATCGAACCGATGCCCAGGCAGTGGTCGCCGCCGAGCATGATCGGCATGCGCCCGGCCTGCAGTTCGGCGTAGCTGGCTTCCATCAGTGCGTGGTTCCACGCCACCACCTCATCCAGATGGCGGTAGCCTTCCACCGGCGCGGTCCACGGGTTGCGCGGGCCATCCAGGTTGCCCAGGTCGCGCACGTCCACGCCGCGCGCCTCCAGCGCCTCCGGCAGGCCCGCCACGCGCAGTGCTTCCGGCCCCAGCCGTGCACCGCGATGGCCCGCACCGACATCGGTGGGAACGCCAATCAGGGATACGGAAATGGGATGGGCCATGGGTGCCTCCTGCGGTGGGGAAAAAGAAGCACAGTCTAGCCAGAGCTGTGTGACACCACTCGCGGCGGTGCAGCAGGCGGTGATCCAGAACACCGGGGTCACGCTGGCGTTCCCGGTCAGACATCCCAGCGCTGGTCCGTAAGGAAACCGACCTTTCTTGACCGACCTCACAGCCAGGTCGGTATCGCCTCTTATCCACGGCGGCCATTGTCTCCACACTGCGCCGGCACCCCAACGGTGCCTCTTCAATTCCCCAACAAAGGAGAACGACGCGCATGAAACATGCACTTACTGGATGTGCAGTATTGGCGATTGCCCTGGGCGGACTGGTTGCGCCAGATGCCCGTGCGTCTTCCCAGCGCATCACGCATACGGTGACCTCCGATGCGTTTGCAATGCACACGCAAGGCGCACGCCAGGTGCTCGACTGGGTGGCGCAGCGTGTAAAGCCGACGTTCGCCCCGCAGGGCTACGGCAACGTACACGTGGAACGGCGGGCGTTCTCCGTCGGGGGCGCGTCTGCACGCTCGGACGGATCGATTCCCGGCAAGCTACCGGAGCAGGGCATTCCCGGTGAGATCTACCGGGTGGAAAACCTGCTTCCCGATGGCTCCCTGCAGACATGGGAGTTCACCTGGGTGGAACCCTCCTCCGGCCATGGCGGCGGCTGGGACGTCACCGGGTACACCTACAAGAAGGGCAATGACCCGGTAAACCAGCAGTAACTGCTCGCTGCCCTGCCCCGCCTCAGACACGCTGCCGCGGAATCTCGGCAAACCGGCGTCAGGCGCCGTATGTGGACGTTGTTGCGCGCGGCAGGGCCTTGCTGGCTGTCCATGAAGACGCTCAAGAGCCGGACGGAACGCGTTGGGATTCACATCTGGTAGGGTGTTCTTGCAACGCCGCCAGGGCAGTTAAGCCAGCTTTACTTCTTGGGCCATCGCTGCCGCGCGGCAGCGGTGGAACAGCAGGATTCATCGATGATGACGGCACTGCGCGATATGTCGCTTCTGGCATTGCACTGCTCGAAACAGGCCAAACGCGATAATTCATTCTTTCTCTCAGATCACCCGATGCCATCGAAACAAACGACTGGCAGGCGGTGATTTCGCGTGCGCATGATGAATCGCCACCTGCACAGGTGGCCGGGACTTCCAAGCCCGTGTAGTCAACGATGTATACGCTTGCCAGCCGGCGTCGTCCTTTCAGGGGCGGCGCCGGCTGGCAATCCGTTCGCCGATCGACGGCGGGCGGTGCGTGGGGGCCTCGTGCCCGCCGATTCGTTGACCCGGTCTTGGAAGCCACGCATCGCCCGCCACCCTACCGTGGCGGCACCTCTGTTCCTGACGAGGATGCCCGCATGTCCAGAACCCACCACCCGTACCTGACCGCCACCCTGGGCGAGGCCGCCCTGCGCCTGCCGCCCGAACTGGCGCAGCCGTTGGAAGCCGCTTTTGCCGCTGCGAACGAGGCACCCGCGCCGATCAATCTTCCCGGCTGCCTGCAGCGCATCCGCGCCGGTGATGCCGCCGACGGACAGCCGTGGCAAGGGCCGGCCAGCACACCCGGCCATGCCGTGGCAGCCGCACGCAGGGACCGCGCCGCGGTGGGTTTGGTGTCGCTGTTGGAGCTGTACCACGCCACCGAGCGCGTGCGCGTGGACGGGGAAGAGAAGGACGACATCGGCGACGGCACGCGCGAAGGGCTGATGCTGGCCTGCCGGGGGCTGGCGGAGTATGTGGCGTTGCAGGTGGGTACGAGGTAGTTGGCGAGAAGATCTGCACAAATGCCTGAATTCTACTTCGTTGTGGAGTGTTTCCTTGCACTCGCACACGCGCGACTCATTACCGAGGGTGATACTCGACGACACCGAGGGATACTCAATACCAAGACCGAAGTCACATCTACCCCTGTCGATCTCATGTCAACTGCTCCGCGTGGCTTCGAAACCACGGTGCACCACGCATCCTTCTAGACCAAGGAGAGATCTAGCATGAGAATGAATTCCAAGAGCATATTGGCCGCCTCCACTATCGCATTGGGAAGCGCACTCCTTTTCACAGGTTGCAATCTGAAGAGTGTTCGGGCTTATGGCGAGTGCAGCGGAAAACAAGCGGGTGGCGGAGAGTGCAAGGCGGGCATGGAAGTTATCTGGGAAGGGGACGGCGGTGGGAAGAAGGGCATTTACAACTCCCTGCTGTCTTCGCTCAGCGCACTCCCAGATGCCGCGACGTTTGAGCTGGATACATCCGGATCAACCATACCGTATCCTGCCACGGGCAATGCGGTACTCCGGGTAAAGAACGTCGCTACCGGCGTAATCAGCGCGTCCCAGACGTTTTCATGGATCAGGACAGGCACTGTGATCCGAGTTGCGGACCCTAACGCGGTGAATGCCTGGGTATACGCAAATGTGGGTAATGGCGATGCCTTGAGCTACGACCTACTCCCCTTCCATTCGGCATACGGAAATGGTCCGCAGGTTATCGCTGGGCAAGCCAAACAGGAAGGCATTACCAAGGCGAGCTACTACTTGGAGTTCGAAGGACGGGATTGCGTCAACCACCCGTCGCCGCACTTGTGCATGGAGATGTAGTAAACAACAGGAGATGCGGGTGCACCTTGAGCACCCGCACCTTTGGGAGAAGCGATGAAAGGAGTCGTACTCGCCGCATTCGCCGCCTACATCCTGGCAGGCTGCGCCACAACGATTGGATTGCCACAAGGCATCCCTCCGGATGGCTATACCGAGCTGGTGTCCACGCCTCTCGGGCCATTCCGCTACTTCCGGTCTCTCTCCATTGTTCCAGGGCGCAAGGACCTGCCCGCTCTGGAATCGTTTCACTGCACCAACACCCAGCACGAAATCCTGCTCTTGACGGCTGCAGGATCACCGGTTGACGTTGCCGATACCTGCATGCGCATTGATGCAGCAGCGAAGTTCTCCGAATCATGGATAGAAGCAAAGGCTAACAGATACCGGATTCTTCTCGCGCCAACGGATACCGCCGCGACGATACAGTCGCGTGCTTTGGGATCGTTCTCGGGTGGGAAGACATTGGCACTTGCGGCTTCGATACATGACGACCGCGGACGGACAGTTGCAAACCTTGTCGATCTGGTCGCACACGAGACATTCCATGCGCTAGGTCATGCTACAAGGCACCCTCAGGCGCTTGATGAACGCATCGCCTACTACGCCGGACTCTGCGCACAGCTTCAGGTAAATGGCGTTGTTCGAGAGGATTCGCTGCCTGGAGCCGCCATCGGTACGGACGAAGCTGCAGTGCAGCTGTCTTCGCAAGCAGCCTATCGTGTCCGTCTCGAGACCTATCCCCTTCTCGCCGATGGCCGCATTCAAATGAATGAGCAATCTGGCGAACGTATGCTCCAGCGTTGCAGCCAACTCAGAAGGAGTCTTACGAGGTCGCGTTGAACACGCCTGCAGACCCACATTCTTTCCAGAACGGCAACGCACAAAAAAACCCGCCATTGCAGCGGGTTGATTGTTCCCAGTGGACATGTGCGGATGCCAAGGGATCGAAGATGGTGCCGCTTATCCGAATCGAACGGATGACCTACTGTTTACAAGACAGTTGCTCTACCAACTGAGCTAAAGCGGCATGGGTGGTGCACCGGCGGCAGCGCCGCGGTCCGGGGATTCTAGCGCAACCGCGTGCATTCCAGCGACCGGCTCTGTGCCGCCCCGCTGCGCTGCTGGGCCTGGGCCGGCTGCGTGCCCGCCGCCAGCTGCCCTTCCAGCCACCATTGGCCGGCGTCGCCGCTGGCGACCAGGCGCGGCTGGAAGCCGGCGGCCTGCACCGCCGCCATGCGCCGCTCTGCGCCTTCGCGGTTGCGGTACTGGCCCAGCGCCACGGCGTTGGCCTCCTCGCCCTGGCTGATGATGTAGTAGTCGCTCAGGCCGGCGGCGACGATGCGCTTCACGGTGGCCTGCGCTTCGTCGCGGTTGGCGGCGGCCGGCAGCATCACCCGGTAACGGGCACTGCCGCTGGCAGCGGGCTGTTCGCGCAGGCGCACCTGGCTGAGCAGCGTGCCAGCCTTGCCCTGCGCGCTGCTCGCGGCGGCGCGGTCGGCGAACGGGCCCAGTGCGACGCAGCGCGGCGGCTCGGCGGCTGCGGGCGGGGTTACGGGTTTTTCCGGTGCCGGTACGGGTGCAGGCGGCGCTACCGGCTTGGCAGCGGCAGCAACCGCCGCAGCGTCAGCCGTCTGCGGCTTGGGAATGTCCGGCTTGGCCGGCACGGCCGGCACCGGCGCGGGCGTCGCAGCCACAGCCGTCTTCGCGGCCGGTTCGCGTTCCACCAGCGGCGCGGTCGGCGCAGCGGCCGTCGCTTCGGCTGCGGCATTGGCATCCACACCACCGGGCACCCAGCGCAGCTCGGCCACACCGGCCGGTTGCGGCGGCGGCGCGGGCGGTTGCGGTGCATCGCGCAGCAGCCACCAGCAGGCGACGCCAAGATTGAGAATGGCCAGTACGACGATCAGGGCACGGGTCAGCATGCGCGGATACTAGCCTGCGGGCTGGTGCACCGCCCAGCGGGCGAGGCCATCCAGCACCAGCGAGGGGTGGTAGTCGGCGCCGGGCAGCAGCGGCATCAGCGCCGGTGCGCCGCCACCATGCACCAGCAGCGACGGTGCCACGCCCAGCAGCGTGTGCGCCTGCTGCGCGCTGCGTTCGATCAGCGCCACGGCCGCGCCGTCGCAGCCAGAGGCCAGCGCGTCGGCGGTGTCGTTGGCGAACTCGCTGTAGTCGCCGCCGGTCGCCGGCAGCTGCACCGCACGCGCGTGCAGTGCTTCGCGCATGGTGGTGGGCGATGCAGAAATGCGGCCACCGTGGTGCTGGCCATCGGCGTCGAGCAGGTCGATCGTCAGTGCGGTGCCCACGCCGACCACCAGCACCGGGCGCTGCGCCTTGGCCGCAGCCAGCAGGGCCAGGAAGCGGTCGACGCCGAACTTTTCCGGCTTGGCATAGGCAATGCGCACGCCCGCGCATTCGGCGCTGGTGCGTACGACATGCACGTGTTCAAAGCGGCGCTGCAGCTGGTCCAGCATGGCGCTGGTCAACGAGGGGGCGGCCACGCTGGCCACGAACGCGGTGCGGCCACTGGGCAGGCTGTGCGGCGGCTGCCCGGCCATTCCTTCGGCGCCATGCGCCCAGGCCTGCACGTCACCGGCGCGGTCGCCCTGCAACGGCGCGAACTTGAAGCGCGAGTTGCCCAGGTCGAACAACCAATCGCTCATGCTGCCCTCACGCTGACTTCGCCGGCGTGCAGCAGGCGTTCCTGGCCATCGATGCGCACGCGCAATGCGCCGTCATCGGCCAGGCCTAGCGCGGTACCGTGCTGCCACTGCCCATCCAGTTCCACGCGTACTTCGCGGCCGGCCAGCATGTCGAAGGCGGCGTAGCGCGGCAGGAACGGAGCGAGGCCTTCGCGATCGAATTCTTCCAGCGCCGGCAGCAGGCGCGTCAGCACGGCCGCAACGACCACGTTGCGGTCCACCGGCGTGCCGGCCAGCGTGTCCAGGTCCACCCACGGCTGGGTGATCTGCTCGGCGAACGACGGCGGCATGTGCGTGTTGATGCCGATGCCGATCACCGCGCGCGCCGGGCCGGCGTATTCGCCACCACCTTCAGCGAGCAGGCCAACCAGCTTGCGCTTGCCATCGACGATCAGGTCGTTGGGCCACTTCAGCTGCGCCTGGGTGTAGCCCAGGTCGTGCAGCGCTTCGGCCACGGCGATGCCGGCCACCAGGCTCAGCCCGGCCAGGCGGCCGAGGCCACCGGAGTACAGGCGCAGCACCGACAGGTAGATATGCGCGGCCAGCGGCGAGGCCCAGGTGCGGCCACGACGGCCGCGGCCACCGGTCTGGCGTTCGGCCAGCAGGACGCTGACCCCGCGCTGGGGCGCGCTGCAACGCAGCAATTCGGCGTTGGTCGAATCCACCGTCCAGGCCACCTGCAGGTCGTGCAGCAGCGGCAGAACCCCTGCCGGCAGGCCGGCGCGGATCGCGTCCGGGTCCAGCAGATCGACCGCCCGGGTCAGGCCATAGCCTTCGCCGGCGCGGCCCTCTACGTCCACACCGGCGGCCCTAAGCCCTTGAATGCGCTTCCAAATTGCCGCCCGGGTCTGGCCCAGCTCACGGGCCAGGGCGTCGCCGGACAGGCGACCGGCAGCGAGTTTGGCCAGCAATTGGCGATCGTCCACGGCAGCTTCCACGAAGTCAGGAAGGAATTATGCGGGAAAGCCGCCAGCGACGCCCGCCACGCTGGGTTCCGCGGGGGCTTCCAACGGGGCGGCGAGTTCGGGCTAGAATCGGGAACTCACCTTCCCTTAACGTGGATGTCGTCAATGCGCCGTTATGCCCATTGCCTGATCCTGCTGATGATGCCCTTCGCGGCGTCTGCGACAGCAGCGCTGGACGACAGCCGCGGCGCCTGCGTGTCGTCCAACGGTGATGCCGCCTCGCAGCGCGCACCGACCGCGACCGCCTCGGCCGCCACCACCAAGCCGGCGGCGGTACGCCCGGCCGCCAGCAGTGCCACCAGCACCGGCGGCGGTGGCAGCGACGATGACGTGCTGCAGCGCATCCGTGCGCCGAAGTGGCACAGCTACCTGCCGGGAATGTTCCGCTGATCAAGTCGTTGCTGCAGTGGCTGCGGCCTGCGCCGCGGCCGATCGACGATGCACTGTGGGAAGACGCCCGCCGCCGCGCGGCCTGGCTGCACGGCCTGGACGACGAACACCGCGCACGCCTGCGCGTACTGGCCACGCGCTTCCTGCACGAGAAGACCATTACCCCGATCGGCGAGCTGCAGTTGCAGGCCGGTGACGGCGTGCTGCTGGCCGCACTGTGCTGCCTGCCGCTGCTGGAGTTCGGCGAGGTGGGGCTGGAAGGCTGGTCGCAGCTGATCGTCTACCCCGATGCGTTCCGCGTGCACCGCAGCCACATGGATGCGGCCGGCGTGCTGCACGAGTGGGATGACGAGCTGATCGGCGAGTCGTGGGACAGCGGTCCGTTGATCCTGTCCTGGGCCGACGTGCAGGCCGACCTGGCCGCCCCCCACGAGGGTTACTGCGTGGCGGTGCACGAGATGGTGCACAAGCTGGATGCGCTGGATGGCGCGATGGACGGCACCCCGCCGCTGCCACGCGAATGGCAGCGCGAATGGGCCGCCACGTTCCAGCGCGCCTACGACGCCTTCTGTGCGCAGGTCGATGCGGGCGAGGAAACGCTGATCGATCCGTATGCGGCCGAAGCGCCGGAAGAGTTCTTCGCGGTGGCCAGCGAGTACCACTTCTCTGCGCCGGATCTGCTGCAGCAGGCGTTGCCGGAGGTGGCCGCGCAGCTGCGGCGGTTCTATGGCGAGCCGCCGAAGATCGAATTGCGGTAGTGCCGGCTGCTGGCCGGCAACCTGGCGCTGCCACCGAAGATCATGAGGTTGCCGGCCAGCGGCCGGCACTACCGGGACACCACGCGTTGTTGCGCGAGGCGATGCCCGGTGGACGGGAATGCGCGGCTTACGGCCCCGGCGGCAGACGCACTTCGAAGCGGGCACCGCCCAGTTCGGCCGAACGGCCCACGGTCAGTTCGCCGCGGTAATCCTTGATCAGGTCCTGCACGATCGACAGGCCGATGCCGTGGCCCTGCACGCGCTCGTCGCCACGCACGCCACGCTGCAGCACCTTGCCGATGTCGTCCGGGGCAATGCCCGGGCCATCGTCATCCACCGCCAGCAGCAGGCCGGCACGGCGTGCGTTCGGGGCCGGCAGCGGCTGCGCGGTCAACAGCACGCGGCGGTTGGCCCATTTGAAGGCGTTCTCCAGCAGATTGCCGAGCAGTTCCTGCAGGTCGCCCGGTTCGCCGTGGAAGCGCGCCGCCGGGTCGATATCGAATTCGCACAGCACGCCCTTGGAGGCGTAGACCTTTTCCAGGCCACGCACGATTTCCTCGGCATTGGACTCGATCGGCAGCGGCGCGGAGAACAGCTTGTGGCCCGACGAGGCCGCGCGCGCCAGCTGGTACGAGACCAGGTTGTTCATGCGCTGCAGCTGCACGTCCAGTTCCTCGCGCAGTGCGTTGTCGCCGGCACCGCTGTCCATCTGCGTGCGCAGCACCGCGATCGGCGTCTTCAGGCTGTGCGCCAGATCGGCCAGGGTGTTGCGCTGGCGCTCGAGGTTCTCGCGCTCGCTTTCGATGAAGGCGTTGATGCTGTCGGTCAGCGGTTCCAGCTCGCGCGGGTGGCGCTCGCTCATGCGCTCGGTCTCGCCGCGCTGCACCTTGGTCAGCTCGGTGATCACGCGGCGCAGCGGGCGCAGGCTCCACTGCAGGATGACGGTCTGCAGCAGCAGCAGGATCAGGCCGATGCCGCCCAAGTAGAACCAGACGCGGCCACGGAACACGCGCAGCTGCGCACCCAGCGCGCGCGAGTCTTCCATCACGTAGATGGTGTACGGGAATTCGGTGGCGGGATCGGCGTCGGCGCCCCACACCAGGCCCAGGCCATAGCGGTAGACCGAGCCCTGGCTGCCATCGATCTGGATCATCGGCAGCGGGCCTTCGAACACTTCCTGGCGCGGCGCCAGCAGGCCACCACCCACGGTGGGCAGCATCGGGCCTTCGGCGGACATCGAATTGCCCTTGCCGTGCGGCATCACCACCTGCAGGTACAGGCCACTGCCCGGCACGTCGAAGCGCGAATCCGGCGGTTGCTCGCGGATGTACAGCGAGCGGTCGCGGGTGAAGTCGATGCCGGCCGCGTAGGAGGTGGCGTAGTTCTTCAGGCGCTCACGCAGGTTCGCCTTCGCCGTATCGGCGAAGGCGGCGTCGAGCGCGTAACCGGCCAGGGCCAGGAACGCGACCAGGCCCACGGACGCGGCGAGCATCTGGCGCGCCTGCAGTGAGCGCGGCCGCCAGCGTCGGAAGAACCACAGACGGCCGGACATCGTGTTATCGCCAGGGTGAGCCGGCTCAGCCCTCGTTGCGCGGAATCGCGAAACGGTAGCCGCGACCGCGCACGGTCTCGATCGGCTTCAGTTCGCCATCCGGGTCCAGCTTCTTGCGCAGGCGGCCGATGAACACTTCCAGCACGTTCGAGTCGCGGTCGAAGTCCTGCTGGTAGATGTGCTCGGTGAGGTCGGCCTTGGAGACCAGTTCACCGGCATGCATCATCAGGTACTCCAGCACCTTGTACTCGTAGCTGGTCAGGTCGACATTGCTGCCGGCCACGCTGACGGTCTGGGCGGCGAGGTCCAGGGCGACCGGGCCGCATTCCAGGGTCGGCTTGCTCCAGCCTGCAGCGCGGCGCAGCAGCGCGTTGACGCGGGCCAGCAGCTCTTCGACGTGGAACGGCTTGACCAGGTAATCGTCGGCACCCTGCTTCAGGCCCTCGACCTTGTCCTGCCAGCTCGAACGCGCGGTCAGGATCAGCACCGGGAACTTCTTGCCTTCGTCACGCAGGGCCTTGATCAGCTCCATGCCCGACATCTTGGGCAGGCCGAGGTCGATGATGCCGACATCGAACGGAACTTCGCGCCCCATGTAGAGGCCTTCCTCGCCGTCCTGCGCAGCATCGACGGCAAAGCCTTCGCGCTTGAGCCGGGCTGCCAGGGTCTCACGCAGCGGGGCTTCGTCTTCGACCAGAAGGATACGCATGAACTCTCCCTAGTGTCCTGGGTGTGGCCCGGAGGCCTGTGGGGTACGGGTTGATAGCGACAACTATCCCTGTTCAGGGGTTATCGCCGCGTAGTGATGACATATCCGACCGCGGCGTGCGCGGCTGTGAACGCGACGGGGCAGGGTCGTCCATGTAGCGGACCCGGCCCCGGTCGTCCATGTACTTCACCCGGTTGATATCACGACCATCGAACGGCACGCGCTCGGCACCGAGGATGTGGCCGCCGGTGGTGCGCTGCACGCGGCGCACGGCATCGGACAGCGAACGCTCGTCGCCACGGTTGCCACGCTCGCCCCGCTCCATCATCTCCGCACGCCCCTGCTCACCGCGCGGCGGCTGCTGTGCCAGCGCCGACGACAGCGGCGCAGCCGCCAGCACAACGCAGGTGGCCAGGGCAATGCGGCAATGGAGGGAAGCGGAAGACATCGATGCGATCCTAGCCGAGCACGGCGATTCGTTCAAAAGTCGTAAATCCGGATGCCGGGTTTCGGGCCCGGCGCTTTACAAATCCTTTGCAAATTCTTGGTTTGGGGCAGTGAATCCGGTCTGAACTTTTCCGGCCGCGACCCCGCGATGTTCAGCTAGGTGAACATTCGGGACGAATCGCCGCGCCTTGTCAAGTCAGGAATGTGACGGCGGTCACGCTGCAACGCGATCAGCGTCGCGTTCGGTCACGGCCAGTGCCTGCTCGACCAGGCTCCAATCGGCACCCGGGCGGTGTGCGCCCTCGCTCAACACCTGGCGGAATGCGCGGCCACCGGGCTGGCCATGGAACAGGCCGAGCAGGTGACGGGTGATGTGCTTCAGCGCCAGGCCTTCGCCCAGGCGCGCTTCCACATACGGGCGCAGCGCGCGCAGCAGGTCGCCGCGGGCCTGCAGCGGGGCGCCGGTCTGCAGCGCCTCCAGCTGATGCAGCAGGTAAGGGTCGTGGTAGGCCGCGCGGCCCAGCATCACGCCATCGACGTGCGCGGCCTGCGCCTGCACCGCCTCGATGCTGGCCAGGCCACCGTTGAGCACCACCGGCAGCGCCGGGCGCTCCTGCTTCAGGCGGTAGGCCCAGTCGTACTTCAGCGGCGGAACCTCGCGGTTCTCCTTCGGCGACAGGCCCTTCAGCCACGCGTTGCGCGCATGCACCACCACCATCGCGGCACCGGCGGCAACCTGGCGGTCGACGAAGGCGGCGAACACGTCGTAGTCGTTGTCCTCGTCCACGCCCAGGCGGCACTTCACCGTCACCGGGATCTCGACCGCGTCGACCATCGCCGCCACGCACTCGGACACCAGTACCGGCTCGCGCATCAGGCAGGCGCCGAAGCGCCCGGCCTGCACACGGTCGGACGGGCAGCCGCAGTTGAGGTTGACCTCGTCGTAGCCCCACTCGGCGGCGACGCGCGCAGCTTGCGCCAGCAGCGCGGGATCGCTGCCCCCCAGCTGCAGCGCCAGCGGCTGCTCGCTGCGGTCGAAGCCGAGCAGTCGCTCGCGATCACCGTGGATGACCGCGTTGGCATGCACCATTTCCGTGTACAGGCGCACACCCGGTGCCAGCACGCGATGGAACACGCGGCAATGGCGGTCGGTCCAGTCCATCATGGGGGCCACGGAAAGACGGATATCGTTTGAATTCAATGTCTTACGCATGTTTCGGTGCATCCTTGGTGCGCCGTGACTCCCTGTAAGTCCCTGTTTTTCCCTGCCGATCCCGGTGTAATGTACCCGTGCTGCACCAAGCAGCGGGGAGTGCACCAAGACATGGCAGTAGTCGAAAAGCGCGGAAAGAAGTGGCGGGCAATGGTCCGCATCAAACCCCATCCTACCGCCTCGAAGACCTTCAACGGTCGCAAGGCGGCTGAGGATTGGGCTCGCATTACAGAAGATGCCCTTCGGGCGGGCCTGCCTCCGCCGCAGGAGAGCATGACGCTGGAAGCCCTCATTGATCGGTACATCAAGGAGATGGACCGCTTCAAACCCATTTCAGCCACCAAGCGCGGAAACCTGCGCCGATGGGTGGAAAGCCTCGGCGACCGGGAAGTGTCCTCACTCACCGGGCAGGACATTTTGAACCACATCCGGGCCAGAACAGCTCCCTCCGCTGCGCTGAACGGCGGTAAGGCACCGGGCCCGGCAACCATGGCGATGGAACTCGGGTTCCTGGCTGAGGCCCTGGCGGCTGCTCGGTCGCTATGGAACATGACGATCCCGGACGTGGTGACCGCCGTCCGGCCAGTGCTGCGCCGCGCCGGAGCCATCGCCAAGCCAGAGGAGCGCGACCGGCGCCCGACAGCCCAAGAGCTTGACGAGCTGGCCGCCTTCTACAAGTTCAACTTTGGCGCCATCCCGATGCGCGACCTGATCCCGTTCGCCATCGACTCGGCAATGCGCATGGGCGAGATTGTTGCACTGCGGTGGGAAGACTACCAAAGCGGTGACAAGCCGATGGTCCTGATCCGGGACAGAAAGGATCCCAAGGACAAGAAGGGCAATCATCAATGGGTGCCCCTACTGGGGCGGACGGCGGCGATCATCGAGGGTCAGCTCCGCAATGGACCGCTGATCTTCCCCTACAAGGCAGACAGCATCGGAGCGTCGTTCCGCCGCGCCTGCAACCGGCTACAGATCGAGGATCTTCACTTCCATGACCTGCGCCACGAGGGAACTTCCAGGCTATTTGAACAGGGGTACACCATTCCAGAGGTCGCAATCGTGACCGGCCATAAGGACTGGAAGTCGCTCAAGCGCTACACACAGCTCGTACCAAGTTCGCTCCATCGCGATCCCCTCCACCAGCCGCTGCCCCAGTCTCTGATACTGCGGCCGGCGCCAACTTCTGCCTCGGAGACCGATAGTGATTGACTTCAAGCGAGCAGTGGGAAAATCGTTCCGGGCGATCGCGTTCAACCGCCGGCGGTCAGTCGCTAGCTGCATTGCATTTTCCGGGCTGTCGTTTCTGCTCGAGCTACGGTTCCCAGGATCAGATCTCTTTGCCTCATCGGGCGCGATCTTCACCCTTGGCGGGTTTCTCCTGAATATCAAGCAGAGCGCGATCTTCCATCGCCAAGCACCGGACGGGTCACCCCTACCGACTCGCGCGAAGTACTACTCAATTACGAGGGCCGCAACGTTCGCGAGTGAGACCCCAGACGAAGCGATGAATGCGAAGGTCAGATCCGTCGAAGCCGATGAAATATGGGGTTGCGTGATGGTGGTGCTAGGGACCGTGCTCTGGGGCTATGGAGGCTGGGCCCTGAAGGCATTTGCATAGCAGGGCATTTGATATGTCTCTTCAGCCAAACCCCAGCGGCACCTCGGTCAGGTCCACGATGAAGATCGTGGCGTTCTGCGGCCCCATCGTCACTCCGCCCACCGGGAACGTGTTGGTGATCAGGGTCTGTTGAGTCACCTGCAGCCGCGATAGGAAGATCCGATTATCGCTGGTCATGTGGAAGTAATCGGCGTTCATGGTGCACCGATCCTGGGATTGCGCGAAGTAGTAGAAGCGCGGCGACGGAATGGCAATGCCGATCTTTGTCCCTGGGAAGAACTGGCCTATCTCTACGGGTGGACCAGGGACTGTTGGCAGTGCCACTACTTGCAGTACCCGCAGGCCCTTGCGCCTGGAGTCGTAGAAGACCGTACCGTCTTCGCCACGCATGCGCAGACCAACCGGCCCACTGGCCGCACGCTCGGTGGCATTGAACGTGTAGTACTCCAGCGTCTTGTTCGGCGCCTGGTTGGAAGCGTAGACGAAACACGTCACACCGGTCTGAACCAGGGTGAATCCCGTCGTAGTTGCCACGCTGTCGTTGATGTAGCGGCAGACATGGAGATTCGTTGTCCCGCTCGTTGAAGCCAGGACCCCGCTCGGCGACCACGAGGCAAACGGCGGCGAGCCGCCGGTCCCGCCGCCGGAGAAGGATCCAGTGTTCAACGTCCCGGACTTGGCCAGCTGTAGGTTTCGATAGCCGAGACCGATCTGGATCTGCCCGGTTCCCTGGTTTCGCACGCGTAGTCCGACGGCCATCAGCTGTAAATCCCGTAATGAAGGGTGATGCCGCCCACCGTGTCGGTGGTGGGCCGGCTCGGGAACATCTCCATCCTGACGTGGAAGTTCACCACGTCAGGGTCCCAGCTCCAGTTGATGCTGTTCCCCGAGATGGTTACCGAAGGGACCAGCATCCCGTACACAGATCGTTGGCCCTCGCAGGTGAAGTTGTAGAAGGGCTCACCGCCTGAAAAGTCATTGACGATGAGCCCCCCGTTTGCCTCGGGCGGCGCGATCCACTTGTTGTTGGAGTTGACCGGGTTGTAGAGCGGAAACGTGTACGACCCGATGATCTTGGTCAGCCGAGTGGTGACAGTGGTCTCCACGTACCCGCTCTCGCTCCTTACCCGCAGACCCACGTCGGCCATTACTGCAGCACTCCAAGCTCTACGGCGAGATTGCCGTTCGGGTAGCGGATGTAGATGCCCTGGTTGGTGATGTTCAGCCGATACCCTCCAGCGACAGTACCGTTGAACTCGAAGCCCCCGCCCGCCGCCTTGTTGATCCGCCAGCCGGTTTGCCCTGACACGTAATCGTCGGACTGGATGGTGCCGCTGATCTTCGCGTTGGTGATCGCCGCATCGGCGATATTGGCGCTGGTGATCCACGCGGTGCCGATCAGGGCCTGGTTGATGAACGTCTGCCCGCCCTGGATCACGAACGGCGCGGTCACGTTCCCGTTGACCACGTTGATGACGCCAAACCGGTCGGCCTGCATCAGGATCTGGCTCTGGTAGCTGCCGTCGGGCTGCTGCTCGACACCCAAGCCCATGCCGGCCATGTAGATCTGGCCGGCGCTGGTGATCTGAGCCTTGACCGTGTAGGTGGCGCTTATCCTGCCGTTGAGATCGACGATGGCCTGGCTGGTCTGCTGCACCGATGCCTGGACGCCACCGAGGTCGATATCGCCCACCGATGCCTCAACGGTATCCACGCGCTTGGCCAGCGCGCGGTCCGCCTCAACCATGACGGTCTGGAGGGTCGTGGTGCCGGCGAACACGTTCTCGTTGCCAGCGCCCCAGTCGGCGTCGCCGGCGCCCTGCGCGTCGAGCTGAGCGAACAGGCCATCGGTCTTGCGCCCGACCGCCTGCAGGCCCGTATCGGGGTCGTTGACCGCCAGCTCCAGCGAGTTGACCCTGCCGACCACTGCACCGGCTTGGGCGACGGCATCGCCCACGTTCAGCCAGTTGGCGCTGGGCGGCTCCTCGTTGCCTGGCCCGGTTCCCTGCCAGCTCCAGATCTTCCCGTTGTGAATCACGGTCTGACCCGGCTCGTAGGTGGCATCAGCAGCCCAGATCAGCGGCACGATCCCGCTGATACTCTCGATCTCCGACAGCAGCTCTTGGCCCAGCGCGCTCTTGTTGATCAGCCCGGAGAAGTACGTGTCGTAGAGCGTTGCGTCCGTGCTCGACTCGCCCACCACGCCCGCACCGGCCGGATACCACGGGCCAATGTTGCCGCTGCGGTCCACCAGCCGGCCCCAGAAGTAGAACTTGGCGCCCGCTGCCAGGCCATCCATCTGGAACCGGTTCTGCGGATAGGCGAAGTCGCCCATCTTGGTCGCGCTCTCCAGGTTCGGGCCTGCACTGCGCCAGATCTCGGTGCGCTCGGTATCGGTTGCTCCAGGAGGAAACGCCCAGGCCAGCTGGATGCCGAACACCACCGACGTGGCCGTCAGCGAGGTCAGCGCCGGCGGCGGCTCCGTCTTGCCCTGAATGTCGGTCAGGACGCTGAGGGCTGGCTGCGACACGGCATTGAGCGCGTTCACTGCACGCACCCTGGCCAGGTACTTGCCCGCGTAGATCCCGCGCACCTCCGCGCTGGCCGTGCCAACGCGCCCGACACGCACCCAGTTCAGGTCGTCCCTGCGCCATTCGACGTCGTAGGCAATCGCCTTGTCGGCCGCATCCCACTCGATGGTCAGTACCGGCGTGGCAATGCCCTGATCGATCACCACATGCGAGGACATGCGCACGTTGGCCGGTGGCGGCTGAACGCTGGGCGGGACGATGCTGATCGGCGGCGGCTCCAGCCGGGTGCCGTCATCGATGGCAGCGAACTTGTCCGGGCGGTGCTGCAGCGCGGTGATGCGGTAGGTCAGGCCATCTTCCTCGGTGATGCCGATCACTCGGAACTGCTGCATCACCAGGTCGCTCGACTCCGTCGCCCAGATCGACTGCGCCACCGGCACCACGCTCCAAGGCGCCGAGACGGTCACCACACGCGTCACCGGGTTGACCCCGCTGATGGTGCGGGCTTCGGTCTTCCCGCTCGGCAGCGTGGCGCGCAGGAGGTCTCCGGCCTGCATCGAGGGTGGCACCACATCCAGGGTCAGGCTGCTCGCCGATGCCGCGCTGATACGACCAGAATTGCGCCGGCCGGCACGCTTGGCATCGGCGACCTGGATCACATCCCCAGGCATGCAGTTCAGAGCGTCCAGGCCGACCGCGAAGCTGACCGTCTCGGTCTCCAGGTTTTCGCTGTAGAGGATGTGCAGCCCCACGCGCTGGGCCTGCGACTTCGAGTGGCAGCCAAATGCCGTCACCTCGATCTGATTCACGCCGTAGCGCGCGATGCCCTCCTGCAGCTGGACCGGCTCGACCTTCTGCCGGCCGAAGTCGTCGGGATCAGACCACGAAACCAGAGCTACCGTGTGCCGCGCTTTGCTGCCGCTGCCGGTGTAGGTGAACTTCCCGTCGACCACGTTGGCCTGGCTGTAGGTGTAGACCGGGTCCTTCGGCATGTCCGCCGAGGCCATGATCTGCCCTGCCGCGTAGAAGCTGATGCCGCGGAACATGCTGGCCATGTCCTGCAGCACCTTGTGGGCCGACTCCCGGGTCTGCAGGTACAGGCTGCAGGTGAAGCGCGGCTCCATGCCGCCCATGCCGTCACTGACCAGCTGATCGCAGTACTGCGCGATCTCGTACAGGCGATACCTGTTCACCCAGTCCAGCGGGATGCGATCGCCCAGGCCGAAACGGTCGTTGGTGACCATGTCGAAGAACACCCACGCCGGGTTGTTCGTCCATGCCGACTTGAAGGTGCCATCCCACACGCCGGTGTAGGTACGCGCGATCGGGTCGTAGTTGCTGGGCACGCGGATGATCCGGCCCCAGATGCGGTATGCAGTGGTCGGCTTGCCCTGGAACTGGCTGCCATCGATCTGGATCGCGGCGATCGCGCAGTTGGGATAGCGCAGCTTGACGTCGATGATCTCGGTCATCGAGATCACGTTCACGGTGTCGGCGACGGTCGAGCTGTTCGCGTTCGGCGTGAGGCGGCGGATCCGCACCTGCCACTGGTTGCCCGGCGGCAGGTCGATGCGATGGCTGCGCTGATACTCGGTGGTGGTCTTGCCGCGAAAGGCGTTGGTCAGCACCGTGCTGAACGCGCCACCGTCGGTGGACAGGTCGATGGCGTACTCGACGGCGTAGCCCTCGGTATCGCCGTTCTCGGTGTTCTGTCGCTGCAGGGCAGGCACACCGAACCGTATCCGCACCGCCGACAGATCCTGACCGGAAGCCGTGCGCACCACCGGCGTGTCGCGCAGCTCGACGCCGACCCCGATCTCGTTCTCGACGGACGGGAAGCCGGCGATGTACTCCTGGTCCTGCGTGCCCGAGCGGGTCTCAACCCGAACGCCGTTGAAGTTGAGGGTGCCGTCGCTGTTCTGGATCGGCACCTCGTTGAGGTAGATGGACTGGTTGCCGGCTACCAGGCCGCGGATCTCGCCCTCGCTGGTCAGGTCCAGGACCTTGGCGTAGGAGATCGAGTGCAGGCTATCCGGCGTCTCCACCGGCGTGCGGGCGTTGGTGCTGCTCTTCCCGCCGGCGCCGATCACGTCCGCGCACGCATTGGCCAGCGGGCCATGCTGATAGTTGAGGGCTCGATTCACTGCTGGTCCTCCGCGTAGATGCCGCCGCTGATCACCACGGATCCGACGACCATCCCCTTCGTATCGTGGCCGCCGTAGGCGACGGGCACGGGGTTGCCTTGGGCCTGCACGTTCACTGGCCCGTTCATGCTGTAGTTCGGCGTGTTCTCGGCGCTCTCCTTCGTCCCCAGGCCACGCGGCTGGGGCGACAGCATCTGTGCGACACCTCCGATGGCCAGGCTCCAGCCGGCTGCGCCGACCGCGCCCCAGAACTTGGCCGCTGCGGCGCCGGCGCCCGGACCACCATAGATGGTGGCCACCACGATCAGGGCCACACCGACGATGGTCTGCAGGGCGCCGCCGCGCTTGGAGCCGACCAGCACCGGTGCAATGCGGATATCGTCGGCCCCCGGCGGATCGTGGAGCTGCTCCTTGCTCAGGTTCTCGCGGCCGATGAACACGGCGAACTCGATGCCCTGGTCCCTGCAGCCGGTCAGGAACTGCCGGAAGCCAGGCAATAGGATCCCGAGCGCGAAAATGGCCTCGGCTGGGCTGTTCACCGCCAACTGAAACTTGCGGCCGAAGCGGGCGCCGAGGCGGCCGTAAAGCCGGACAGTGCGCAGGCGCTCAGTCATGGCCGGCCTCCTTATGGCGGACGATGTGGCGGGTGCGCTCGGCCCACATGCCGCCGTAGACCACCGTCTCGGACAGGCGACCGTGCATGTGGTGCAGCATCTTCCCGTCGCCCAGGTAGACGCCGGCATGGTTCGGCACTGGCGAGCGGATCTGCATCAGCACCATGTCGCCGCGCTGCGGCTCGCCTTGGATGATCGCGAATCCCTCCGCCTGCAGCCGCTCCAGGCTGTAGAGGTCCTGCCCCTTCTCCCACCAGTCATCCTCCCGCTCGTACTGGCTGAGCCGGATACCCAGCTCACGGGCGTAGAAGTCGCGCACCAGGGTGTAGCAATCCAGCACACCGTGGGCGAACTGCCGGCCCACCAGCGGCGCCTGGTAGCCGCAAGGCTCAAACGTCTGCAGGTCGCCGCACTCTGGATCAGCGCCGACACACTGCCCCACGCTCACGATGTGCCATGGCAGACCACTGGCCTCGCACATGACGCGGTCGGCATCAGAGGCAGCCGCAGAGGCGTTCGGGTGGCTATGCACGACGGCCAGCACCTCGCCGCAGTCCTCGGCATCGGCAAAGTCCTCCGCCGGCAGCCGGAAGTGCTCGCTGGGGGTGGTCGCCATGTTCCGGCATGGGATGTAGATCTCCACGTCGCGGCTGGCCACGATCAGGCCGCAGCACTCGCGCGGGTACTCGGCCACGGCATGCGCCTGGATGGCCTGCAGGGTGCTCTGTTGCATGGATATCGCCCATAGAAAAGGCCCGCGCTGGGCGGGCCTTGTGGTGCTGCTGGTGCAGCGCGAAGTTGCTGGTGGTGTCGGCGGGCGGGTCGTCAGGTGCGCAACAGGCCGGCGGCGGGGAACCCACCATGCGGGATCGGCTTGTCTTGGCCGAACCGCAGTTGGCAGCTGCGGACCAGACCGGCGCACACGTCCCTGGCTGGGTCGTCCACCGGCTGGTCGTTGATATCGAAGTACGCCGCGCCGGTGTAGCCGCAGTAGGGACCGCGGTAGCCACCATGCAGCAGGGCGCTGCAGATTCTGGTGCATTGCCGCGCGGGCAGCTCCCGCCCGTTGAAGTCGGCCACGGTGGTCAGCTCGAACTCGACCGTTTCGTCGTCCTCGCCCACCTTGCGCTCGATGTACCAGATCTCATCCGGGAAGTGCTCCCCCGGGTCGGCCAGCGGGTTCCCCTCGGGGAAGTTGGCCGCGTCCAAGTACTTCACCAGTGTCTGCCGGCGAATCAGCTTGGCGCCGGCCAGATCCTGAAACATGCGGCACAGGGCGCCGATACGGCCGTCGATGTTGCTGACCTTCAGCCGGGGATTCGGCTGCTGCTCGCTGGTGCGCTCGAAGCCGGTAGCGTTGATCGGCCACGGGCCGTACTCCTGGCCCTGCCACCAGATCACCCCCGACTGCAGGTGCTGGTGGAAGAAAAGCTGATCAGCGCCGAAGCTGCTGCAATCCAGCTCGTACAGCGTCACCCGGCTGCCGGGCTCCAGCTTCTGGGCATCGGCGGTGATCACGTCAGCACCACCTTGTCGCCCATGTCCAGCGGCAGCTCGGCCTTCTCGGGCCAACTGAAGGCTTCCGGTTGCGGCAGCAGCGCGCGCACCTGCTCCCAGGTCTCAACCCCAACTGGCGGTGCCAGTACCAGCTGCTCCAGCTTCTGGTTCACCGCATCGCGCCATGCCACCAGCGCGCGGGCCTCCTGCCGGTAGCGAGTGATGCTGCTGTTGAAGTAGCTGGCGCAGTTCGGAATGTCGTCGTAGCCGCGGGCACGAACCCATTCAGCCATCCAAGAGAAGGCAGCGGATTGAATTGCTCGATAGTGCTCCGCAGAGTTCGGAGTCGGGCCAGCCGGGATAGGTGTGTTGCCCGCGGCAAGCCAGGCTTCGTACTCGTCCCACAGCGGGTGTCCCTTTGGGATGAAGGTATCCGATGGAAGGTGGTGAACGGTGGATGGGCTGATTGTCAGTTTGTAGGTGCTCAAAGCTCTGCCTCCAACAAAACACGGTAGGGCTGCGACCCCGACCCCAGATAGCCCGACATGCTTCCGGTCGTCGCCTGACTGGCGGTAGCAACCAGGGCCACCGTACGCACTGAGACGGGGATATAGCTCTGGCCGACGATCGATGCACCACCAGGCATCCCAACACCAGTCAACGTCGGCGGCGCCCCTACGCTGCGAGCGGTTGGGATGGTGCGCATGTCTGTCGGGGCTTCGAGGAACGCCAGCACCTGCGAGTTTCCGAGGCCATGGCAAAGCACGAATGCGTTGCCGGTTGTCACCTCATAGGCATAGCAGTAGCGCTGACACAGCAGCAGTTCCAGAGCGTCCAGACGGCGGTCGAAGCTGGTAGCTTCCGGGCCTTCCTCGATCTGGACTTCGGTGAAATGCACATCGCCTGATTGCGCTCCCAGGCTGTCGCTACGAACGCTCCAGTTGGTTCCTGCTGATGCCCAAAACGCGAAGCCGAGCGAGTTGTTCGGGCCTTGGGCCTTGCCGGCCGCTGAGGGCACTTGCACGGTATGGGTGATGGTGTTCAAACCAGGGTTCAGTGCGAACTTCTTCGAGCCGATGGCAGAGACTGTGGCGCTGCCGCCGGTGCCGAAGTTCTGGCGGATCTCCAAGGCGATCTGCCGACCGGCCGCGCCACTGTTGTAGACCTTGAAACTGATGGTGATCAGCTTTCCGGAATACGCCCCAACGTTCTCAATGAGCTGTTCGAACACAACATAGTGACCGGCAGCATCGGTAATCGCTCCATAGCTGACTCGAGCAAAAGCAGGGGCTCGAATATCGGGGAACTGACCGGGAGATATTGGATTGCGGATGACGTTTGGGGAATCAACGCCTCCGGCGTTGAAGAACCACCGATCAGCGGTGTAGACGGCCGCGCCAAACGTGGTTCCCCGTTGCCAGAACCGGAAGTCGCCGTTGATCAGCTGATTTTTGCGGTACTGGCCTGCGTACAGCTCGGCGAAGTTTTCGTTGGTCTTGTTGAAGGCGATCTTGGCCAGGTCGCCGATCCAGCCTGGGTTCTGGGTGGTGGTATCGATTATCTGTCGTGCCATGGCCTTTCCTTACGGCTGGAACGTCTGTTCGAAGGTGGCCGTGACGCTGTACGTCAGGCCACCGAGGTGGGAGTCGGTGTAGGTGTCGCAGTAGTACAAGCCCGTTCCCCACGGGCTGGCCCACAGGAAGGAAGCGCCCACGTGTGTATCGAGGAAGGCGACGATCTCGGCGATCACTGCCTTGGACGCGACAAAGCTCAGTTGGTACTTCCTGGAAACGGAGTTGATTCCCTCCGCCGCTTGTTGCGAGTAGCCGTCACCGAACCTTGCGCGCCTCACCGATGCAGTCGCGGAGCCGCTGCTCTGACTGGTGGCCTGCCAGTGGAATGTGTCGGTCATCGGCTGCCCCCCATCACCCTCATTGCACCGCCATCCTTCATTGACCGGATCTGCGCGTCGTTGATCTTCATGTCGATGAGCTGGCCGATTTCCTTGCCGAAGCGCTGCCACACAGGTGTGTCAGCAGAAACGTCGGTAGAGCCATCGGTGTTCACCACCACGTTGACATTCACCTGAGACGCTCCGGAACCACCACCATGAGCAGCTACGCCCAGCCGCCCATCGGGACCACGCCGCAGCGGCATGATGGCCTCAGGACCGGCCTCACCGAACACACCGGCTCCCTTCGCGAAAGCGAACAACTGCGGGGAGCTGTAGACACCACCGGAGTAGGCCGACAGGCTTGGCGATGTGTAGACGCCGCCGTTGGCATTGCGGCCGATGTTGGCGAGAAGATCGGAGTTGATCTGCTGCGTTCCGCTGGTAGCTGCAGCATTCCCAGCGGCAGTGACCCCGCCACCCCAAGCACTGGCGATCATCCCGGCGATGCCGACGATTGCCTGCTTTGCGGCAATGCGCGCCAAGTCGGCGATGATCGAGTTGGCCAGGTCGCGGAATGACAGCTTCCCGGTCATGGCGAACTGAACCAGGGCGTCCTCCGCGCCTTGGAATGCGTTCGTCAGCGCCGAGTGCGCCTGGCCGGCCGCATTGTTGGCCTCCGTGGCATAGTCCTCGAAGGCTGCGCGTGTGCCATTTCGCCAGTCGCCCATCGCGGCAAGCCGGCGGGCCTGGTAGTCCTTCTCCAGCTGCAGCTGCTCATCCCTGTGCCTAGCAGCATTCGCCGCAAGCTGGTCCCATTGGTCCTGATCGGTGGCCACCTGGCGGTCGCCCAAGCGCTTCAGCTCGTCCTCGTATTCCCGCTGCACGTCCATCTGCCGGCGCAGCTGGGCGACGGCATCCTGGCCGCGTCCGTAGCTCATCAGGTCCAGCTCGTTACCCCGGCGCCGCGACTCGGCCTGCTGGTCGAAGATGGCCTGTTGCCGGGTTAGCGCCTCCAGGGTCTTCTTCTGCTTGTCCTTGGCCTCCACCAGGTCGCCAGTGGTCTTCAGCTCCTCCAGCATCGTCCTGATGCGCTTCCGATCGGCCTCTGGAATCTTGGTCCCCAGCCGGTCCAGCTCTTCCAATACCTGCACCCGCAGCCGCTGGCTGACGGTCAGCTTCTCCTCGCTGCCTGACTGCTCTTTGTTCAGGGCTACCTGCTGCTGGATCCTAGCAACGATCGATGTAGCCGGGTTCGTTTTGGAGCCGCCACCGCGGCGTGCCTCCGCCTCCTGGAACTGCTTGCGCGAGGCCGCCACTTCCCGGTCGATATCAGCCTGATCCTTGCCGAGCTTCTTGCCCAAGGCGACGATCTGCGCCTCTTCCGCCAGCTGCTTCTGACGCTTGGACAGGTTCTGCCCGGACAAGCGGTCCCACTCCTCCTGGGCCTTCTTGCGCTCCTTGATCGCCTTAGATTCCGCAGCGCTATCGATGGTCTGCTCTGAGCCATCCCCATAGATCCCCGCCATGATGACGCTCGGCTTAGGCCCCAGCCCCCAGTACCGCTCGGCGAAGTTATTCGCCGCACCAAGCAGCCCCCCCGCGAGCTTTGCCTGGCCGGATATGGGCGTCAGGAACGAAGCACCCTCGGCAACCACACCTTTCCTGATACCCGTGGTGCGAGAAATCAGTCTGTCAGTGAGATCGATATAGCGACCAAGTTCGTTGAATGCCGACGACGTGTCATCCTTAACTGCTCTCCACCACTGGCTCAGACCAGACAGCGATTCATTGGCCTTCACAGCCACTTCGTCGAGACTATCTCGATAGATGCGGATGGCCGCTGTTACCGCATCCTGCTGCCTGCCCTCCTCCTGCAATGCTGTCACACGATCCAGCTGGGCACGCGTGAGGAAGTGCTCCGTTTCATTGAGCTTTAGGAGGCCCGCTACTGGGTCCTTCGCGATCTCCTTGAACTTATCGATGGTTGCGTCGATGCTCTGTCCGGTCGCGCCTTCCATCTCCGCAGCCGCCTCTGACACGAGCCGGAACTGCTCCCCTGTGAAACGACCCGACGCCGCCACTTGCGTAAGTGCTGCCAGGGCCTTCCCTCGTGTAACTCCGCCAAGATTGTCCATCTGCCTAGAGAGCGCCGCGATCTGCTCGGCACTGGTTCCGGCATAGTTCCCGGTCGTGATCAGCGCCAACTCCGCCTGCCGCTGCGCCTCTCCGACCTGATACCAAGCCACGCCTAGCGCAGCGGTCGCCGCGGCTGCAGCCGTGAGCGGGTTGATCATCGAAAGCAGCTGCGAAGCCAGCGCCGCCGCTGCCGGCCTGATCCCTCCGAACATGTCCTTGAGCTGTCCGCCCTGCTGCAGGAACACCGTCAATGGGTTCTGGCCGCCTTGCAGGCTGACTGCAATGTCTGTGATCTGCGCTGGTACACCGCGCATCGCCGCAGCCTGCTGGGCCGCGCTGACGCCGTAGGCGTTCAACTCCTTGCCAGACCTCTTCGCCGCCGCCTCCGCGCGAGCGAGCTTCTGCACAATTTCATCTAACACCGGCCCGCTGGTGCGCAGCGCGGCGTTGTAGGCCAGTTGCTGGGACCGGGTCATGCCCAGAGTGTCGGCCTGGCGTACCAGCGTATCGATCCGCCCACGCTCCGCGCGGGACAGTTGCTGATACTGCTGCTGAGCGCTGCTCGACATGTCGGCAACGCCGCGCTTTGCTGCGGTGATCGCACTGTCGAACTGTTGCGTATCGACCACCAGGTCAATGCGCGCTGCACCAAGTGATTGATCAGCCATTTGTTTACCTCGGCCATAAAAAAACCCGCCAGGTGGCGGGTTGTACGCATGCGTGGTTGAGCCCGACCGTTACGGATCGCGTCCCCACTTAAGTCGGAAGTCGGATTTCATCTTTCTGCATGCATCTGCATGGAACAGAAGCGCTTCCCGGTCATACTTTCGATCCGAATTCATCTCGGCGTACCGCTGCTCGCAGTACTCGATGGCCGCCTTGTCCTTCCGCAACTCGGATCGGCTGTCAAGCCTGTCACCTACTCCACCGCTGTGCGGGCGTAGAAGCGCAACCAAGATCAGTATCGCGGCCACTGGTAGCAGGACCAGCAGAATGATCCATTCAACCTTTAGGGACCGCCTGCTTTGCGGGTTTGGCAAATGTGTCGATGCTGTCGCTCTTGGAATCGGTGCGCCACACCCAGGGCACGCCGCCGCGAGATCGCTCACGTCCCTACCGCACTCTGTGCATTTGATCAGCGCCATCCCCAGCCCTCCATCTCAGAATGCCCGCATGGTAGCCCGATGGATGGCGCCGGTCAGCCCTTGTTGATCTGCAAGAGTGCCTCCCCCTCAATGATGCGTATCGCGGCCATCACCTCGGCCCGGCGATCACCGGTCAACCCTTCGCGGTCCAGCTCCTGGAACACGACGTTGTAGTCCAGGCCAAACGGTCCTCCGGCGCTTGCGCGCCACTGGGTGGAGACCCGGGAGAAGATTTCGATAGGCAGCGAGCACTCGGGCCACAGCAGGACCTCCGGCGGCTGGTAGTGCTTCGCTTTGAGGCCAACCTGCGCAAGCTCGGCCTCGGTGGGGGCGCGCCAGTACAGCGCCCCCACCGCCTCTATCAGTTTCCCTTGCGGGCCACCTGGATAGCCTGGGCATAGCCGGTGATGATCACCGCGTCCAGTCCGATCTGCTGCTGCAGGGCCTCATCCACGCCGGCCGTATCCAGCGACACGTCGGCATCCCACTCAGCCACCATGTCCAGGATCGCCTGGGTCGGCGTGGTCTCCTGCGCCGCAAGGCGCTGCAGGAGCGAGGTGTACGCTTCCTGCGTCATATGCCTGTAGCTCAGGTTGAGCTTCTGCTCGCGGCCGTGGCCGACGATGGTCAACGATGCCTTGAAGGTCTCGGGGGCCTTTACCTTGAACATCAGTCCGCCTCCACCAGGATCGAGTCGGCCAGGGCCGTGAACGTTGCGGTGGTGCCCATCGGGGTGTTCGCGGTCATGGTCGGGTCGCCGTCATAGCTCAGGTAGCCGTACCAGTACAGAATGTCACCGCCGGCAAGCTTGGCCCGCAACACCACCGGTTCGCCCTTGGCGTCGACCGTCTTCAACGCCGGATACCATGGCTTGGACGGATCGTAGTACAGCGGGATGGTGATGGTCTTGGCGTTCTTGAAGGTCGGGATCTGGATCTGACGCCCGGTCGGGTCCTCCAGCAGGGTGCCGCTCCAATACTGCTGCTCTCCGCCGGCGGTGGTCGGATCGCCCTGCTGGTCCAGATCAATGAAGGCACCAGCCTTGCGCAGCGAGCCGGCCCCGCTGGTTCCCGGATACAGGGTAGTGTCGGTGGTATCGGTGCCGAGCAGCTCGATCGCACCGGTGGATTCTGCGCCAGCACGAGTCGTTCGGTTGTTCAGTGCCGGCCAGCCGGGGATCTCCAGCACCACCACATCATCGCTGTCTACGGCATCGGCGGCGATGCTCGCCAACGCCGGCGACGCCTTGGAGATGCCGGTGGTTGCGATCTTGGTGGCCACCACCTGCGCGAAGCCGAACTGGGTGCCCTTCGGGAGCTTGAGTGCCATGTGTTGTGTTCCTCTGGTTGAAAACGAAAAGCCCGGCACTTGGCCGGGCTGTTGCGGGGTTGGTGGGTTGCCTACGGGTCAGGGAACCAGAGCCCGAAATCCAGGCGGGCGCCGTATCCCTTGATGGACGACTCGTACATGGCGACTGCGGCGCCGTAGGGCTCGGAATGGGGAACGCCGGAACAGATCGCATCCTCGATACGACGGATCAGCGTATTGGCTTCGGGCCTGGACTTGGACCAGATGGTTATCTGCACCCGCGCATGCTTGTGGTCCGGCATCCATCCTTCGAGGAACCACAGGGCCTGGCCGCCAACCTGCTGATACAGCGCAAACGGGAAGACCGGCTGATCCGGTGGAACGTCGGGATAGAAGCGCCCCTGTACCAAGGGGGCGATCAGGGCATGGAGGGAAGTTTCGTAGCTCATCTACTACCTCCTCGCGCCTCACGCAGCAGCTCAGGAAGCCGCTCCCTGCCCCTCTCCACCATCGCCGCCTGCGCGCGCGATAGGGACGCCTCGTACCCTGGCCTGACGAAGGGGTTGGCCGGAACCCACTTTGGCTGTGCGAGCGGTGCGCCCAGCGTCCAGGAGCCGTCCTTGTCCTTGTAGACCGCATGGGTCTGCCAGTGCCCGAACTCCACCAAATGCCCGTGTGGCGCCTTCTTGGCGTTCCACGAGATCGAGTACACCTGCCGAATGTCGGTGGATCGGCCATCCCGGTATGCCAAGTAGATTGCGTCGCGGAGACTGCCGGGGCGCAGGCTGCCACCTTCCTCCGAGCCGACCGGTGCCCGCAGCTTCACCTCATCCCGAATGACCTGGCCACCTGCAACGCCCATGGAGCGCGCGAGACTGACACGGGATTCGAGAAGTGCCTCCAGTCCCTTCACCGCGTCGGAGAAGTCAACGTTGGCCTTGATACTCGTCCGCTGTTGCCTCCCTGCTCAGTGATGATGAAGGCGCGATCCTTGCGAGTGAGGTCACGGGTGATTCCTTTGACCTCAAACACGAGGCCCTCGTACAGGATCCGCATGGTTGCGTCGATCCCGAGTGCCGTCACGGTCTGAAACCTGGCCATGAAGCTGTACCGGGAGATCGACGCCGGGACGCCGCCTTGTAGACCAGCGCGGATCGCTCCGAGACCAGTTTCGCCGGCAATGCTGACCATGATCTCGTCGACCAGCTCCCAGCCCTGAACTGGTTGCCCCCAGTCATCCGTTCCGGCCGCCGGCCGCTCTACCCGGACCTTTCGATTGAGCAAGCCTGCGCGCATCAGAATGTCTTCCTGTACCAGAGGAGTCGCTCGACGCCGAACTGCACCTCAGTGGATACCTCGCCGACCACAATCGCCTCACGGTTGGCGACCCAGTGCCCCACCAGCAGAAGTGCAGCCTGCATCACGTCCGGCGACAGCTTCATCTCGTCCGGGCCGGCAGGCTCACCCTCGACCAGCCTCCGGTCGCAGTGCTGCTCGATGTGCGACAACGCGGCTGCCACGTACTGCCGCAGCAAGGCGTCGTCCACGTCGGCAACGATGTTGCACTGCTTGCGCACCAGCTCCAGGTCGAGGGTGACGGCCATTACGCGGGATCCTTCTTCTGGGCTTCAGCGAGCGCTGCCTCCAGGCGAGCAGCACCCCAGCGGCGATCGAACTCAACGCCGGCGGCCTCGAGCTGCTGAATCAAGAGCGCTTTCTTGTCGTCGCCGCCCTGATCGGAAGTGGTCGGACCGCCTGCGGCAGCATCGCTGACGGCGTCGGCCGGACCAGCACCGCCGGACGCTTCACCACCGGCCGTCTGGTTGCCTGGCGCGTCTGTCGCTCCGTCGCTGTTGGTGGTTGGGACCACGTCGCCGCCCTCGCCCGCCTTCAACTCGGCCGGCTTGGCCGGCTTCGTCTCCTTGGGCCCAGTGCCTTCCGGAATCTGCACCACCAGGCCCTTGCCGACCAGCACGTGCCCGTATTCCGGATCCACGTCTTCGAACACCTGGCCGGCCTTCACATCGGCAGACTCTGCATTGAGCTTCAGGGCGTCGCCGCGGAAGCCCCATTGAGCTTTGATCTTCATGTTCCTGCTCCGTATCGAAAGAGAGAGGCCGGCGCGTGGCCGGCCTCTTTCGGGATCAGCTCGCTATCACGCCTGCGGCTTGAAGCGGCCCTTCACGAATGCCTCGATGCGGCGCTTGGCCAGGCCCAGGCGCTCTTCGACCAGCAGCACGCGCTGGTTCTTCACGAAGTCGTCGTTGATCAGGCCGACCTTGAACAGGAAGCTCATGCGGTCGTAGATCGTGGCACCGCGCTGGAAGTTGGCGACCAGGAACTCGCCACCGGTGGTGGTGCCGTCGCCTTCGTCCATGCTGTCCGAGGCAACCACCGGGCGCCCCCACAGGATCGGGGTCACGAAGCCCTGCAGGTTGGCGAACAGGTAGCGATTCTGGCTGTCCTTCTCCAGCTCGATGTTCATCCAGTCCAGCTCGGTCATCACCGTGGCGTCGGCCGAAAGCTTCGACTGCTTGCGCACCTGGTAGATCGCGCGGCGGACAGTGTCGATCGAGGTGTCGCTCGCCTTCGACAGATCAGCGTCGAAAACGGTGGCGTCAGTCATCAGGCCGGGCAGGTTGTTGCCGGTGCCGTCGCCCTTCAGGATCTGGACCTCCTCCTCCAGCTTCAGGTCGTAGCGCAGCAGCTGCTGCAAGTAGCCGTACATCTGCGGCACGTCGTCCAGGGCTTCGTCGGTGACCGGGATCCAGACCGCCAGCTTCTTCACCAGGTCGGTCTTCTGCTCGAAGGTGACGTTGCTCTGCGGCTTGGTCCCGCCTTCGCCGACCGGGCCAGCGCCGCGGGTATGCAGCTTCTCACGGAAGTAGGTGTAGCTCTGGCCGGTGACGGAGATCGACGGGATCAGGTCCCGGATGCGCAATTCCTGGCGGATGCCCGGCTGGATGGTCGGGTCGTAGTTCGGCACGACGATGCCGGCGCTGGTGACCGCCTTGGTCTCCTGCATGGACGCCAGTTCGTCCTTCTTGATCTCGATCTCGGCCGCCGACTTTTCACGGCCCTGCAGCGCCTTGTACTCGTCGTTGCCCTTGATGAAGTCGATGAAGCCCTTCTTCGTGCCAGGCTGGTTGCCCAGGCCGATGCCCTTTTCTTCCAGCTTCAGGACCTTGTCGACCACCTTCTGGATATCGTCGGTGGCGGTCTGGATCTGCTTCTTCAGGTCGGTGGTGACCTGGTTGCCCTTTTCGATCTCGGCCGAGGCGCTGTCGTACTTCTTCTGCAGGCCGGCGAAGCCGTCCTTCAGCTGCTTTTCCAGGCCCTCACGGATATCGCTGATGTTCTCGCTCATTGGTGCATTCCTTTGAAAATGGATTCGATGGATGTGCCGAGTTGCTGCAGCTGCTTCACGGTCTCCGTGTCCCCAATGCCACCGTCTCGGTGGATCGCAGGAAAGCCGAGCGAGGCGACGGCCGCCGCCTCTTTCTGGGACAGCCCCATGCGTTCGCGCAGGGCTGATTCGAAGGCGCGAACGTCGGACTTGACGCTCATCACCTGTGCTTCCGGGTTCATGCCAAAGGGGACGACCGAGGCCTCCCACAATTCGGCCTTCTTGATGACGCGCACCCGCCGTCCATCGCGGTTTTCAATCGCGTCCTCCAACGTGTTGAATCCGACTGACATTTCGTCCAAGGTGCCGGCCTTCATCAGCTCGTAGGCGTCCTTGGCGTAGCTGACGTTGAGGTTGACCTTGCCCTTCAAGTGCAGGCCGTTGCCGTCCTGTTTGAACTCGGCATCGCCGATCAGACGGGTCAGGTTGTGGTACAGCGCCAGGCGCAGTCGGCCAGTCCGAGTCGTCTTCACCTTGACGAAGGCGCCCGGGAGGATCAGGTCCTCGCCGAGATCCACGTTGTTGAACACCGAGGCATAGCCCTCGAAGTTGCCGGCATCGTCTGCCGCCTTTACCTCGAATGGGCAAGAATACTTGCTAAGCATTGGCGGGATCTCCCGTTGGGTCGTCGTTACTGGAATCGGGCTTGTTGCTGGTCCACCGTGTGACCTGGTTGTATTGCTCGCCTTCCAGCACCGGCAGGTTCTCTTTCACCCTGACCTCGTTGATGGCCATCCAGCCCGAGCCGCCGGAGCCGCCAAGGGCGGTCTTGTAATAGTTGGCTCGCGCTCCGCTGTCGGCGCGCAACAGGCCCTCTACGACGGCCTCCACGAACATGTCGCCATCGGCGAACAACTTGTCGTTGATCTCGCTCTCGATCGCGTCGAGGTAAGGCTTCAGGCCGAAGGTGACGAAGCCGCTGGTTTGCTGCTCCAGATTGGAGCCCAGCACAGACGTGGAGCGAGCGCGGTTGGTCAGGTACAGCGGTACGCCCCAGATGCCGGCCAGCGCCTCCTCCTGGAACTGCTGCGATTCGATGAACTGGCTGTCCTTCTGCGTCAGGCCAGCCGGCGTGATCGTCGGACCGCCCTGAAGGATGGCCATCTTGCCCAGATCGTCCACGTCGCCCTGGCGGATATCAGGCAGCTTCGCCTTGATTTGCGCCTGCTGCTCCTTCGTCAGGAAGCCGGGATAGATGATGTATCCACCGGTGAAGCCACCCTTGCGCATGAAGCGGGCGGACCAATCCTGCGCAGCGCGCGCCAACCCGATGGTTTCAGCCTGGTACTCCACCGGTGACAGGCCAACGATGCCGTCGGAACTGAATAGCTTGAAGTGCAGCATGTTCTCCGGGGAAACCGGGGTTTCGCTGCCGTTGATGTTCGCCCAGTAGACCAAGCCGTCGTCGGTATCGATTCGGACGTTGTCCACCGCCACCGGTATCAGGCCGATCCATTCACCGCTGTCATCGCGACGAATGATGATGAAGGCATTGCCTCGCAAAGCCATGTTCACCACAACCGCCTTGATCAGGTCCAGCCACTTGATGAAGGGGTTGGGCTTGCTCAGCAGGCGCAGGAGCCGCCGGCGCTGCGGGCTGGTTCCCTTGACCAGCGCTCGCACGCCGCTCTTGTCCTCATACAGCTTCCAAGGCAGCCCCGCAGCGGACTCGGACAGCACCTTCACGCACGACCAGACGATGCTGACTGTCAGCGCCTTCTTGGGCGTCACCCGGACGCCCGCCTTGGTGCCTCGGCCACCGGTGGATAGGTCGACCTCCACGTAGTTGCCAGTGGCAGGGTCGTCGTATCCGAAGAACCGCCAGCTCAGCGGGTTGTACCAGCGAAAGGTAGTCATCCGATCAGTCCAAAGAAGCCGTTTTCCAAGTAGTCGTCTATGCCGCCGGCGTCCGGCGGCATGGCGTGGGCCGCGCCGATGGCCATGCAAAGGGCCACCGCGGCGTCGATCTTGTTTGCCGACCTGGCCTTCGACAGCCAGCTGTTGCCCCAGCGGTCCGATTCGATGACGGCGGACATGATTGCGGACACCAGAACAGGGTTGCGACGCAGGCGCAGGCGCCCTTCCAGCAGCGCCTCTTCCAGCAGGCGCAGCGATCCGGGCATCCACATGCCTTCAGGCACTGGCTGCCCCGACTGCTCGGCGGCTTCCACCGCCGCATCCAGCGGTTTGCCTTTTTTACAGCCGCCCTGCGGGTGCTCGGCGAAGGTCACTGACAAGCCAATGTCGTTGACCTCTTCTTCGAACCTGCGGAACGCGTAGCGGTCGTATGCGACCAGCTGCACGTCATAGCGGTTGTCGTACTCGGCCATGACCTGGGCCACATGTCGGAAGTTGATGGCCTGCCCTTGCGGCGCATGCAGGAAGCCGCCGTTGACCCAGGTCCGATAGGGCAGCTTGTCCTGCAGCTGCCGCGCATCCAACGTGTCTCCAGGTGTCCAAGCCTCGATCCAGGCATCGAATGTCGGCTTTTCGATGACCAGCTTCTCGCCCTCGACTTCCACCTCGACCTGGACAGTGCCGGTCTCCACCACCGCCGCCATCGCGGTGATATCGCGAACCTGCGACAGGTCGAGACCGAGGTAAACCTTGCGTCCCTCATGCACGCGCGGGTCGAAGTCGGCCAGCGCCGGCTCCAGCGTTGGGCGCGTCATCCAGGCGGTCTCCGCATCGGTCCACACGCAGAAGTGCAGACGAAGAATGCCGTTCAGTGACCCCGGGATGGCCTTGGCTTGCGCCACCACGTCCGCCAGGTACTGCTCGGTGATAGTTACCCCCAACAGGGGATTGGCCTTCGCCCAGCAGCTGGGATCCTCGAGCGGGTCGTCCCCGTCGTCCAAACTGCACACGTAGCTGAAGGTGCGGTCATCGATCACGTCGCCAACGAAGGTCGGATCGTTCACCGCCTCGGTGTGGCCGGCGGCGACCTTGACGGCATGCTCGTGCTCCTCCCAACACACCGAGGTCCGGTCGCTGCCGGAGTTGGTGATCATGAAGAGCAGCGGCTCGCGGCGGAACTTGAAGCCGCGCTCCAGCATTTCGATGATTCGCCGGTCGGGAAGCTCGTGAACCTCATCAACCAGCACGAAGAACGGTCGAGGACCAGAGCCGGTGCGGCCCGTATCGCGCGACACCGGCCGGAAGAAGCTCGCGCTGGCGTGGTGCGCCATGCTGAACTCTCGCCCCTCACCGCCGGCGAACTCGATGCGCTTGGCCAAGAGCGGCGACTTCTTGACCATCTTCACCGCGTCGGCGAAAAGGATGCCAGCCTGGTCCTTCTTCGCCGCCGCCGAGTAGATCTGCGCGCCAGCCTCGCCTGCGGCCGTCATCCCCAGCAGGCCCAGCCCACCGGCCAGCGGGCTCTTTCCGTTGCCCTTTCCCTGCTCGATGTACGCGCGACGGAACCTACGAAGCCCGTCGGCGCCCTTCCAGCCGAAGAGCGAGCCGATGATGAACGCCTGCGAAGGGTGGAGTTCGAACTTCCGTCCCTCGAACTGGCCCTCGGAGAGCATCAGCACGTTCTCGAAGTACCGGAAGGCGTACTCCGCAGCCTCATGGTCAAAGTAAAGGCCCCGTTCGGGGCCTTCGATCAGATCCTGCAGGTGGCGCCGGCAGGCGTTTCGGACATGGGGGCCGGCAACGATCCGGCCAGCCACCACATCCAGCGCATACGCCTTAGTGCGGTCGGCCGGAGCTGGGGCCACCGAAGAATTCTTCGCCCTGGTCGTCTTCGTCACCGCCATGCGAGACCTTCGATTCATCCACAGGTGTGGCGCCCAGCTTCGAGAGGATCGAGCTGAGCGCCTGGGTTGCTGACACGCCGAATTCGGCTTTCGGGTCTTCCATCCGCGCCGTCCAGAGGCACGCCAGGCGGAGAAGCACCCGGTGGCTGGAGTTGAGCCACGACATTTCCGATGCGAATTCCTTCCACGCCCGCTTCTCGGCCGCGGTCATGGTCTTGAACGGCTCGCCCAATGGGCGCGTGCCTTTCGGTCTCTTCCTTCCGGCATGCCGGCCTGGATTCTTGATGGCGGCGCCGCTTGTCGCAGCCTTTGCGACGGGCAATCGGGGCCTTGGCATGAATTCCTCGGGAAATTGCTGGATTTCTTGGCAGGAATGGCCCGTTCGAGGGTCGTCCCGTGAATTGTGGATACGCGAATTTAGGGGAACGGTCGGTCTAGGCCGGTCGAAATGGCATAAATTCACCCCCCCCTGTGGAACAGGAGCGTGGAACGCGTCAGCCGGTCACCGGCCACCCGTCCTCATCGCACCCTCGGACCTGCACCGCACCCCGTTCCAAACGGGCCTGATCGACGTTGTGGCAGTCGGAGCACTGGCTGTCGAAGGGTCCAGACCAGAACATCTCCTCGGTCTCCCCAGGCGGGTGTCCGTTCGTGTGGTTGCACACCGTTGCCACCGTCACGTGCCCGCGGGCCTTGCACCGACTGCAGAGCGGTTCACGGTCGAGCTGAGCCTTGCGCGTGCGCTGCCACCGAGCGGTGCCATACAGGTGGGCGAAGGCGCTGCCGCCGGTCTGCCGGGTCCTGCGGCCGCGAGCCACGCTCACTGCTTGGCACTCCCTGCCCTTGCGGCCAATCGCAGCTCATCCTCGTTTCGCTTGAGCGATCGCGCTTGCTGGATCAGGCAGCTGATCAGCTTTCGTCTCGCAGGCCCCTGATCCATGGCAGCAATAGAATCCAGGGTGCGCAGCGCGCCAGAGGCGATGTACCGGCTGAGGTCGCCCTCCTTACCGCCGCGCACGCACACTTCCACACGGACGACGCCGTCATCAGGATTGAACTGAATGGACACCACTGATCTCCATGAAGCACGACTCGTACTTGCCGAGCTGCTCCGGGTACATGACGAATTTGAAGAGATTGCTGCAGCAGGCGACCGCCATCGGTCCCTGGCTCCAGATGAACTGCAGGACTACCGCGCGCGCCTGGTGGAGCTGAAGGCCCACCTGAAGCAGCGCGCGAGCACCGGCACGGTCGACGGCTCGAAGCGACGGCCGACCAGGATCGAGGATGCGTTCTACGAGCCAGCGATCAGGCAGGCATCCGCCAACTTCTCCTTGCGGACCAATGCCCCACCATCTGAGTGGGTCACCGGGCTCTACGGGCCGTCCTCTGATATCTCCTACCTCGCGAGCCAACTGCAGGAGCTGCTCAAGGAGCATCAATAGGGAAGGTCAGAACTCCTGCACTTCCCAGCCGCCGCCGTCGCGCTTGCGCCGGACCTTCACCGCAATGAAGCGGAACGGGTACATGGCCGCGGCGATCTTGATCTTGGCCCGGGCGTCGTCCTGCCAGTGCCCCTTCACTTCGTGGCACTCCATGACGCCGTCGGCCGCTACGACTGCAAAGTCCGGGGTGTAGAACGTGTTGTCGGCCAAGCGCAGCTTCATGCCCTCGAACCGATGCCACTGGATCCCGCCTGCAGCCTGCAGCGCGCGCAGCCGCTCGGCATACGCGGCCTCCGTCTTGTTCATCTCGCCCGTCTTCAGCCGACCCAACGCCAGCACGCGGCGTTCCCGCTCCGTCTGCCGGACCATCAGGGCGAATCCGGTACAGGTTTGCCCTGCACCTGGTCGATGCCGTCGAGCTGCGCCTCGTACTGCAGCAGGCAACGCTTCCGGCCGTTGCTCACCTCGAATACGGCGGACGGCGCCGCCTCCTTCACCCACTTGCAGCGCTTGCGCAGCTGGGCATCGATCGGGACATAGGTGGCCACCGGAACCGTGATGACGGCAGCTGGCGGCGGGTTCGGCTTGGTAGGCGCGGCCTGGCACGCGGCCAACACCGAAACCGCCAGCAGGAGTGGGAACCTCATGGCGCGATCCTCCTGCCGAGAGTGATGGGCGATTCCAGGGCGCGGTCCTCTTGCACGAACGCAGCGGCGATCTCCAGTACCAGGTCCACCACCATGCACCACAAGTGCAACGCCGGAACCTTCGGGCTGCCGGTCACCTGGGAATAGCCGTCTTCGCGCAACCAAGCGGGCACACCGAACAGGAGGCCCTCGTGGGTCATCCCGGCCTCAATGGCGCTTTCCCTATCGACGTAGAGCCATAGTGGGAGCCGCATATCAGTACCCCTTCAGTGCCGGGCAGGCGGAATCGAGCAGCTCCAGCGCTGCCTTGCAGGTGTCGGGCCGCTGCTCATAGCGACCGCGCCAGGTGGAAGCCTCCTTCTCGGAAGCCTCGACCTTTCCCGCCAAGGCCCGCAGTGCCTCAGCACTCTCGTCCCGGAGGGCTTGCAGCTTCTCGGCTTCCGCCCTCAGCGCGGCGGCGACTTCGGCCAGGCGCTGATCCCGGGTGTCCACGTCAGCCTGCAGTCGGGCCGCATCGGCCTGCCAGTCAGCCCGGACCTTGACCACTTGGGCGCTCAGGTCGCGGATCTTCTGCTCCTTCTCGTAGGCGGTCAGCCCGGACACCGCGCAGCCGAAGGCCAGGACTGCGCACACCACCTTGATCTTGCTGCCTGGCTTGCTCAGCCACTGCAGCGCATCGGCCGCGGCGCCAATGACAAGCGCCCACACGGCTCGAAGGAATCGAATCAGTACGTTCATACCTTGTCGCCTCCGATGGCGCCGGTGGCTTTCTCCACCATGCGCACGTAGCCGGGCAGCAGCCGGCGGATCAGTACGCCGGAGATGCCTGCCAGCGGCAGCTGCGGTGCGCCGGCCAGCTGGGGCCAGATCCATGCCGCGATGGCCACCACCCAGGCTGCAAGAATTGCGTACGCTGCGACCGCAACGGCCAACGCGGCCCAGCGAGCTGCCGTTTGCAGCAGCCGATGCCGGCGGAGCCTATTGGCGTCTGCCGCTACCCGCCCAGCGTCCTTATCCGGAAGGATAAGCACGCCGATCAGCGCGCCAGCCAGCGCAAGCAGCAGTACAGATTGCGGAACGCCGAGGATGATCCTCTCGGCCTCCCGGAGCGCATCGGCGGTCGCCGGCGCCACCACGGCAGCGGTGAACGTCCCGACGATGATTTTCATGGTGCTCACGGGCTCGGTCACGGCACCACCGTCCCGCCGGCCTTGCGGTACACGGCCAACAGGTCGGAAAGCTTGTGCTCGGGCTGGCCATAGCCGGCGCCCGGCAGGCTCGCCCAGATGTTTCGAACCCGCGCAATGGCGTCCTCGATCTTGCCGGCCTGGATCAGTGGCAGCGCGCCCCTCTCGCGGATCAACTGGATTGCCCACAGGTCCTGCGACATAGGGCCGAAGTCCGGCAGCTTCAGCAGCGACCGGTAGTGGGCGTAGTCCTTCAGCATGAACTGGTAGCGGCCCGATGCATTCGAGGTCAGGCCCTTGCTGTTGATGCGCTTGGACTTCCTGCCGCGCGAGAAGGGATGCACCGAGCAATCGATGAACACCTCCGGCACGCGATCGGCACCGGTCACGATCACGTCATAGCCGCGATCCTTCGTCGCCGGACTGGTGCTCGTTCCTTCGGACCAGGCAAGCATGTCGAGGAAGGCCACGACGTTCACGCCGCCAGCCTGTTCGGGAGTGATCTGCGTCATCTCGGTTCCTGCAATGGGTCAACCCCGCCCGGATGGCGGGGCAAGTGATCCCAGCCAGAACCAAGGGCCGGCTAGGTGGTGTAGATCAGCTCGCTCCGCGCAACGCCCGCGCCGCCGCCGACCGTGTAGCGGATGGGGACGGCGACCCGGTCGAAGCGATCGAACAGCGCGCGCATGGCGGGATGGTCGTTGATGGTCAGGATTGCCCGGCCCTTGAGCTGGGCCATGACTTCGGCGAGTTGCTCGTACTGATCTATACCGAACTCGCTTCCATAGCCCGTCGTCTCCCAGTAGGGAGGATCCAGGAGGAACAGCGTTTCCGGCCGATCGTACTTCTCGATGCAGCGCTGCCAGGTCAACTGCTCGATCACCACTCCCTGCAGTCGAAGGTGGGCATCACTCAGATCCTGTTCCAGCCGGAGCAGGTTGATGCGTTTTGCCGCCGTCGGGCCAACGCCCAGCGACTGCCCGTCCACCTTTCCGCCGAAGCTCAGTTTCTGCAGGTAGTAGAACCGCGCTGCGCGCTGGATATCAGTCAGCGTATCCACATGCTGCAGCTGTGCCCACCGGTACATTTCCCGGCTGGTCAGGGACCAACGGAAGTGCCGAACGAACTCGTCCAGGTGGTTGGCGACCACGCGGTAGAGCCGGACAAGCTCGCCGTGAGTGTCATTCAGGACTTCAATCTTGGCCGGTGCACGCTCGAACAGCATGGCGGCGCTGCCGGCGAAGGCTTCAACGTAGCAGGTATGGGGCCGCTCGTTGATCAGCGGCAGCAGGTGCTTTGCCAGGCGTGTCTTGCCGCCCGGCCAGGGAAACAATGTCTTGGTCTTCAAATCTCAGCTCATGCGACATTAGTTAAGCAAGCTTCACTCGCTCTCCGGAGAGCGGCAGGGCTTGAGCCAATGGCACGCGGCTGAAACGCGTGTACGGCGGCGGCGCTTCGATGCTTGCAGGCATCGGGGCGCCGCCCTGTTTGTTTTGGATGGGCGCTGATTGCGCCGGCGTGCCAGTCCTTCAACTCCGGTGATTTCCGGGGTTACGGAGCCAGATACGCAAGCGGCCCGCCGATTGGCGAGCCGCTTGGATGGGACTCTCCCCACCATGCCGAGAACTGTACCAGTTCGTTGGCAATGGTCAAGAGGCGATGGCGGCAACCACGCGCTGTGCCTATGCCGATATCAAGGCGTCCCGTAGATCGTCCCGCGCGGTGACGGTGATCTGTCCGGTCAGGTAAAGCGCCTTGACGAAACCGAGGCCGAATCCCATGAGGAGTGCCGCCTCTTCTCTATCATTTTCGTGCCTGGCCGTTCTGCGCTCCGCGAGTAGCTCAACCCAGCGCTTCCGGCATGACTCCGGCAACAGCTCGCTGTTGTCTTCGATGGGGCGAGGCGGATGCGGCATGTCGAACTCCTGATGATCTGAACTTCAATCGTCACACGAACGGCGGGAACTCAGCGAGCGTCTCGACCGGGAACCCCGCCGTGGGATCCACGGTGTACTGATGCTCCCCCAGGTAAAGGCTGTGAGCGCCCGGGCCAGCAATGACTTCTGCGCCGACCAGCGCGCGTAGGAGCACGCCGCCGCTGCCGCAGGCATTCAAGCCGCTGGCGAACATCTCCGCAGTTTCTCTATCCGGCGTCCATGCGAAGCCAAGTTGGCCAAGCCGGAGCCGGTCGGCATTCTCGCCCCTGTACAGCTCCAGCTGTGTGCCCGCCTCCGGCTTGTAGTGGGGCAGGCTCAGCCAGAGGAACGCGGCCAGCTGATGATCATCCCCAACCTGCTCCCGTATCCGGTGGCCACCTTCGATCCAGTAGGTGTCGAATGCCGCCTTGGCGAACTGAGGCGCCCTATCCTTCAGCGCGCGGGTGACAACGGTCCGCCATCCGTTCGCTCTGGTAAGGCGCCTCATCTGTTCGAGCTGCTGATCGTCGGTCATTGGCGCCCTCCTGGCGGTGCGGCGCCATTCTATGGCCGGCGCGGGTCAGGCAGAAGCAGCGGTTGCCCGCAGTACCCGAAGCGCGACCGGCCCGAGCTTCTCCCATCGAGCGGCACCGCGAACCACGTCGAGGAATGCTTGGTTGAGTCCGTCCCGGAAGTCACCGCCCTCAACGGCATAGTCGAAGCGATAACCCTCCCCGACGACGTAGCGCGCTGCCCACTGGCGCCGTAGCCGGCGCACGAGCAGTTTCGCCCTCGATTCACTCCCTACCCACGCCCATTGCGCGGCAACCACGTTGGACCGGCGGCGGATGCTGGCCTCTGGGTTTCGCGTCACGCTGATTCGAACTATCCCGTCGGCACCGCAGGCTGCGCACAGATACACCGCATCGCGAGCGGCCTGTGCCAATGTCAGATTTCTCATGCGCGCCGCGCCTCCATGAACGCCATGCCCTTGTCCAGCTCCTTTCGGTACTGCCACTTCGTGAACGCGGCCCCGAGCTTCTTGGCGACGGTGGCCGCTCGCTGCGCCTGGCTACCCCGCCCGGTGAACTCCTCCAGCACCACCAGCGCGCGCACCATGTTCTGCCGGTACAGGTCGGACAGCGCGCGGTCGATCCACCGGTATTCATCCGGCGAACCGACCATCACGGCGGCGGTGGCTGATCGGGAGACCAGGGTGCGGGACTCAGCGCACGGGATCGGATCAACCGCCCATGGCGCGACGGGAAGCACGGCCCCGTTGCGATTCACCCGACCGGCGCCGGCTCCCAGCAGCATGCGCCGGTCGTGTCCGTCACGAAGCAACGGCAGGCGCTCTCGCTTCGTGCCCTGGGCGAACTGCTGAGCGCGTGCCAGCGGGTGTTCGTCCCGGCTTGGCGCGTCCTCTCGGGACAGCGGTGCGCAGAATCGATGCTCCTGGTAATGCCCCCAGTGTTTCAGCTGCTCCTTCAGCGACAGGCTCATTTCCGGCCTCCGGCGCGCGCGGCTGCCAGCCTCTCCATCTGCTCCAGCTTCACCGCCTGCTGCCGCGCCAACGATGCCGATATGCGGTAAGCCTCGGCGGTGGTTGAGCGCTGCCCACGATCACGCCAAAGGAGGCGGTCGAGTCGCACCGCCTGCTGGTCGAGGGTGTCAGCGAAAAGCCTAAGTGCTTGGGATCCAGTCGGGATGAAGTTACTCATTTTCTGCCCCCTGCCGGTTGCGTCCACGGCCCCCCAATCTGGGAGCGAGCTGCGTCTTGCGCTTTTTCGGTTGCTCTGGCTCGGCGGCGAATTCATAGGCCGGCCCATCCCAGTCAACTGCGCGCTGATACTGGAACTCGTTCCTGAGCGCCACGACGGTGCCGGTCTGGATGTTACGGCCCTTGCCGACGATCACTTCGACCAAGCCCGGCCGGTCTTCCGGCTTGTACACATCCGGCCGGTGAACGAACAGGATCACGTCAGCCACTTCCTCAATGCCACCGGAACCGCGAATGTCGGTCACCTTCGGACGGTCGCCCTTGGCACCTGCTCGGTTGAGCTGGGCCAGCACCACCACCGGGCAGTTCAAGAACTTTGCCAGCCCCTTGAGGTCGCGCAGGGCTTGTCCTCGCTCAAGTGCCTCGTCTTGCTTGCCCGGCAATGCCATCTCATGCAGGTGGTCCACCACCACCAGCCGAAGAGGCTTGCGGCGATGTGCGCGCTTGGCGCGGGCAACGATCTGGGGCGCACTCAGCTGCGGATCGTCATCGACCAGGACCGACGCTTCCATGAGGCTCTGCATCGTCGGCACGGCCTTACCCCAGTACAGGTCGGAGTCATCCGCTGACACGTCATCACCATTGCCGACCAGCCACTGCAAGGGGATCTCGCCGATGGCGGCCACGTCTCGCGCCACCACATCCGTGTCGACCATCTCCATGGAGAACTCGACCACATGATCCCCGCGTAGGCCGGTGAACCTAGCCAGCTGGAAACCCATAAGGGACTTGCCCATATTGGACCGGGCCGCAATCACGATCACCTGACCGTCCCGCAATCCTCCGATGGCTTTGTTGATATCAGCCCATGGCGTCGGCAAGCCGATTGGCGTGCCGTTCAAGTGTCGGTCGCGCAGCTGGGCTGCGAACTTTTTGACGACTTCCCGATAGGGCCGCGGTCCTACCGCCCGCACGGGGGCAATGTCGGCCATCTGCGTCGACAGGTGCGAGGCCAGTTGCTCGGCGGAGTAGCCGCGACGGCTCTTCGCCGCCTGCAGCGCGCGTTCGCAAGTGGCGATGAAGCTTCGCATCCGTGAATGCTCGACCACCACCTCCGCGTAGGGCACCACGTTGGAACGGGTATAGGCACTGCCGGCGATTTCGGATGCCAACGCCTGAAGGTGCCGGCCATCCTCGCCGCACTTGTCCAGCAACCACTCCCCAGCGGTGATCCCGTCGGCCAGCTTGTTCTCGCCGCACAGTTCCAGCACGCACTCGTAGATCCGGGCGTGGTCGGGGTTGAAGAAGTCGGCCGGGTTCAGCCAGTCCTGCACGTTTGCCAGTTCGTCGTTGTCCAGCAGCAGGCCGGCCAACACTGCCATCTCGGCATCGAGGTTGAAGGTCTGTGCGTCTTCGTCGTGGCGGATCATTGGCCACCATCCACGTAGAAGCCTTCGATCACCTTGGCAAAGTTGGTTGGGCTGACCAGCCACTCCAGGGTGCACTTGAACGGCCTGCCATCACGGCCATTGCGCTGACCCATCAGCCACGGCATCTCCCGCACCTCCTCGAAGAACGACCGCCACCAGGCCAGGTCCTGCTGTTCTGCACGCTCCCGCCAACGTGCGCCCAGCTTCCTCTGCCGCGGCTCGTTCCACGCGCAAACTGCCGGCAGCTCTGGCAAGACTTCGTGGAACAGCTCGATGATCTTCATGTGCGGGCACGGCGGTGGGCCTGCCTTCTTCGGCACCTTGCCCAGCAGGTCTTGCCCTTCTCCGGCATCCGCACCGTCGTCGTGGTCGCCAGTCGCGGCCCCGCCGCCGGCTGACGACAAAGCCACGTCAGTGGCTTCATCTTCTTCCTGTTCCTGTTCCTGTTCCTGTTCCTGCTCCTGATTAGGCATAGTCTTTCGGGAAGCCTTCGGCAAAGGCTTACCGAAAGTCTCATTGAATGCCTTTGCGAAACCCTCTCCAAGCCCGCAGACAATGGCTCTCAGGTGTTCGAGCGCCTGCCATTTGAGGTCGCATTCGGGAATCTGATCGAACTCCGAGCGCCATCCGCGAACCACGTTGGGCGACTCTGGACGGTTGTGGCTGATGGCCTTTGGAACCCACACAACCCTAGCCTTAAAGTCGGCTTCCACCATGCCTTGCGCATAGGCTTCCCCGAAGGCTTTATCGAAGGCTTCAACCTCCCACCCAAGCTCCTCCGCCATTGCGGCGCGGCCAGCACGGTACAGCCCCGGAATTGGGCCGGTTTGGGGGCCCGTGATGAGATACAGCCAGAGACCCTGTCCGCAAGGCGGCATTGGGGTCAGACGACGGAATCTCGCGTCTCCCCACATTTTCACCTCAACCTTGCGATACCGGCCTTTTGGCTGCCGCGCATCTGCTACCTCAGCCATGGCTTGCACCAGCCTTGGCCCAGAGCAGCGCCACACGGCCGCTGCGGACCTCATAGCCCGGGTCAAGCTGTACCGTTACCGTGTCAGCCTCAAGGTCTGCTTCGATGATCTCACCGTGCTGCACAGCCGCGGGCTGAGGGAACGCCTCCAAGACTAGGATGGAGAAAACGGTGATGTGCTCCTTCGTGATCCACGTCTTCGGCGCTACCTGCCGGATCCACTCCACTGCCTGCAGCGGACCGGAGCAGTAGAAGTCATACATCGGCGAGTCATGCTCGCGGGTGCGATCGTAGAACTCGAACGCGACACGGCCATCTGGCAGTCGCTCAAGCATCTTCACGAGGGGGCGTGCGCGCCGTTCCTCAAAGCGAGCAAGCGCTTTCTGTGCCACGTCACCAATATGGCGTGGCTGGCGGTTGGGGAGTTGTTCCTGTTCGGAATGGTGTGGCATAGTGGCCTCGCTCTGGACGAAGCCTCCGCAACTGTCTGCCCGACAGCGGGGGCTTCGTCGTATCTGGACGTTGGGTTTCCCACCGAGCGCGTCACGCTCGTAGCGCCAGACACCCACATGGCCACTTCCACATGCAGGGTGGTCGCCGTCCTTGCCCCATCGCACCCGGTCCTTCGGGTGAGCAACCGCATTCCGCCGCCTCTGCAGCGGGAGTTATGTTTGATCAGGAGGCGCCGTGCGCCTCATCCGCGGCTATCACCCTGCCCGTCGGGTCAAACTTCTCCGGGAATTTCGCCTGGAAGAACAGGGCCCAGGGACGGGGGATCCCCCGCTTCCTCCACTGGCTGATCGAAGGCGCGCGGACTGAACACAGTGCAGCGACCTGTCCGGTGCCACCGAGGGCATCGATCAGCGCAGAAGCCTGTTCAGCATCTTTGGTGCATGGAATTAGGCTGGTCATGCGACCAAATTAGCAGTACCTAATGTACTTTGCAACGCGAACGTGCGTAACATTGCCTAATCCAATTCGCAGACCCTAACGATGGACCTCTCCAGCCGACTTCGAACCGCTTTGTCCCGTTCCAACGTCTCCCAGCTCGAACTCGCCAAAGCGGTCGGCGTGTCGGCACCGAGCGTAAGCGGTTGGCTAAGCGGCAAGTCGCAATCGATTAGGGGCGACGCCCTTGTGAAAGCAGCACGGTTGCTGGGTGTCTCCGCGCTCTGGCTGGCCACTGGGGAAGGATCAATCGACGATGCCCCCGATGTGCAGCCACTCTCTGTCCGTGAGACTCCACCGGGATACCTTCGCCTCGAGCTACTGGATGGAGCAGCAGGCATGGGAACAGGGGTCGTGAACGAGGAATTCCCGGAAGTCATCCGGAGCATGGATTACGCCGAGTGGGATATTCGACAGCGCCTGGGCTACTTGCCTAAGCCGGGTCGCCTCAAGCTCATCACCGGCCGAGGCCCTTCCATGGCGCCGATCATCAACAACGGCGATGTGGTCATGGTGGACACCGCCGTCGACTACTTCGATGGCGACGCCATCTATGTCATCAACATCGGCGGCGAGACTCAGATCAAGGGGCTGCAGCGCCGGTCCGATGGCGTGTATATCGTCAGCGCCAATCCGTTGTTCCCGCCATACGCTGCTCCCGACGACCTGTTCATTGCGGGTAAGGCCGTGGTCCAGTACAGCGCGCGACAGATTGCCTAAATAGCAAAGCTGAACGCCTTAAGAAAATTAGCAGCACGAAATTAGCCATACCTATTGCGTTGTCGATTAGCAATCCCTAATCTACTCCCATCAGGCCGGACCCACCGGCCGAGTGGGAGCCAAAGATGGCAACAGCAAGGGAATACTGGCGCAGTAGCTACCGAGAGGCGCGCAAGCTCGCGCGCTTCATCGAAACCTTCCATGAAAAGCTGAGCACAGTGCCGGTCGGGGATCGCTCCTTTCCGCAGTGCAGGGGCTTCCAGTTCAGCCGACTTTCCGGCGACAACCTACGATGGATCGGCGAGGGCTTGTACGCACCCAGCGTTAAGTCACATCGCTTGCGCCTAGCGTGCCTCCGCTATCAGCGACCGAGGCTTCCGGCATGACGTCCAACTGCCGTCGCAATCAAGCCAGTTACGACCACGAGTCACGCGCGGAGGCATCTACGCTGGTTCGCGTTGGCTGGGTGCTTGTGGCCTGCATCGCAGCCGCAGTCGTGCCCCTCCGTATCGCCGAGATCGTCGCTGCAAACCAGCCTGGGGCCATTTTTTGCTTCGCTGCGCCGAGTGACGCCTCTCCCCCAACTTTTGCAGTTTCTCACGACAACCTGAACCAAGGAAACCTGAAAGATGAGTAGGGAAATGCCTACCCCTATGGGAAAACCGATCGTCATGACTGTAAAGGCGGGAACGACCGTCTTCATCGGAAATGGCGTCCAGGTTCAGCTGCGCGGCGCGCACAGGAACCGAGCTGAGATCCACGTTTACGCCCCATCGAACATGGATGTGGACCGGGCAGTGACATTCGAGCCCGATTGGAACCTCAAAAACAGTGACGGCCCGAGCGCGCCAACGCCCGAGCCGTCTGCCACGCCGCACCCGTAATCGACCAGATCAAGGAAGCCAACATGGCGAAGACCAGTGTAACCCCGGCAGAGCCGGCCGCAGTTCCCCGCCTCGCAAACAGCGAGCACTACCTGACCTCAATGTGGAGGGATAACCCCCTCTCGGACTTTCTGACCAATCGGCTGGTCCGGGTTGACCGGAACACCAAAGCCACTCTAGCGATCATGGATGTACTCCGCCGCGACTTCACGGGCAGCCAAGACGTACGTGATATCGGCTCAGAAGAGGAGCCGGTCCTGCAGGACAAGCTGCCTGAGCACACGATTGATGGCCTGATGCTTGCGGTTGAAAGCCTGTTGGGTGACGCCGAAAGCCTGCTCGACGACATCCGCGAGAACCAGGACAACGTCTGCCGCCATCCGCTGAAGAAGGAGGCCGCTCGTGTCTGAGATGACCGTCACTAAGGAAGAAGCGTTCAGCTTGATTCCGGTGCAGGACAATGCGCCGCTCTTCAAGGTGTGCGCCGGGATCGACACTGCCCATAGCGACCTGAAGGCCAGCATCTACTTCGACTACGTCCAGCGTCAGCTGCGGAACCTGGACAGCAACTCGATCACGGACGATGACATGTTCGTCATGGCCGATCTCCTCGAGATGAGCATGGCCCTGAGCTATGCGGGAGGCGTTCGATGAGTGCCGCGATGGAAGTGGAAAAGACCACGAAAGTGGAGATCGCGAACTCGCCGCTCGTTGTGGCCGCTGGCTGCGACCTCGACGTGGCATTGAGCAAGGCAAGGCTACTCACCGACCACGTGCAGGAACTGCTCTGGGAGGGCATGAGGCGAGCCGATGGAAAGGACGTTTCCTTCGGCTACGACACGGTCGTGACGATGGATTTCCTTCTCGACATTGTGACCGGCCTGTATCGGGCTGCAGGAGCCGAAGCATGAGCATGTTCGAAGACCTGCTGGACATGGCCCACGTGGAGCAGGAGCCAGACTACCTGGTTGACGCAAAAGGCGTGCGCTGCGTTCGACGCGCCATCACGTTCGGCCTCCATGCACTGGTGCAGGTCCAGAAGGTCAAGGAAGCGGAGAGCGCCTCCGATGGGAACAGCCAAACTTGGCCAGATGATCTGCGTCTCGCCATGCCTGGCGAATCGTTTGCCTCAAGCGTTCAAGAACTGGTCGATGCGCTGCTCTGGATTGAGTACGCCAGCCACGTGAAGGAGGTGCGCAATGACGCTGCAGCTGATCACTGAACTGCGGTCCGCCGCTGCTACCCTTCGCCGGCCTGGTGGCACGATCACCGACCGCATCAGTGCCGAACTGATCGAGCAGGCGGCGCAGACTATCGCGGCGCTTCAGCGCGCGCCGTTGCCGGCCACCGCCGTGACCGATCTTCTGCCGATGCTGCAGGACGGATGGACGCTGGAGGACTACGGCACCTGGGCGATCCGCGCCGCAGAGCGGGCGCATGGCATCGGTGGCGATGCGCCGAACCCGGCGCCGCCCAGCTGGGCCGAAGCCCCGAACGGTTACAACTTCCGAGCGATGGACAGCGACGGGCACTGGTGTTGGTTCAAGGATCGTCCGTACCCCGAGATGGTCGACGGCCATGGCTGCTGGGACAGTGACGAGGGTATCCGGCAGGCACGCTGGCTGCGCCATTACCCGGGGTGGAATCGAACGCTGGAAACACGACCGGAGGCTGTCTGATGGGCACTGACGCTGAAACCGAATTGCTGCTCGCGGCCGGCACGATTGAGGCTCGATTCCATAGTGGCAACCCAACGCCGTTGGATTGCGTCCGCGTCCAGCGCGATGAGTGGGAGCGCCTGAAGGCCGGCATGGTCGCCGTCGCCTCCATGGATGGATTCATCTCGCACAGGGCCGTTCTTGCGGTGGCCACCCGTCTTCGTTCGCTGGCAAGCGCGGCAAGGCCAGCGAGCCGATCCGCGTACATCCGCGCAGCGGAGGCCATTGAGGGGGCGATCAGTGCGGCCCACCAGCCGGCGGAGGCAAGTCCGGCAGTAGAGCTCGCACCGGCTTCCGGTGGACTCACCTGGTTCTTTGCCGCGGAGAGGCTTCCGGAGCGGTCAGGCGACCGGGTTCTCGCTCACGTGGCCACTGCTGCAGGTAGCGAATACGCAACTCTTGCCGGCGAGCCAGAAGGTTGGCAGGCCCTAGACATGGCGACGTTCTGGCGTAGGACCGATGGAACCCATGAATGGCAGCACGAAACCGCCGGTGACGTTGTGCGCTGGGCGTACGTCGACACCACCAGCCTGATCCAAGGGGGCGAGCCATGGGTATGACCGGGAATCAATCGACACGGAAATCGGCAAGTCAGTTGAAGCCGAACCTCACACAGGCCCAAACCAACCACCTCCGCAGGCTGTTGGCATGGGTCCGCGGCGAAGTCGGCCAGACGCCGCAGGAGATGGTCGAAACGCTCAGAGGTCTCGGGCCTATGCCGGAGCCCAGCGCCGAGGCAAAGGCGCGCTTGGTGGACAGCTACAAGCGGGCCGAAGCGGTGCCCAAGTACGTGCGGGCCGCAGTCAAGGCGCTGGAGAAGCTGCTGCTCAAGCAGGAGGGCGCCATCGTGGACGTTGAAGCCACCCCCGGCTTCGATACCGGGTTCGGGATCGTCAGCACGCGCCACGACCTGCTGCCGGCCCTGCTCGGCGCCCAACCGGCTTCAGCGCCGCCGCTTGCCCTCTCGTCTCCGCAGCCGTGGAGGCACCAGGCGCCGACGGAACCGGGCTGGTACAGGTTCACCTGCGAGGAAACGGACGGCGCCATCGAGCGCGTGCTGGTGGTGGCCGACCGCCTCACCGGTCAGCTCCGCGCGGTGGACACCGGGATGGGAACGCTCGACCTACGGGACTACCACAACGGCCTGACCAATCCGCGCTGGAAGAAGATGGAGGCTGGATCATGAGCAACGTCATCCAGCTTCACTCGCCCCGCCCAGGATCGGGTAATGACCCGAATGCGGTGTTCTTGGCGAAGGTCCTTACCACCGGATCACCGGCTGTCTTATCCAAGCTTCGGAGCCGCCTCTGGAAAGATCGCCCGAAAGAGCGGGATGGGCGCTTCGCCGTGGTTGGCCGCACGCTCTTTCACCTCGCTGGGTGGAGCACCTGCCAGGTAACGGTCAACGTCATGAACGCATCCATGGACCTCGATGTCCCTGATGAGGCCGGCGAAGCGCTACAGCTGCGGCAATGGCCCTATGACGTGTCGGGCTGGCCATCCATCAATCTGTCAGATGCGCCTGGCTCGTGGCATATGCCGCGAGACCTTTGGGAGGAAGTCGATGAAAACTCGTGATCTTGGGCCACACAACGCGGCTTCCCATGTGGACGTTGACCTGACGCGCCCTGTGTTCAACGGCCTGACAACCACCATGACGCTGCTGGAGCAAGGGCGAGCGGCTGGGGCCGAGATGTGCCTTGACGTGGCCGAGCGGTGGGCGCGGGCTTCGATGATCACGCTGCAGGTGGCGGAGGGTGCCGCCGGCGGTCCGCCAGAACAGACAGGATTCGTGGTGACAGCAGAAGAACTATGCGCGCTACACGACTACGTGAGGGTCGCTCTTGATTACCTGCACGTAGGACGTGTCCAGGATTGCCTGGAGGCCACGGCAGTGGCGTGGCGACGCGCGAAGGTTGCCACTGAGTGCCTTGAGGCCGCAGCACTGATCAACGCAAAGGGGCATGCCCGTGTCACGCATTGATCGACTTCTCTGGAAGGTCACAGCGCGCAACTTGCTGGGCTGGCCGACCGAACGCTGCCACCGGCTGACTGGCCGCTACCAGCACGTCCGATACAACGAAAGCGGCCATTGGAAGGACGGCCGGCTACCGAAGGAAGGAGGCCCGCATGGCCGCAGCTGAACACTCGACCTTCTGGCTGCTCTACGGGCAGTACGGCCCCACGATGACCGTGGAAAAGTTCCGAGAGGAGTTCCTACCGAAGATGACGATGAAGACCGTGCAGAATTGGATTGCGAGAGGCGATGCGCCCAGGCCCATCAATGGGGTTCTCGATGTTCGAGACGTGGCCGCTTGGTGGGACGATCAGCGAAAGGCCAGCTGACTACAGCGCGCGGTGCACCACCCGTGCACCGCATCACGCGCAACCTATTGATTCACCGTGGAATCCGTCCCATCCATCATGGGGGCGACAGACAGGCGCAGGGAATCGGCGTAACGGGCGGTGGCGGACGTCATCGGGGTGTTGATCGTGGAGACTGGCATTGCCAGTGAGATCAATAGTTTACACCGGACGGCTGAATGGCGGCGGGTGGCTCCGGGGCCGGTCGACCGGCCCCGGGGCGCCGCGTGGCTTACAACCCGCGGTTGCGCACCTGTTCCTGCTGCTGTTCCTGCGCACGCTGGTCGAACTGGCTGTCCAGCGCCTCGCTCTGCCGGCTGCTGGCCTCGACCGAGTGCGATACCGCCTGCTGGCGGTCGACGAAGGTCCGCTGCGCCGCCGGATCGCCCAGCTCACCCTGCACCGCGAACAGGCCGGTGCCGTCGGGGCGGGCCACGACGTGGTCGATCTGGCGCATGCCGGACACCTTGCTTTCGTAGGCCAGCTGGCCGGCCGCACGCTCGGCTTCCTGCGGGTTGGCGAACAGTGGCTTCAGGCCGGCCTGGGCACGCTGCTGCTCCAGCGCCTGCAGCTTGTCCAGGGCCTGGCCGAAGCGCGCGTTGTCGGCATGCCCGGGGTCGCGCATGCTGGCCGGCGCTGCCGGCTCGGCCCGGGCCGGAGCCGCCGGCGCGGTACCGGCCTTCACCGCGTTGGGGGCATCGACCTGCGCCAGGGTCTTGCGGCCTGCCTTGCCATCGTCGTCCAGGCCGTTGTTGGCTTGGAACTGCTTGACCGCTGCGAGCGTGTCCTTGCCATACACGCCATCGGCGTGCAGCGGCTTGCCATCGGCACCGGCATAACCCAGCGCCGCCAGCTTGCCCTGCAAGGCCTTGACCTCATCGCCCCGCTCGCCCTGCTTCAACACGCCATCGGCCATCGGCGCCTGCTGCGCACTGCGTGCGGCCTGCGCGGCTTCAGGGCCCTGCGCGTGGACCTTGCCGCCCAGGGTGATGCGGTCGTTGAGGATGTCGCCCAGATAGCGACGGTACTGGTCCGGCTCAACTTCGATGTGCGCGTGCACCGCACCCGGCGAGCCTACGTCCGACTGCCGCACCAGCGGCGCACCGTACTCGACGAAATCCCCGGTCTTGTACGGAATGGATCCGCGCGCGCCGTGCAGCACTTGGCCCACCAGCTCGCGGCGCGCATCGCCGACCGGATGGCTGTAGATGCTGATGGAGTTGGTGCCGTCGTTGTTGAGCTTGACGTAGCCGGCGACCGGACTGGGAACCATCAGATTGCGCCCGCCTGACCGGTCGGTCAGGATCAGGTCCTTCTGCACCAGCGGGATGTTGTTGACGTCGCCACGCCGGCGCACGGCCTCCAGCTCGCCCTCGACCATCTCCGCGCTACGGTCGACCCGGCTGGCATCGCCCGCGCGAACGGCAGCTGCGTTGGTGTTGGGGTGGTGGATCTTCAGTTCGCGGAACGCTTCTTCGCCACTGATGCCGTGGCGCAGGATGCGGTTGCTGCCGCCGTTGCCGAACGGCTCCACCACCGAGATGCGCTCGCCGCCGGGTGCAGCGGCTGCGGCTGGCCCGCTGTGGCGTTCGGGTGCAGGTGCTGCGGCCGGTGCAGCAGGCGCAACGGGTGCGGCCGGTGTCGGCGTTGCAGAGCGGTGCTGTGCCGCTTCGGCCTGGATCGCACTGCGCGTGCCTGCGTCGGCCATGCCGGTGGCCGGCAGATGGTGCTGCTGCTGGAAGGTATTGAGGGCTTGCTGGCTCCCTGCCCCCAGGTAACCATCGGCGGTAATCGCTTTGCCCCGTGCATCGGTGAGCCCCAACGCCGCCATGTCAGCCTGCAGCGCGCGTGCCTCGCGATCGATCGCGCCCAGCGTTGCCGGACCGGCCTTGCCATCCACCGGGGTCAGGCCATGATCGCGCTGGAAGGCTTCGACGGCCTGCCGGGTAGTGGCATCGAACTGTCGGTCGGGATGGATGGCCTGCGCGCCTGCGCCGCCATAGCCCAGTGTGTGCAGGTTGTGTTCCAGCTTTTCCACCGCGCGGCCGCTTGAGCCCTCCTTCAGCACCTGCGGACCACCGCCACCGTGGCCGTGCGCTCGCGCCTGTTGCAGCGCGACCTGGATATCCGGGTCGCTGCCTTCGGTGGCGGGCGCGAAATCGCGGCGCCCCACCTTCAGGTGCGCGCGATCCATTTCGGCGGAATGCTGCGCATAGGCATCTTCATACCCGGCAGCGACGTCGGCGGCAGTCAGCCCGGCATAGGAAGGGGTGCGATGGCGGATGGCAGCGGCTTGGTCGCGCAGTTCCTGGTAGTCACCTCCGCGCTTGAGCACCGCTTCCAGGCCATCCAGCCGACCCGGCAGCTGGTTGGCGGTCTTGGCGATCAACGCGATGGCCTCGAAGCGCTTGTCCTCGGCAATGCCGCTGCCATGCTTGTCCAGCATGGTCATGGCGATATTCGTGGCATTGCGCACCTGTGGGTAATCGATGTGCGTGTGGATCCACTGCTTGCCTTCCGCCGAGCCGGCCCAGGCATTGATGCTGTCACGCGTCGGTGCATCGATGAAGCGGATGGATGAGCGCTTTCCCTCGCCATTGCCGTGGCTGAGCAGATCCGCACGCAGGTCAGTGCGATCATGCGTGAAGGGCAGGTTGTGTGCCTTGGCGTAAGCGCTGGCCTGGTCGATGACCCCATCGACATACGTTGTCTCGCCCGGCTTCAGTTTGCGCTCCTGCGTCGCGCCCAGCGGCCACTCGCCACGTTGGCCGAAATCCACCTGGATGGTGCCCAGCGAATAGCCGCTGTTGTCCCTGACCGCGCTGACCGTGCCCCATTGCGGCTCGTTAAGGTGCTTGGTGATGCCGGCGATGCTGAGGTGGTACGAAGATCCACCACCTTCAGTACCGCGTCCGACAGCAAAGAACACCGCGCCGGCAGTGGCGTCCAGGTTGCGGGTGTCAATATTGTTTGGCATGTCTCACTTCCTTGTCCGTGGAGGAATGACCGGGTGCAGTTGCCTGCTGGCGACCGTGGATCAGGGCGTCAGCACGCGCGTGTGCAGCTCGACGGCGCGGTTGGCATACCGGTTGATGCGGCACGACTGTGCATCCAGCATCGGCCCCACATGGTCGCTGGCAGGTGCACAGCGCTTTTCGGTATCTGCAGCCCAGTTGGCCTGCTCGTCCATCCAGCGGTCCTTGGCCGGGCCATCGGGGCCGTCCATCAGTCGCGCGACCTGTGCTTCCAGCAGCGCCTTGTGGTGGGCGAGCTCGGCCGTATCGCAGGCTTCCAGCTGGTCGTCCATGCCGCGGGCGTCCTGCACGCAGCGGGTGTATTCCGGACGCAGCGTTGCCTGGGTATACGAGGTATCCGGCGGCGCGCTCTGCGCCAGCAGCTGGTCGGCACGGTTGGCGACACGGTACAGGCGGCATTCCTGCGCGCCCTGCAGCTGCTGCACGCTGCCGTTGGGGACATCGCGGCAATAACGGTCTGTATCGCTGCGCCAGCTCGCCTGGGTGGCCTGGAATGCCGTCCGGGCAGCGGCGTCGAGCCCGGCCAGCGCCTTGCTGGCCGCCGCTTCGAGGCGCGCTTCCTGGTAGGCGAGTTCGTCCTTGCCGCAGGCCTGCAGCTTGCCGGCATCTTCCACCCCATCCACACACCAGCCATAGGCTGGGCGCAGGCGACCCTCGGTATAGGACGCATCCGGGTAGTGGGGGGAATCTGCCGATGCCGGGCCGGAAGGTGCTGTCGGCGATGCCGCAGCAATCGACGCGGGAGCCGCCGTTTCGGTCGATGCCTGGGAAGAAGGCGCCTGGCATGCGGTGAGCGCCAGGCACAGGGCCAGCACCTTCCAATACCCACGGCCGACGCCGACCCGTTCGTTGCGCCCAAGCGCGTCCATTGCCTGCATTACCTGTTTCTCCCTTGCGTGTCGCCAGCGGGTGCCGGCAGGGAGGGGCCGTCCGTCGACCCCCATCACGCGGGCAATGCTACGACAGCGCCGGTTTCAACTGCCTGACTGGATTCAGAATGCGTGCACGTCGTCTCAGACGCGGACGCTGGAACCTCAGTGCCCGCCCCCGCGCCCACCCACCTGTTCGATCAACGTCAGGCTGGCCGCATTCAGGCCCACCACCGTCACCTCCGCCCCATGCGCGGCCAGCTTTTCCTGCGCGCGTTCCAGCGCGGCCACCGCAGTGAGGTCCCACAGGTGGGCGTCACGCAGGTCGATCTGCACCTTCGACGCCACGTGCTGGTAGTCGAACGCGGCGCCCAGCTGGCCGGCCGAGGCAAAGAACACCTGCCCACGTACACGGTAGGCCTGCGTGTCTCCGGCATCCTCGCGCTGCACGTCCAGCATGCGGCCAACCTTGCGCGCGAAGAACAGCGCCGACAGCAGCACGCCACTGAGCACGCCCTTGGCCAGGTCGTGGGTGGCCACGGTGACCACCACGGTCAGCAGCATCACGGCCGAAGAGCTGCGCGGGTGCGTGCGCAGGTCGCGCAGCGAGCGCCAGCTGAAGGTGCCGATGCTGACCATGATCATCACCGCCACCAGCGCGGCCATCGGGATCTGCCGCACCAGGTCGCTGCCGTACACCACCAGCACCAGCAGCAGCACGCCGGCCACCAGGCAGGACAGCCGGCCACGTCCACCGGACGTCACGTTGATGACCGACTGGCCAATCATCGCGCAGCCGGCCATGCCGCCGAGAAAACCGGTGACCGTGTTGGCCACGCCCTGACCGACGCATTCGCGGTTGCGCTCGCTGGGCGTCTCGGTGATGTCTTCGACGATCTGCAGGGTCATCATCGATTCGAGCAGGCCAACCACGGCCAGCGTGGCCGACACCGGCAGCAGGATGCGCAGGGTCTCCCAGCTGAGCGGCACATCGGGGATGAGGAACTGCGGCAGGCTGTCGGGCAGCTGTCCCATGTCGCCAACACTGCGCACGTCCACATCGAAACCGATCACCACGGCTGTAAGCACCACGATCGCCACCAGCGGTGACGGCACGGCGCGGGTGAGGCGCGGCAGCAGGTAGATGATCGCCAGGGCGGCGGCACACAGCACGTAGACCGTGGGACCGCGGCCAATCAGCTCGGGCATCTGCGCCAGGAAGATCAGGATCGCCAGCGCGTTGACGAAGCCGGTGATGACCGAGCGCGAAACGAAGCGCATCAGCGAGCCAAGCTTGAACACGCCGGCCAGCACCTGCAGCAGGCCGGCCAGGATGCTGGCGGCGAACAGGTACTGCAGGCCGTGGTCCTTGACCAGGTCGACCATCACCAGCGCCATCGCGCCGGTGGCGGCGGAGATCATGCCGGGGCGGCCACCGGCAATGGCGGTGACCACCGCGATGGAGAACGCGGCGTACAGGCCGACCTTCGGGTCGACGCCGGCGATGAGCGAGAAGGCGATGGCCTCGGGAATCAAGGCCAAGGCGACGACCATGCCGGACAGCAGATCACCACGGATGTTGCCGAGCCATTGCTGGCGCAGCGGATAGGACGTTTGCATGGGAAAACTCCGCGCGCACGCGGGCGTGGCCGCATGGCGCTGCAGTGGAAAGACGCGGGTTCCTGAGCCGGGCGGGCCGGCTGCCGATGTGCGGCAAGGGTCAGGGTGGCGTGATCACTGCAGTGCGTCGTCGGGGAGCGTGGGAACGGCGCAGTCTACGGGAAGGGCCCGGGCGGCTCAAATGGCTGCCCGGGCCGGCAATCCCCGCTCAGTAGGTGTAAGCCGCAAGGACGAAACTTGGCAGGCGCGAAGCGAACGTCTGGTAGGACGCTCCACTGAGGGAACGCTGGCGATTGGCAGCCCGCCGGGTGAAGTTGACCCGCATCTGCGATGCATTCGGCGTACTGATGGCTGCCGAATAGCGCATGTTGGTACGGATGGTGGGGTTGCCGCTGGGCATGGCGTAGACGTCGTGGCAGAGGCCGATGTCTGACAGCAGGTAGGCAAGATTGTCGCCTGGGCCGTTGATCAGGTCACCGGTGAGGATGTTCTCGTTGGACGTCTCGCTGGGAAGTGGCGGCCGGGCGCCGGTCGTATTGACCAGGCCCGCCATGCGCAGCGGGCGGCTGCTCATGTCCCACTGCAGCGAGCCATCAGCGTTGTAGACCTGCATGCCGGTGTTGTTGCTGGGAACCGCATGTCCCCATGCCCACCATTCGAAGCTGGTGGTTCCCTGGGCCATGTTCCAGCCGAAACCCGCAGTGCCGGTGGAAATCCGCGTGGAGCCGCCATTGCAGCGGATGAACACCAGGTAGGGCACGCTCTGCGCCGGAAGGCTGACCGAGCCGTTCTGGCCCAACGGCGACGTGTTGCTGCCGATGGTTTCCACGCCCTTGCCTGCCGCGAAGAAGGCAAGGGCGTGTGCGTTGACCAGAACGGGGACACCGCTGTCGTTTGTGACTTCAAGGCCGACGGTCATCAGAAGCTCCCGTAGAAGACATAGGCATTGGGATTGGTGGTCGTCATGAACGTGAAGTTGAGTGTGAGGTAGTCGCCCTCGGCGGCGCCTGGTTTATTGAAGGACATGAATGCCATGTTCGGCGCGGAGAACTGGTTTCCATTCATGTCCTGCCAGCTGTCCCAGAAGGTGCTCGGCAGAATCGCGAATGGCTGCCCCATGCCCGCCATGCCCACATAGATGCTGTCTCTGGTGCTGACGTGCATCTCACCCATCACCTTGCCGGCACGATCATTGGTGTCGAACCACATCTGCCCATCCGGGCCGAATATCTGCATACCGGTTGCCATTACCAGATCCCCATGCGGACGCGGACGCGGCCGTTGTTGTCGTAAACGTGGATGACGCTGTCGTTGATGGTCAGGCGGCCGCCATTCTCGGGGCCGTTCATCGTCAATGTGCCGTTCTTGTCGAGCCTCCAGCGCGGTTGCCCACCGGCGCCGACCGCATTGGACTGGATCACGTCGCCGATCATGGCGTTCTGGATCCAGCCATTGCCGATCAGTGCCTGGCTGATGAAGGTCTGCCCGCCCTGCACCACGAAGGGCGCACTGACCTGGCCGCTGTTGGTGTTGAACAGCGCGAAGCGATCGGCCTGCATCAGGATCTGGCTCTGGTAGCTGCCATCCGGCTGCTGCTCGACGCCAAGCCCCATGCCGGCCATGTAGATCTGCCCGGCACTGCTGATCTGCGCCTTGACCGTATAGGTTGCGCTGACCTTGCCATCCAGGTTCACCACGGCCTGCGAGACCTGCTGGACCGCGGCACTGACACCTTCGATCCTGCCGGGCACACCCTCGATGGACGCTTCGACCGTATCCACACGCTTGGCCAGTGCGAGGTCACCCTCTGCGATAACTGTCTGCAGGCTTGTGGAACCCGCGAACACGGAGTCGTCACCGGCTCCCCAATTTCCGTCGCCAGATGCCCGGACATCCAACTGCGCGAACAGACCATCGACCTTCTGCCCCTGCGCGGCCACCTTGCCATCGACATCGGTAACGTCCATTTCCAGCTGGTCGACACGGCCGACGATGGCGCCCGCCTCGGCGATCGCGTCGCCGATGTTCTTCCAATGGCTGCCCGGCGGCGTTTCATTGCCTGCAGCGGCGCCCTGCCAGCTCCAGATCCTGCCGTCATGGATGACGGTCTGGCCCGGGGTGTAGGTTGCCGAGGCATCCCAGACCAGCGGCAGCACCTCGGTGACGCGCTCGATCTTGCCCTTCAGCTGTTGGCCCAGCGCGCTTTCGTTGATGCGGCCGGCGAAATAGGCATCGTAGTCCGACGGGTTGCTGCTGGACTCGCCCAGAACCCCCGACTCCACCGGATGCCACGGACCCACGTTGCCGCTGCGATCGACCAGGCGCCCCCAGAACCAGAAGCGTGCCCCCGCCGCGAGACCGTTCATCTGGTGCCGCGCCTGAGGATAGGCGAAGTCGCCGAGCTTGATGGCGGCAGCGCGATCAGGGCTTGTGCTGTACCAGAGTTCAGTGCGCTCGGTATCCGTGGCCCCCGTTGGGAACTGCCAGGCCAGCTCGATGCCGAACACTCGGCTGCGGGCGGTCAGCGCGGTCAGTGCCGGGGGCGGCGTCGTCTTGCCTTCAATGGTGGTGAGCACACTGAGCGTCGGCTGCGACACCGCGCCCAGCGCATTGACCGCGCGTACGCGGGCCAGATACTCGCCCGCGTAGACGCCACGCACTTCCAGGCTCTGCGTCCCGACGCGACCGGCGCGGACCCAGTTGAGATCACCACGGCGCCATTCCACGTCATAGCCGATCGCCTTGTCCGCCGCATCCCACTCGATGGTGAGCACGGACGTGGCGATGCCCTGGTCCACCACCACATGCGAGGCCATCCGCACGTTGGCCGGTGCCGGCTGCACGCTGGGCGGAATGATGCTGATCGGCGGCTGCTCCAGGCGCGTGCCGTCGTCGATGGCGGCGTACTTGCCCGGCACGTGCTTGAGCGCGGTGATCTGATAGGTCAGGTCCTCGCCTTCGCTGATCGACAGCACGCGATAGTGCTGCAGGGCCAGCTCCGGCGATTCCAGTGCCCAGACCGACTGCGCCACCGGCACCGCCGACCACGGCGCGGTGACCGTGACCGTCTCGCCGTCCACCGACTGCACGGTGCGTGCTTCGGTCTGCCCGCTGGGCAGCGTGGCACGCAGGGTGTCACCGGCCGCGATCTGTTCCGGCACGCGATCCAGCACCAGGCTGCGCGTACCTGCACTGCGGATGCGACCCGCATTGCGGCGGCCAGCGCGGTTCGGGTCGGCCACCTGGATCACATCGCCAGGCATGCAGCCCAGCGCGTCCAGGCCCACCGAGAAGCTGATGGTTTCGGTTTCCAGCATCTCGGTATGCAGGATGTGGTTGCCCACGCGCTGCGCCTGCGAACGCGAGTGGCAGCCCACTGCCGTCACTTCGGTCTGGTTGATGCCGTAGCGGGCCACACCAGGCAGGTGCTGTACCACTTCGACCTTCTGCCGGCCGAAGTCATCCGGATCGATCCACGACACCAGCGCCACCGTGTGCCGCGCCGTGCGGCTGCTGCCGGCATAGTGGAAGCGCCCTTCGATGACGTTGGCCTGGCTGTAGGTCAGCACCGGGTCCTTGGGCATGTCGGCCGAGGCCATCACCTGCCCCGCCGCATAGAAGCTGATGCCGCGGAACATGGTGGCGATGTCCTGCAGCACGCGATAGGCCTCGGCGCGGGTCTGCAGATACAGGCTGCAGGTGAAGCGCGGCTCTTTGCCGCCCTGGCCATCGCTGACCAGTTCATCGCAGTAGCGCGCGATCTGGTACAGCCGCCACTTGTCCACCCAGTCCAGCGGAACACGATGGCCCAGGCCAAAGCGATCGTTGGTGACGATGTCGAAGAACACCCAAGCCGGGTTGTTGGTCCACCCGCTCTTGAAGGTACCGTCCCACACGCCGCTGTAGAGACGGCTGAGCGGATCGTAGTTGGAGGGGATGCGCACGATGCGCCCCCACAGCTGGTAGGACCGGGTGGGGATGTTCTGGAACTGGCTGGCGTCGACCTGCACCGCCGCCAGCGCGCAGTTCGGATAGCGCAGCTTGGCATCGATGATCTCGGTCATCGACAGCACGTTGATGGTATCGGCGATGGTGCTGCTGTTGGCGTTGGCGGTCAGCCGGCGGATCCGCACCTGCCACTGGTTGCCGGCAGGCAGATCGATGCGGCGGCTGCGCTCGTACTGGCTGGTGGTCTTGCCACTGAAGGCATCGGTCAGCACCGTGCTGAACGGGCCGCCGTCGGTGGACAGATCCACCGCATACATGATCCGGTAGCCCTCGGTGTCACCGTTCTCGGTGTTGGTCTTCTGCAACGCAGGCACCGCGAAGCGGATACGGACGGCCGACAGGTCGGCACCCGATACGGTGCGTACCACCGGCGCGTCGCTGCGCAGCTCGACGTTGACACCGACTTCGTTCTCGATGGAGGGGAAGCCGCTGATGTGCTCCTGGTCCTGGGTGCCGGAACGCGTCTGCACGTCCACGCCGGAGAAGTTCAGCGTGCCGTCCGGATTCTCGATCGGCACCTGGTCCAGGTAGATCGACTGCTTGCCGGCGACCAGGCCGCGGATCTCGCCTTCGCTGGCGAGGTCGATGATGCGGGCCACCGCCATCGAGTGCAGGCTGTCGGCGGTTTCGACCGGGGTTCGGGCGTTGCTCGCGCCCTTCTTGGCGCCCGCCAGTACGGGCGCAGCTGCACCGCGCGTGCGCGGCGTGGAATGAGTGATCTGGTTCAAAACTGGTCCTCCGCCAGGATGCCGCCGCTGATCACGGCCGAGCCGATGAACATACCCTTGCTGTCATGGCCGCCATAGGCGACCGGCACGGGGTTGCCCTGCGCCTGTGTGTTGACGGTGCCGTTCATGCTGTAGCTGGGCGTGTTATCGGGTGAGTCTTTGGCGCCCATGCCTCTGGGCTGCGGCGCGAGCATCTGAGCGACACCACCGACCGCCATGCTTATGCCGAACTTGATGAAGGGCGTGCCAGCGGTTCCGCCGGTCCAGGCATTGACCACTACACCGACAACGATCAGAACGACGCCTACAATCGTCTGCAACACGCCGCCCCGCTTGCTCCCCACCATCACCGGCGCGATGCGGATGTCATCCTGCCCCGGCGGGTCCTGCAGCTGATCCCGCGACAGGTTCTGCCGGCCGTTGAACACGGCAAACTCCATGCCCTTGGCCTTTGCGCCCATCAGGTACTGCTGGAAGCCCGGCAGCATCGTGCACAGCGCATGCACCGCCTCGGCCGGGCTGTTCACCGCCAGCCGGAACCGGCGCCCAAAGCGGGCACCCAGCTTGCCGTACAGGCGAATCGTGCGAAGGCGGTCAGTCATGTCGCACCCCGCGATGGCGGACGATGCAACGGGTGCGCTCGGCCCACATGCCGCCGTACGGCACGGTCTCGGACAGACGGCCATGCAGGTGATGCAGCATCTGCCCGTCGCCGAGGTAGATGCCCGCGTGGTTGGTGACCGGCGAGCGGATCTGCATCAGGATCATGTCGCCCCGCTGCGGCTCGCCCTCGATCAGGTCGAAGCCCTCGGCGTGCAGCCGTTCAAGGCTGTACAGGTCCTGGCCGTGGCTCCACCAGTCGTCCTGGCGTTCGTACTCGGACAGCGGGATGCCCAGTTCGCGTGCGTGGAAATCGCGGACCAGGCTGTAGCAGTCCAGCACGCCGTGGGCAAACTGGCGACCGACCAGCGGTGCCGCATAGCCCGAGGGATGCAGCGTCTGCAGGTCACCGCACAGCGGCGCCTCGCCGGCCACCTGGCCGACGCTGACGATGTGCCAGGTCAGCCCGCTGCGCTCGCACATGACCCGATCGGCATCGGAGGGCGTCGCGGCGGCATCGGGGTGACTGTGCACCAGGGCCAACACCTCGCCCTTGTCCTCGGCCACGGCATAGTCTTCAGCCGGCAGGCGGAAATGCTCGCTTGGCGTGGCGGCCACGTTGCGGCAAGGAAGATAGCGTTCGTGGCCTTCAATGGCCACGATCAGCCCGCAGCATTCGCGCGGGTACTCGGCCACGGCGTGCGCCTGGATGGCCTGCAGGGTTGTCGGTTGCATGTTTCACCCATGAAAAAGGCCCGCGCGAGCGGGCCTGGAAAGTGGAATCGGGAAGGGGCCGATCAGGAGCGCAGCAGGCCTGCGGCGGGGAAGCCGCCATAGGGCAGCGGCTTGTCCTGGCCAAAGCGCAGCTTGCAGCTGCGCACCCGGCCGCCGCACTGGTCGCGTGCCGGATCGTCGGTGGCGACGTCGTCGCTGTCGGCCACCGCAGGACCGTTGTAGCCACAGTAAGCGCCGCGATAGCCACCACGCACCAGCCAGCCACACATGCCGGCGATGATCTGCCTGCCCGGCAACTGCTGACCATTGAGATCAATCGCGGTGGTCAGCTCGAACTCGACCATCTGCTTGTCTTCGCCGATCTTGCGCTCGATGAACCAGACTTCGTCGGGGAAATGCTCGGCAGGATCCGCGCTGGGATTGCCTTCCTCGAAGTTGGTGGCATCCAGGTACTTGGCCAGCGTCTGCCGGCGGATGATGCGGGCACCGACCAGATCATCGAACAGCAGGCACATGGCAGTGATGCGTCCATCGATGTTGCTCACGCGCAGGCGTGGATTCGGTGGCTGGTCGCTGGTGCGCTCGAAGCCACTGGCCTCGATCGGCCAGGGGCCATATTCCTGGCCCTGCCACCAGATGACACCACTCTGCAGGTGTGCATGGAAGAACAGTTTGTCGGCGCCAAAACTGCTGGCGTCGAGTTCGTAGACGGTGATGCGGCCACCCGGCTCAAGCTGCTGGGCATCGGCGGTGATCATGGCCTACCCTCAATGGCTTCTACCAACCGTTCAAGTGCCAGTTCCAACGCGACGATGCGCCGTTCCTGCTCTTGAAGCCGGCGTGACTTCTGCTGGTGCGCACGGACATTGAGCGCCAGAATCTGCATCATATCGATGCCCATAGGGACGAAGTCATCGTGCGTTTCAAAGATGGTGTTCCCTTCACTGTCGACCAGCGTCGAGCCATCCTCGGGATTGACCAATGGCACCTTGATGCCGCCCTTGCGACCTCCACTCGTAGCCTCTGGACGCACGTCATGCACGTTCTCTGCGAGTAAGCCTACAAAGGTCTTGTCACTCTCGCAGAATTCAGGCCGATAGCGGTAGGTGATGACCACCATGCGATCCAGATCAGAGTCGGCGTCGCCCGCATAGCCTTCAAGGTAGTCCTTTACGTCAGCAGATGAGGTTGGGTTGAATGCGGTGGCACTGAGCACACCATCCTCGCTGAGCCTCATCCGGATACCCATGGACGTTCCGGTTTGAGTCACCCCCCAGTTCAGATCGCCACTTGCCATCCACCATCCGCCCTGCTTCCCCCCATCCGTCATGGCGTAGCCACCCCCAAAGCTTCCCTGTGTATGGAAACCAAAGGTGCCGACACCACCGCCTGGGTTTGGCTGGACCGGATAGCAATCGATGCTGCCGCCTTCGCGGATACGCGCCGTTCTGCGCTGGGATACGTTTGCCACGCATGCGTAGAAGAGATGCCCACCCGTTCCACCTCCGCGGAAATTCAGATACTCCGAGCAGCCATACCCGTTCTCCGCCGCCAAGCCGTTCCAGAGAATTTCCGTACCCGCGGCGTTGTGCGGAACGGCCAGCGCGGAGGCCGTCACGCGGGCCGCGGTGTTGATGGAGCTCGCCTCTATAGTGAGGGGAGCGACATTGGGCAGAGAGTAGTTGTAGGAAGTAATAAACGCCCCATCGGAGGTAACACTCTGCAGGAGGTATTTTCCGGTGGTCGGTACTGCTCCGACTGAACCCTCCGCAATCAACGCGCGTCCCGTCGCAGTTATGGTGGACGCTGTAGTCAGCGGACCGCTGAGGGTTCCACCGACCTTTGGCAGTGCTGCCTTCGCCAACTGCTCAAGGTAGGCGTCATTCTCGTTGAGCTTTACGAAGGCAACCTTGGCGGGATCTCCCTTGTAGTTGCCGTGGTCAGTGAGGGTATCGACTGGATTCAGAGTCATGATGAGTTTCCTTAGGGCTGGTACGTCTGTTCGAATGTCGCGGCAATACTGGATACCTGGCCGCCGAGATGGCTGTCGGTGTAGGAATCACACATGTAGAGCCCCTGCCCCAGTGGTCCCTTCCACAGGAAGCTGCGGCCGGCATGGCCATCCAGGAAGGCCACGATCTCGTTGATCGTCCTGCGGTTGCCGACGAACTGCAGCTGGTAGCTGCGTGAGGTTGCATTCAGACCATCGGCAGCGGCCTGCGCATAACCATCACCGAACTTCGCGCGCTTCACGGCGGCGGTGGTGGTTCCCGTACTCTGGCTGGTTGCCGGCCAGGTGAAGGTGTCGGTCATTACATGGCACTCCTGCTGAGCACACCACCTGCCTTCAGGTCACGACTCTGCAGTTCGCGGTACTTGCGTTCCACGAACTGGCCGATCTCGTTGCCGAACTGCTGCAGCATGCCTTCGTTGGTGGTGACTTCCTTGCCACCGTTGTTGTCGATGCGGATGCTTACACCCACTCCGCCACCACCGCCGCCGTGCGCGGCCACGCCGAGACGACCGTCCGGCCCGCGGCGCAGCGGCATGATCGCTTCTGGTCCCGCTTCGCCAAATACGCCGGCGCCCTTGGCGAAGGCGAACAGCTGCGGGGTGTTGTAGACACCGCCGGAGTAGGCCGACAGGCTCGGCGACTGGTAGACGCCACCGTTGGCGTTGGCCTCCACCCCCGTGCCATATCCGAACAGGCCCGCGATCTTCTTGACGCCCCAGACGATTGCCTGTTGGATGGCAATCATCTTGAGATCGGCGATGATCGACTTGGCCAGATCCTTGTAGTTGGACTTGCCCGTCTTCACGAAACTCTGCAGTGCCGCCTCGGCGCCGGTGAACGCCTTGGAAAAGGCATCCTGGGTAGACTTGGCGGAGTTCTCGGTCTTTTCCATGTACTCGCCGAGCGCGCTGCCGAAGCCCTTGCGGAACCCCGAAAGTCCTGTGGTGCCCTTGGTGTCCTTGGCGTCCTTGGTTTCGCCCGCCTTGGTATCACCAGCCTTGGCGTCCTTGGCAGTCGCCACGCCTGCAATCACCGCCGCCGCGTCCGTCGCTGCATCCTTGGGCGTCAGGTCGACCCCCATCAAGCCGGCGATCTTCCTCGCCCCCCAGACCAGCGCCTGCTGTGCAGCGATCATCTTCAGGTCGGCCAGGATGGACTGGGCCAGCTCCTTGTACTTGGACTTGCCAGTGGTCACGAAGCTCCGCAGGGCTTCGTCGGCGCCAGTGAACGCTTTGTCGAACGCCTTCTTGGCCGCCGTGGCGGTGTTTTCGGTCTTCCCGATATAGTCGCCGAGCGCGCCGCCCAGGCCCTTGCGGATGCCCGCCAGGCCCATGTCGTCCTGTTGGGCCTTCTCTTCCTTCTTTGCAGCCTTGCCAGCGTCCGCGGCGGCTGTGGTCGCACCCGCCTTCGCCGCCGCCTGCAGCTGCGTGTTCAAGGCAGTCAGTTGCGTGGACAGTGCGGTGACCAACGAAGCGCTGGTGGTCAGCACGGCATTGAATGCCTGCTGCACCGTATTGATCTTTTCCAGCTGCCGCTGGAACTCCTGTGTGCTGCCGGTCATCTCGGTCATGCTGCGCCTTGCTGCCTGCATGGCCGTTTCCAATGCGTTGCTGGCCTCCACGGTGGCCCGTGTGCTGCCAGGCGATGTAGTGCTCATTGAGTGTTCCTCGGGAGAGTCGGCTCCGTATCTGCGGAGCCGGGATCGGTCATCGGCGTAATCGCGATGGCCGGCTCATTCCTGTTGCATCTGCTCCAGGGCAGCGCGTTCGATGACGCGGATCGCCGCCATCACCTCGTCGTACTGTTCGCTGTCGAGCGCTTCGCGCTGCAGCTCGTGGTAGACCACGTTGTAATCCAGCCCGATCGGGCCACCTGCGCCGACGCGCCACTGGGTGGCAACCCGCGAGAAAAGTTCGATGGGAAGCACACACTCGGGCCACAGCTCGACCTGCGGCGGTGGAAAGTGCTTTGCCTTCAATCCAAGCTGCATCAGCTCGGACTCGGTGGGGGCCCGCCAGTACAGGGCCCCCACCGCCTCGATCAGTTTCCCTTGCGTGCGACCTGCAGCGCCTGGGTGTAGCCACCGATGATGGCGCCATCCAGGCCGGCCTGCTGCTGCAGCGCCAGCTCGACGCCGGCGGTATCCAGCGCCACATCGGCATCCCAATCCATCACGATGTCCAGGATGGCCTGGGCCACGCTCAACGTGTCATCGCCCAGACGCTCCAGCAGGCTGGCGTAGTCGGCCACCGACAGATGCCGGTAGGTCAGGTTGAGCTTCTGCTCGCGACCGTGACCGACGATGGTCAGGGTGCTCTTGAAGCTCTCCGGCGCCTTTACCTGGAACATCAGGCGCCCTCGACCAGGATGGAGTCGGCCAGCGCGGTGAAGGTCGCGGTGGTGCCCATCGGGGTGTTGGCAGCCATGGTCGGGTCGCCGTTGTAGCTCAGGTAGCCGTACCAGTACAGCACGTCGCCGCCGACCAGCTTGGCGCGCAGGATCACCGGCTCGCCCTTGGCATCAACGTTCTTCAGCGCCGGGTACCACGGCTTCTTCGGATCGTAGAACAGCGGCAGGGTAATGGTCTTGGCGTTCTTGAAGGTCGGCAGCTGGACCTGGCGACCGGTCGGGTCTTCCAGCAGCGTGCCGCTCCAGTACTGCTGCTCGCCACCGGCGGTGGTCGGGTCGCCCTGCTGGTCCAGGTCGACGAAGGCGCCTGCCTTGCGCAGCACGCCGGCACCGCTGGTGCCCGGGAACAGCACGGTGTCGGTGGTGTCGATGCCCAGCAGTTCAACGCTGCCGGTGGCTTCAGCACCCGCGCGGGTGGCGCGGTTGTTCAGGGCCGGCCAGCCCGGCAGTTCAATGACCACCACATCGCCGGTGTCGACGCTGTTGGCGGCAACGCTGGCCAGTGCCGGCGCAGCCTTGGAGATCGCGGTGGTGGCGATCGCGGTGGAGGCGACCGGTGCGAAACCGAACTGGGTGCCCTTGGGAAGCTTGAGTGCCATGGTGTATTTCCTCGTTGGATGAAAAAAAGCCCGGCGGTTGCCGGGCTGGGGTGTTGCACGGGTGAAGGGGTTTACGGGTCGGCGTACCACAGGCCGAAATCGAGCCGCGCGCCGTGCTTGTGCAGCACCGGCTCATGCACGGCGATTGCAGCGCCGAACGACTCGGCGGTCGGCAGTCCCGCGCAGACCTGGTCCTCAATGGTGCGGATCAGGGTGTTGGCCTGGGCACGACTGTCTGCCCAGACGGTCAGCTGCACGCGAGCGTGCTTCTGTTCGGGAGTGGAACCTTCGTTGAACCACACGGACTGTCCACCCATCTGCTGGTAGACGGCACACGGGTAGATGACCGGTTCCGGTGGAACGTCGGGATACAGCCGGCCCTGCAGCAGCGGGGCCAGCAGCGCGTGCAGCTGTGCTTCGTAACTCATCGCGGTGTCCTGGTTGGCGTCGCTCAGGCAGTGCCTGAAGACTGTTCGGTGAACAGCACCGTGGTCTGGCGCCGGCTGAAGTCGGGAGCAACGCCGGTGATGTTGAAAGCGCGACCGTCATGCACGATGCGCATGCCGACATGGATGCCGGCCTGTCGCGCGGCCGCCAATCGGACATGGAAGCGCTGGCGGCGGATTGTTGCCGGCAGGCGGCTTTCCAGCGTCAGCCGCTGCACGCTGTCTGTAGGATCGCCAGTGGCGGCGGCCCACAGTTCTGCCACCGGCTGCCAGGCGTCCAGCGGCTGCCCCCAGGCGTCGAGCTGGCCGTCCTGGCGCTCGATACGGATGCGGCGATTGAGGTGGCCGGCGTTCATGGCGTTGCGGCCGGTCGGTACGGATCCAGCAGCGCGGCCACGCCGAACGGCAGTTCCATTGCGATGGCAGTGGCGCCTGCCGGTGCATCGAGCGTCTGTGCAGAGACGACTACGGCTTCGCGATGGGCGTACAGGTGGCCCAGCAGCAGGCGTACCGCTGCACGGATGCTGTCATTGGCGGGCATGCCCAGCAGCAGGCGTGCACTGCGCGCGGTGGCCACGGCCAGGCGACGATCGGCCACATCCCGCATGGCCTTGGCCTTGGCCGCGTTGGTCTCGGCATTGGCGGCGGCAACCGCGGCTTCATGCCCGGTCACCGCCGCCGCCATGTCTTGCGGCAGCTGGTCCAGCGCCTGGTCCAGCGCGGCCTGGTCGGCGTACAGTTCGCGGCCCAGGTAGGCTGCGGCCGCGTCGCTGGCTGCTGCCAGCAGGTCACCCAGGATGGCGTCGTCAAAGTCGCCGTCGATACGGCAGTGCGCGCGGCACTGCTCAAGGGTCAGCAGGGGCATCGAATCCTCCTTCGTTGATGGATGTGGAGTGCCCCGACCCTGCGCGCACGGCGGCGCCCCACGCGGTCACCAGGACGGCGCGGGAAAAGCAGGATCGGGGCGGAAGACAGAACGGCCGCGACGGGAACGTCAGGGCCGGTGGCGATGGCGTCGCAGCGCGCGATGGCGCAAACGAAAGAAGCCCCCGGGGTCACCGGAGGCTTCTATGTCATCGTGGTACAAACGATACGCTTCGGGTGTGCACCCGTCAATCCGCAATCGGTTACCAGTCTGGTGACTTTTCCAGGCGCTGTGCGGCTGCGGTCACGGCGGCATGCTGCAGGCTGGATAGAATGGCGACGCGCTGCTTCCGCAGCCCATTTCCCGCTGGATTCCCGCATGCCTGCCACCACCGAACGCTTCTTCGATGCGCGTACCGAACAAGGCGTGCTGCGCCTGTCCATCGCAGGCTCACTGCTGCTGGCCGCGGCAGCGGTGGTGTTCGGCCTGCTGGCCAATTCCTCGCTGATCATCTTCGATGGCATCTACGGCCTGATCGATGTGGTGATGACCTGGCTGTCATTGCTGGTCGCACGGCTGATCGCTCTATCCACCAGCAGCGATGCGCTGCAGTCGCGTCTCAACCAACGCTTCACCATGGGCTTCTGGCACCTGGAGCCGATCGTGCTGGGCGTGAGCGGCACGCTGATGATCGGCGCGGCGCTGTATGCACTGGTCAATGCGGTGGATGCGCTGATGTCCGGCGGTCGCCACATCGCGCTTGGCCCGGCCATCGCCTTCGCCGGGTTGTCGATCGTCGGCGAAGGTGCGCTGGCCTGGTTCGTGCTGCGTGCCAACCGCCGCATCGGTTCGGAGTTCATCGCGCTGGACGCGAAGAACTGGGTGATCGCCGCCAGCATGTCGGCCTGCTATCTGCTGGCCTTCCTCGGCGGTGTGCTGGTGCGCGGTACCTCGCTGGCCTGGGTCGGGCCCTACATCGACCCGGCCATCCTCGCCTTCGTCTGCGTGCTGGTGATGATCGCCCCGCTGGGCACCGTGCGCCGCGCGCTGGCGGGCATCCTGCTGGTCACCCCACCAGAACTGCAGGCGCACGTGGACGCGGTGGCACGCGCGATCGTCGCCAAGCACGGCTTCGTCGAGCATCGCAGCTATGTCGCGCAGGTGGGGCGTGGCGAGCAGATCGAGCTGTTCTTCGTGGTACGCGAGGACGACCCGCCGCGGCCCCTGCTGGAATGGGACCAGCTGCGCGACGAGATCGGCGATGCGCTGGGCGAGGCCTCGCCGGACCGCTGGCTGACCATCATGTTCACCACCGACCGCGAGTGGACGATCTAGGCCGGCAGGACGATCAATCAAGTTTTTCGTACGAACTGCAACCCAACGTACGCAGAAACCGGGCAAAGTAGGCTCCAACGCAACACCCACCCACTGACCAGGAGCATCACGATGTCCATCGAAAAGGTTCTGTATACCGCCCAGGCCACCTCCACCGGCGGCCGTGAAGGCCGTTCCGTCTCGTCCGACAACGTGCTGGACATCCAGCTGTCGACCCCGCGCGAGCTGGGTGGCGCCGGCGGCCCGGGCACCAACCCGGAACAGCTGTTCGCCGCTGGCTACTCGGCCTGCTTCCTGGGCGCGCTGAAGTTCGTGGCCGGCCAGGCCAAGGTCGCGCTGCCGGCCGACACCACCGTCACCGGCAAGGTCGGCATCGGCCAGATCCCGACCGGTTTCGGCATCGAGGCCGAGCTGACCATCAGCGCTCCCGGCGTGCCGCGCGAGCAGCTGGAAGAGCTGGTGCAGAAGGCGCACATCGTGTGCCCGTACTCCAACGCCACCCGCGGCAACATCGACGTGACGCTGGTCGTTGCCTGATGCAGCGCCGGGGTCGGATCCCTTTGCCAATGGCAAAGGGCTCTGACCCCAACCGCGGCGTCTTCGGGGGTCAGAGCCCTTTCGCGATGCGAAAGGGATCCGACCCCCAAAAAAATGGGCGGATGCCGGTCGAAACCGAACATCCGCCCATCCCACCTTCGTTGTCCCACATGGGGGCATGAGGTTGCCGGCCAGCGGCCGGCACTACCAGGTCACTTCTCGCTCGTGATGAGCTGCACGACGCTGGAGAAATCCAGCTTGCCGCGGCCGGCCTGGTGGTTCATCGAGTACAGGTTGCGGGCCACTTCGCCCAGCGGGATCGAGGCGCCGACACTCATCGCCGCTTCCACCGCCAGGCCCATGTCCTTGAGCATCAGATCGCTGCCGAAACCGCCGCTGTAGCCACGCGAGGCCGGCGCATTCTCCAGCACGCCCGGCCACGGGTTGCACACTTCGGTGGCCCAGCTGCGGCCGGTGCTGACCGCCATCATCTGCGACAGCACCTTCGGGTCCAGCCCGTGCGCCACGCCGAGGGCAATGGCTTCGCCGGTGACCGCCATGATCACGCCCAGCGCCATGTTGTTGCACAGCTTGGCCACCTGGCCGGCACCGCTGGCGCCGACGTGGAAGATGTTCTTGCCCATCGCCTGCAGCACCGGGCGCGCGCGTTCCAGCGCGTCCTCCTCGCCACCGACGATGAAGGTCAGGGTGCCGGCCTGGGCACCGGCGGTACCGCCGGATACCGGCGCGTCGATCATCTGCAGGCCACGTGCGGCGGCGGCTTCGGAGACCTTGCGGGCGCTGGCCGGGGCGATCGTGCTGCAGTCGATGACCAGCGCACCGGCCGGGATCGCGGCGAGGATGCCGTCGTCGCCCAGGTACACGCCTTCGACGTGGCGGCTGGCCGGCAGCATCGAGATCACCACTTCGGCACCGGCCAGGGTGTCGCGGGCCGACGATGCGGCGCTGGCACCGGCATCGACGGCGGCCTGCACCGCGGCCGGAACCAGATCGAACACGCGTACGCTGTGGCCGTTCTTGACCAGATTGGCGGCCATCGGGCCACCCATGTTGCCCAACCCGATGAATGCAATGTGGCTCATGCAAGGCTCCTTTCAACAAGGGGAGTGCCCAGGTCGGCCAGCGGATGCGCGGCATCGGCCCAGGGGGAAGCGAAGAAGGTGTCGGCCCACGCGGCGATGGCCTCGGCCAGGGTGGCCGGATTCCACTGTGGATTGCGGTCCTTGTCGATCAGCAGTGCGCGGATGCCTTCGGCGAAATCACCATGGGCGGCGCAATGCAGGGCGACGATGTACTCCAGGCGGTAGATCGCGGCGAGGTCCTGGCCGGCACTGCGGCGCTGCAGTTCGTACGACAGCCGTGCCGAGCCCGGTGCACCGGCGGCGAGGGTTTTCTGTGCCGCCTGCAGCCAGGCATCATCGGTCTGCAGGCCGGCAATGCGCGCAACGATCGCTTCAAGGTCATCGCCTTCGCACAGCGCATCGACCTGCGCCGCATTGGCCAGCAGCGGACCGGTCGCTGCATCGCTGGCATGCGATTGCAGCAGATGGCTGAGCCGCTCGTGGTTGTGCGCTGCGTTACTGGACCACGCGACCTGCAGCAGCGCATCGAAGACCGCGCTGCGGCGTTCTTCGGCCACATGCACGTCGGCCAGGCCGGCGTAGATGGCATCGCCCGGATTGAGCAGCGCGCCAGTCAGAGCCAGGAACAAGCCGCCCTTGCCCGGAACGCGCGGCAGCAGCCAGCTGCCACCCACATCGGGGAACAGGCCGACGGTGATTTCCGGGAAGGCCAGCTTGGAGCGCTCGCTGACCACGCGGTGGCTGGCGCCGGACATCAGGCCGATGCCGCCGCCCATCACGATGCCGTGGCCCCAGCACAGGATCGGCTTGGCGTAGGTGTGGATGAGGTAATCGACGCGGTATTCAACGTCGAAGAACTCAGCGGCGTAGTCGTTCTCGCGGATGTCGCTGCGGCCGGCCTCGCGGAAGGCGACCATGCTCTTGTACAGGCTATGCAGGTCGCCGCCGGCGCAGAACGCCTTTTCACCGGCGCCCTGCAGCACCACCATGGCGATACCGTCGTCGTCGGCCCAGGCATTCAACTGCTTCAGCAGCAGGTGCGCCATCGGCAGCGAGAAGCCGTTGAGCGTACGCGGCGCATTGAGCGTGGCGATGCCGATGCGCGTGCCGTTGCCGGCCACGCGCTCTTCGAACAGCACCGGTGCGTCGTCGGCAGCGGTGTCGGTGCTCATGCGTTCTTCCACTGCGCGGCGCGCTTTTCCAGGAAGGCGGTCACGCCCTCGACCTGGTCGGCGGTGTCGAACAGGTCGACGAAGGCTTCGCGCTCGGCCACCAGCGCCGAAGCGTGGGTGCCGGTGCGGGTGGACTGCACCAGAGTCTTGCAGGCGGCGATGCTGGTCGGGCTCTGCTTGCCGGCCTTCTTCGCCCATTCCAGCGCCAGCGCCTTGGCTTCGCCCTTGCCGACCTTTTCTTCGGCCAGGCCGATGCGCAGCGCGGTCTCGGCGTTGATGCGCTCGCCCAGCAGGATCATGCGCTTGGCCCAGCCCTCGCCGACCAGGCGCGGCAGGTTCTGGGTGCCACCGGCGCACGGCAGCAGGCCGACGGTAGCCTCCGGCAGCGCGACCTGGGCATGGTCTTCAATGATGCGCAGGTCGCAGGCCAGCGCGCATTCCAGGCCACCGCCCATGGCGTAGCCGTTGATCGCGGCGATCGACACGCCACGGAACCCGGACAGCGCTTCGAAGGCTTCGCCGAAGCGGCGCGCGGCTTCACGTGCAGCGGCCTTGTCGCCGGAGGCGAACTGGTTGAGGTCGGCACCGGCGGAGAAGAATTTCTCGCCGTCACCGGTGATCACCAGCGCATAGATGTCGCGGTCTGCGTTGAGCGCGCCCACCAGGTCGCGCAGCGCCGACAGGCTGTGCACGGTCCAGGTATGCGCCGGCGGGTTGTTCAGGGTGACCATGGCGGTGTGGCCATCCACCTCGACCTTCAGGCCCACGTGCTCCTGGGTACGCCAATCCTTCATCGCAGTTCCTCTTCGGTGTTGAGCAGGTGACGGGCAACGATCACCCGCATGATCTCGTTGGTGCCTTCCAGGATCTGGTGCACGCGGCAGTCACGCAGCAGGCGCTCGATCGGGTACTCGCGGATGTAGCCGTAGCCACCGTGGATCTGCAGTGCTTCGTTGCAGACGTTGAAACCGGCATCGGTGGCGAAGCGCTTGGCCATCGCGCACCACACGTTGGCGTCGCTGGCACCGGCATCGAGCTTGCGCGCGGCGGTGTGCACCATCTGCCGTGCAGCCACCAGCTGGGTGACCATGTCGGCCAGCTTGAACTGCAGCGCCTGGAACTCGGCCAGCGCCTTGCCGAACTGGCGGCGCTCGCCCATGTAGCGGCGCGCGGCATCCAGCGCGCCCTGCGCCGCACCCAGCGAGCAGGCGGCGATGTTGATGCGGCCGCCATCGAGTCCCTTCATCGCCAGCTTGAAGCCGCCGCCTTCCTCTCCCAGAAGGTGGCTGACCGGCACGCGGACGTTTTCGAAGGTGATGCCACGGGTGGGCTGGCTGTTCCAGCCCATCTTCTCTTCCTTGCGGCCGAAGCTGATGCCCGGCAGGTCCGCCGGCACCGCAATGGCGCTGACACCGCCGGCACCGGCACCACCGGTACGTGCCATCACCACCAGCAGCTCGGTGGCACCGGCGCCGGAAATGAAGGCCTTCGAGCCGTTCAGCACATAGAAGTCGCCATCGCGCACGGCGGTGGTCTTCAGCGAGGCCGCATCGGAACCAGCACCCGGTTCGGTCAGGCAGTACGAAGCCAGCTTGTTGCCCGAAGACAGATCGGTGCCCCACGCATCGCGCAGTGCCGGCTGGCCCCACTTGGACACCATCCACGAAGCCATGTTGTGGATGCTGATGTAGGCCGCCGTCGACGGATCGACGTTGGCGAGCTCCTCGATGACGACGGCGGCGTCCAGTCGGCTCAGGCCGCTGCCGCCCACTTCCGGGTCCATATACAGACCGCAGAAGCCCAGTTCACCGGCCTTGGCGATCGCCTCGCGCGGAAAGATGCCCTCCGCATCCCATCGCGCGGCGTGCGGCGCCAGTTCGGCCTGTGCGAAGTCGCGCGCCGCCTCGCGGTACGCCTGCTGCGCTTCTTCCAGTTCCGTCGTCATCGAGTGGCTCATGGCTGCTCCTGCCGTTACTTCAGGCTGATCGTGGTGTTGACGCCATGGCTCAGCGTCTCGTCATCGAACCAGCGCGCGGTGACCGTCTTGGTCTGGGTATAGAACAGCACCACCTGCTTGCCGTACGGGCCCAGGTCGCCCAGCTTGGACGCGCGCGAACCGGTGAACGAGAACAGCGGCACCGGCACCGGGATCGGCACGTTGATGCCGACCTGGCCGACGTCGATGTCTTCCTGGAACTTGCGCGCGGCAGCGCCGGACTGGGTGAACAGCGCGGTGCCATTGCCGTTCGGGTTGCTGTTGACCATCGCGATGGCCTCTTCCAGCGTTTCCGCTTCGAGGATGACCAGCACCGGCCCGAAGATTTCTTCCTGGTAGATGCGCATGTCGGTGGTGACACCGGCAAAGATGGTCGGGCCGACGAAGTTGCCCTTCTCGAAACCATCGACCTGCGGCTTGCGGCCATCGAGCACCAGCTTGGCGCCCTGCTCCACGCCCGAGGCGATCAGGCCTTCCACGCGCTCGCGGGCGCTGCAGGAAATGACCGGGCCGACATCGGTGCCGGCCACGGTGCCGCCGCTGACCTTCAGGGTCTTGGCCTTGGTGACCAGGTCCTGCACCCAGTTGCGTGCTTCACCGACCAGCACCAGGGTGGAGGCGGCCATGCAACGCTGGCCCGCGGCACCGAAAGCAGCGCCGACCATCGCGTTGAGGGTCTGTTCCTTGTTGGCGTCCGGCAGCACCACGGCGTGGTTCTTGGCGCCCATCATGCACTGCACGCGCTTGCCGGCCAGCGAGGCACGGTTGTAGACGTGGGTGCCGACGCGGGTGGAACCGACGAACGAAACGGCCTTGATGTCCGGGTGGTCGCAGATCGCGTTGACCACTTCCTCGCCACCGTGGACGACGTTCAGCACGCCCTTCGGAATGCCGGCTTCCAGGGCAAGCTCGACCAGGCGCATGGTGACCATCGGGTCCTGCTCGGACGGCTTGAGGATGAAGGTGTTGCCCGTTGCAATCGCCATCGGGAACATCCACAGCGGGATCATCGCCGGGAAGTTGAACGGGGTGATGCCGGCGCACACGCCCAGCGGCTGCATGATCGTGTAGGTGTCCACGCCATTGGCCACGTTGTTGGCCAGCTCGCCCAGCTGCAGGTTGCCGATGGCGGCGGCATGCTCGACCACTTCCAGGCCACGGAACACATCGCCTTCGGCGTCGGGCAGGGTCTTGCCCTGTTCGGCGGTGAGGATGTGGGCCAGCTCGCTCATGTTTTCGCGGATCAGCTGCTGGTACTTCAGGAAGATGCGCGCACGGGTGCCGATCGGGGTCTTGCGCCAGGTCTTGAAGGCTTCCTTGGCGGCGGCGACGGCGGCATCCACTTCGCCGGTGGTGGCGAACGGCACCTTGGCCAGCACGTCCTGGGTGGCCGGATTGATCACGTCCTGCCAGTGGGAGGTGGCCGATTCAACGAACTGGCCATCGATCAGCATGCGGATACGGGGCGCTGCAACAGTCATGACGACAATCCCACAGGGTGCGAAAGATGCTTGGCATTATTCACAGCACCCACCTCGATTTCCGGGCTGAATCCGCTTAATCTGGCCAACACGCCAGACGATTCATGTTAATTCTGTGAATTATTCAGCCCCCCAGCGACAACTTGGCCTGCGCCTGCTGCGGCTGCGCGAGCAGCGCGGCTACAGCCAGGCGGATCTGGCACGGGCGCTGGGGCTGTCGGCCAGCTACCTGAATCAGATCGAGCGCAACAAGCGCCCGCTCACGCCGGCGGTGCAGAAGAAGCTGGGCGAGGTGTTGGGCGATGTTTCTTCCCTGTTCGACGACGATGAGCCCGCCGCGCTGCAGGAAGCACTGGGTGAAACCCTGCGCGACCTGGGCCTGGCCGAGGTCAGCGCCACCGAACTGCGCGCGCTGGCCGGCAACCTGCCGCAGGTCAGCCGCGCCCTGCTGGACCTGCATCGCCGCCACCTGGCGCTGCGCGAGCATGCCGCCGCACTGGAATTCCAGCTGGGCGAGCCCGGCGCCGGCAGCACCCTGCCGGCCGGCGACCAGGTACGCGAATTCTTCAACCGCATGCACAACCACATTCCCGAGCTGGACGAGCTGGCCGAGCAGCTGTTCGCCGAGTGGGGGCTGTCGCCCGGGCATGTGGCGCCGCGGCTGCGCCAGCTGCTGGCCGACCGCCATGGCGTGCTGGTGGAAGTGGCCGCCCTTCAGGCCGGGCGCGAGAAGCGGCAATACGATGCCGGTGCGCGGCGGCTGTGGCTGCCCGATTACCTGGAGCCCGGCCAGCAGGCGTTCCAGATGGCGGCCGAGCTGGCCCTTCACGGCTACCTGCCGCAGATCGATGCAGTGGTGGCGCGCGCCGGGTTCACCGATGAGGCACGCATCGCGCAGGCGCGGATCGGTCTCTCCAACTATTTCGCCGGCGCGTTGGTGATGCCGTACATGCGCTTCCTGCGGGCGGCCGAAACCAGCAGCTACGACATCGAACTGCTGGCGCATCAGTTCGGCGTCGGCTTCGAAGCGGTCTGCCATCGGCTGAGCACGCTGGCACGGCGCAGTGCGCCTGGCCTGCCGTTCTTCTTCATCCGCGTTGACCGCGCCGGCAATGTGTCCAAGCGCCATTCGGCCACCGATTTCCATTTCTCGCAGGTGGGCGGTTCGTGCCCGCTGTGGATCGTCTACGAGGCGTTCAACCAGCCCGGCCGCATCCTTACGCAGACGGCGCGCATGCCCGATGGGCGCCGCCATTTCTGGCTGGCGCGGCAGGTCAGCAGTGGCCCGGTGGGCCATGGCCAGCCGCGCAAGACCTTCGCGGTGGCACTGGGCTGCGATCTGCAGCATGCCGAGCGGCTGGTGTATTCACTGGGACTGGATGTGCAGAGCCCGGGCAACTCGGTATCGATCGGCCCGGGGTGCCGGGTGTGCCCGCGCGAGGACTGCATGCAGCGTGCGTTCGCGCAGTTGCCGGGGCGGTAGGGGTGGTTCGGCAGGGCTGCGCCCTGCACCTGCTTCAATCCAAGGCAACAGCAAAAGCAACAGCGGGCTTTCCGTGGGATGGCGGGGTGGATCCGGTTGCGGGGGACGCTGCAAGTACGTCCATGTAAGCTCGGTCGCCGCATCCATGCGGCTCACGCCCCCGCAACCGGACCCACCCCGCCTTCGACAGTTTCCCGCTGCTGTTGGTGGGTGCTGACCGTTGGTCGGCACGCTGCTGTTGGTGGGTGTCGACCTTGGTCGACACGGTAGATCCATGCCATGCGTGGATGTTCTTCGATGAAGGTTCGAAATATTCGATTTCGATGGGATTCCATCCACGCATGGCGTGGATCTACTAAACCTTTCGTGCGTAGGCTGCATCCCATTGCAATGCCTGCCCACGGAGTTGGCCATGTTCCTGCTGCGTTCCTGCCTGGTCCTGCTGCTCGCTGCCTGCGCTGCGCCGGCGTGGGCGACGTTCTCCATTGCCGCCTGCAACGAGGCCGGCGACTGCGGGGTGGCGGTGGCCACGCACAACCTGGCGGTCGGGGGCGTGGGTGTGCCGTGGGCACAGGCGAAGGTGGGCGCGGTCGCCAGCCAGTTCGAGACCAACCCGACCTATGGGTCGAAGGGTCTGGAGTTGATGGCCAAAGGCCGCACGCCTGCCCAGGTGCTGAAGCAGCTGCTCGATGAAGACGGCAACTTCGATGGCACCACGCTTGCCGAGCGCCAGGTGGGGCTGGTCAGCGCGCGCGGCGGCAATGCGCAGTACACCGGCGCTACCGCGCAGCAGGCGGATTGGGCAGGTGCGCAGGGCGAAGGCATGCTGAGCGTGCAGGGCAATGGCCTGGCTGGGCCGCAGGTGCTGGCCTCGATGCAGCGCGCCTTCGCCGCAACACACGGTGAATTGGCGGCGCGCCTGCTGGCGGCGCTGGAAGCTGGCCAAGACGCGGGAGGCCAGCGCAGCGGGCAGTGGTCGGCGGCGCTACTGGTGCGCACGCCAGGAGGCGACTGGCAGGACACCGACCTGCGCGTGGACGCCGACCCACGCGCGGTCGCGAGGCTGCGCGAGCTGTACGACATGCGCCTGTCCAACGAGGCGATCATCCAGGCCGAGCAGCGTTGGGAGAACGGCGATGTGGCAGGTGCGCGCACTGCGCTGGCGACCTCGTTGTCACTGGCCCATGGCTGGGACCGCACCTGGGCGCGCGCTGCGCGCCTGGCCATGCGGCAAGGTGATATCGCGCTGGCCCGCGAATACCTGGCCGGCCTGCGTGCGCTCAATCCGGGCTGGGTGAAGCAGGAGCTGGCATTGCCCTTGTATGCGCCATTGCAGGGTGATGCGGTGGTGGCGCCGTGGCGATGAGGCACCGCAGGGGGTCGGATCCGTTTTCCTGCGGAAAACGGATCTGACCCCCATTCGAGATGCATCCATGCATGGCGTGGATCTACCGAGGACCGGCTCAGTAGATCGGCGTCACCTTCATCTGCGGCAACGGGCGCGGTGCACCGTCGGTGAGGTCGGGGCCGAGGTCCTCCCAGGTGCGTCCCTGCTCGACCATCAAGCCCCACAGCTGCTGCGAGGCCAACCGCTTGTCTTCCGAACCCAGCTTGTATGACGGTGGCGTCGGTTCACCGCGGGCAACCATCGCGTATGCCGCGCGATAAGCCAGCACCTGCTGTGCCGGGTCATCGGTGCGCGCCACTTCCAGCGTGTAACGCTGGTAGGCCGAGGCCAGGTTGCGCCAGCGGATCCAGTAGTGGTTCTCGAACGAGAACGAACAGAAGCGCGCACCGGCCAGGCTGCCCTTGTCGGCGATGCGGGTCAGCACCTCCTGCGGCATGTCCAGGTTCATGCCGCCTTCGTCGCCCTGCAGGCTGACGTGCACGATACGGTCGCGGTAGCCCGGCGCACGCGCCTGCAGCAGGTCGCGCCAGTTCTGCATGGTCGCCACCACCGCGAACAGGAAGCGGCCCAGCTCCGCAGCGGCCAACGGCGTGGCGATCGACTGGTAGGTGCGCTGCCAGCCGTGGCGGTTTTCGGTGGGCAGGAACACGGCATGTTCCAGCGCCTGGCGGCCACTGCTGCCGTGGCTCACATCTTCGGCATGCTGCGGGTAGACCAGATTGATGGCGAACGTCGGCCAGCGCGGCAGGGCGGCGTCGAACAGGTGGATCGGGAAGTTGCTGCTGATGCCACCATCGGAGAACCAGCAGATGCGGAACGCGGTGATCACCGGGCCACAGGTCTGGCCGGCACTGGTCAGCCCTTCCATGCTGTCGGCCACGTTGTGCTCCTGGTCGGCCGCAGGCGCGGTCGGTTCACAGCGGCGTTCGCGGCGCGAGGGCTCATGCAGCGGCACCGCGCTGATCAGCAGCGGGAAGCTCAGGCTCATGCGCGTGGCCACCAGCACCGGCAGCTTCGGGCCCTGTGGCAGGTGGTAGTACTGCCGTCCTTCCACCTCCAGCGGCGGGCCGGCCTGCTTCACCAGCCACTGCACCACGCTGGCGGGGAACAGCTGCTCGAACTCCTCGCGCAGGAACCAGAACTGCGCGCCGCCCAGCGGCAGCGTGCGCGGCTCGTTGTGCGACACGCAGGTGGTGATCATCTGCAGGCTGATCGCATGCGGGCTGTCCGGCTCACCGGCGTAGCGCGGCGCGTCGTGCAGGTCGGCGAAGGTGAGCGGTGCATCCAGCGGCTTGCCGGACAGCTGCTGCAGGCATTCATGCAGCCACTCGGTCAATGCCGGCGTGCGTGCATCGCGGCCGAGGCCGCTGCACAGGCCCAGCAGGTTGCGCCGCGCCACCCGTGCCACACGCAGCGCGGCACCGGCCACACCCGCACCGTACGCACACAGCAGTGAGGGCAGCAGCGTGGCGGCCACGCCGCTCCAGCCACCGCCCCACCAGCCGAGGCCGAGCAGCAGCGCCAGCGACACCAGCACTTCCAGCGGCGCGATCTCGAATACCGCGACGGCCAGGCACAGCAGTTTGTGCGGCAGGCCGGCATTGCCGGTCAGCACCACCAGCAGCCGGTAGGCCGCGCGCGCGCCCCGTGCCGGCTGGAACAGGCTGTAGATGAAGCCGCGCCGCGACAGCTGCGCCGACACCGCCGACAACCCGCCGTAGCCGGCATCGCCGGGCAGATGTTCGCCCGCCTGCTGGCGGCGATCACCGCATGCCGCCGCGGCCGCCACGGCTGCGGCGATGGCGCCCGCCGAAGTGCCGCCGATGCTCTTGAAGCGATACTCGCGCGCCAGCGCCAATACCGCATTGGGGTACACGATGCCGCTGGTGATGCCGCCTTTCATGACCAGATCGCAGTACTTGTCCGCCACTGTCTTGCCCCCGAGCATGCCGTCCGCCGCGTGGGTGCCAGTATGGCGCAGAGGCTTCTCAGGGCCTGAGAACAGCAGCGCAGTCCCGGCAGGAATCTTCGGTGTTCAGCGGAAGGCATGCCTGCAGGCTTGACCCGCCCCGCCATCGGCGTAGCATCTGCAGCAAGCCAAGGGACAGACCCGCGGCTGCCACAACGACATGAGGGATTCTCATGGAATTCGACTATCTCGTCTTCATCGGGCGATTCGAGCCCTTCCACAACGGCCACGCCGCCGTTGCCCGCCTGGCCCTGAGCCGGGCCCGCAAGCTGATCTTCCTGGTCGGCTCTGCCGATATCCCCCGCAGCCTCCGCAATCCCTGGACCGTGGCCGAACGCGCCGTGATGATCCAGGCTGCCCTCGATGGCCACACCGACCGCCTGCTGATCCGGCCCCTGCGCGACCACCTGTACAACGAAGCGCAGTGGATTGCCAACGTACAACGCCAGGTGGCCGAAGCCCTGCGCAACGATGGCGCCGCTGCCGATGCCAAGGTGGGCCTGATCGGCATGGACAAGGATGCCTCCAGCTACTATCTGCGGGAATTCCCACAATGGCCGCTGGTGGACGTGCAGCACACCGCCACCCTGTCGGCCACCGAGCTGCGGCGCTACCTGTTCGAGGCCGGCGACGTCGACTTCCACGGTGCGCTGCTGATGCTGCGTGGCAATGTGCCGGCGCCGGTGTACGACATGCTCGAAGCGTTCCGCAAAAGCGCGCCTGCCTATGGCCAGCTGGTGGCCGAGTACCGCTTCATCGAACAGTACAAGGCCGCCTGGAAGGATGCGCCGTACGCGCCCACCTTCGTCACCACCGATGCGGTGGTCGTGCATTCGGGCCACGTGCTGCTGGTGCGGCGCCGTTCGGAACCCGGCAAGGGGCTGTGGGCGCTGCCCGGCGGCTTCGTCGGCCAGGAGCAGAGCCTGCTCGACAGCTGCCTGCGCGAACTGCGCGAGGAAACCCGGCTGAAGATTCCGCTACCGGTGTTGAAGGGGTCGTTGAAGGGCCAGCAGGTGTTCGACCACCCCGACCGCAGCCAGCGTGGTCGCACCATCACCCACGGCTTCCACTTCGAGTTTCCGGCCGGTGACCTGCCGCCGGTGCGCGGCGGCGACGATGCCGACAAGGCGCGCTGGATACCGGTGAGTGAAGCACTGGACATGGGCCCGCAGCTGTTCGAAGACCACCTGCACATCCTGGAGTATTTCCTCGGCCGCGGCTGACCGGCCCGGCTTCCCACTGGCGGATAGACCGCCGGTGTCACTCGACGCGAAGGAGCTTCCGTCATGCACTACCTCGATAATCTTCTCCTCAACACCGACAGCTACAAGGCCAGCCATTGGCTGCAGTACCCGCCGGGTACCGATGCCACGTTCTTCTACGTGGAATCACGTGGCGGCCTGCACGATCGCACGGTGTTCTTCGGCCTGCAGGCGATCCTCAAGGACGCCCTGGCACGGCCGGTCACCCACGCCGACATCGACGACGCTGCTGCGGTATTCGCCGCCCATGGCGAACCGTTCAACGAGGCCGGCTGGCGCGATATCGTCGACCGGCTTGGCGGCCACCTGCCGGTGCGCATCCGCGCCGTGCCGGAGGGCAGCGTGGTGCCCACCCACCAGGCACTGATGACCATTGAATCGACCGATCCGGCCGCGTTCTGGGTGCCCTCGTACCTGGAAACGCTGCTGCTGCGCGTGTGGTACCCGGTCACCGTGGCCACCATCAGCTGGCATGCACGGCAGACCATTGCCGCGTTCCTGCAGCAGACCAGCGACGACCCGCAGGGGCAGCTGCCGTTCAAACTGCACGACTTCGGCGCGCGCGGCGTCTCGAGCCTGGAATCGGCCGCGCTGGGCGGTGCCGCGCACCTGGTCAACTTCCTCGGCACCGATACCGTCTCGGCCCTGTGCCTGGCGCGCGCGCACTATCACGCGCCGATGGCCGGCCATTCGATTCCCGCCGCCGAGCACAGCACCATCACCAGCTGGGGCCGCGAGCGCGAGGTGGACGCCTACCGCAACATGCTGCGCCAGTTCGGCAAGCCCGGTGCGATCGTAGCGGTGGTGTCGGACAGCTACGACATCTACCGCGCGATCAGCGAGCACTGGGGCACCACCCTGCGCGATGAAGTGATTGCCTCGGGCGCGACCCTGGTCATCCGCCCCGATTCGGGTGACCCGGTGGAGGTGGTGGCCGAAAGCCTGCGCCGGCTGGATGAAGCCTTCGGCCACACCCTCAACAGCAAGGGCTACCGCGTGCTCAACCACGTGCGGGTGATCCAGGGCGATGGCATCAACCCGGACACGATCCGAGCGATCCTGCAGCGCATCACCGACGACGGCTACGCCGCCGACAACGTGGCCTTCGGCATGGGCGGTGCGCTGCTGCAGCGGCTGGACCGCGATACCCAGAAGTTCGCGCTGAAGTGTTCGGCCGCACGGGTGGACGGCGAGTGGATCGATGTCTACAAGGACCCGATCACCGACGCCGGCAAGACCAGCAAGCGCGGCCGCATGCGCCTGCTGCGGCGCCTGGATGACGGCAGCCTGCACACGGTGGCATTGCCTTCCAGCGGTGACGACACGCTGCCAACCGGCTTCGAGGACGCGATGGTGACCGTGTGGGAGAACGGCCGGTTGCTGCACGACCAGCGGCTGGATGAGATCCGCGCGCGGGCGGCGGCGGGGCATTGAAGGTGCATCCCGACCGGGGTCAGAGCCCGCTGCGTGGCAGCGGGATCCGACCCCTTCCTTCCGCTGGGGTCGGATCCCGTTGCAGCGCAACGGGCTCTGACCCCGATGCCCCTTGACCCTGGCCAGCAACGCGTCCACCGTGGGCACGCCGAAGGTATCCCTGCCGTAGTTGTCATCGCGGCAGGGATTTAAACGGGAATCCGGTGAAGGCGCTTCGCGCGCCCATTCCGGAGCTGCCCCGCAGCGGTGAATGGAAACGAATCCTGCCAACAGCACTGGGCTCACGCCTGGGAAGCGGCGGGTAGTAGGTGGGCTGCGGCCCGTGTCCATCAGCCCGAATACCGGCCCCGGCCGGGGGACACGACCGTCCCCTGACTCGACCTGGAATCTCCGCGGGGAGGTTGCCGGGGCCGCCGTCGTCCTGCGCGTGCAGGCGGTGTGGCCGCGCGCGTCCTGTTCACGGTATCCAGCCAGACCCGTTCACCCACGCGCTGATGCATGGGCCACCGCCGTTGCCGGCGGTCCATGCGGTACCTGACGATGACCGAGCTCCAACGCCCCACCCTGACCCTGCCCGCCGACGGCAAGCGCCTGCTGCTGCATTCGTGCTGCGCGCCCTGTTCCGGCGAAGTGATGGAGGCGATCACCGCCTCCGGGATCGACTACGCGATCTTCTTCTACAACCCCAACATCCATCCGGTGAAGGAATACGAGCTGCGCAAGCAGGAGAACATCCGCTTCGCCGAACAGCACGACATCCCGTTCATCGACTGCGACTACGACACCGACAACTGGTTCAGCCGTGCGCGCGGCATGGAGAACGAGCCCGAGCGCGGCATCCGCTGCACGATGTGCTTCGACATGCGCTTCGAACGCACCGCGCTGTACGCGCACGAGCACGGTTACGACACCATCAGTTCGTCGCTGGGCATCTCGCGCTGGAAGAACATGGCGCAGATCAACGACTGCGGCATTCGCGCCGCGTCGCGCTATGAAGGCCTGCAGTACTGGGACTACAACTGGCGCAAGGGCGGCGGTGCCAGCCGCATGATCGAGATCAGCAAGCGCGAGCAGTTCTACCAGCAGGAATACTGCGGCTGCGTGTACTCGCTGCGCGATGCCAACCGCCACCGCCGCGAGAACGGGCGCGAACGGATCAAGATCGGCCTGCTGTACTACGGGCAGGACGCTGAGGCGCCGCAGGGCGATTGACGTGCAGGCATGGGGCGGCCACGCTGGTCGCCCCTTCTGTTGTACCGGACCTGCCATGACCGCCCTGCCCGCCGATGTCGCCCTGCTGGTGATCGACCTGCAGCCGGACTTCATGCCCGGCGGTGCGCTGGCCTGCGACCAGGGCGATGCGCTGGTGGCACCGATTGCCGACCTGCTGGCACAGCGTCGCTACCGCACCGTGGTGGCGACCCAGGACTGGCACCCGGCCGACCATGCCTCGTTTGCCAGCCAGCACCCTGGCCAGCGCCCGTTTGAGACCATCCTGCTGCATGCACAGCCACAGACCTTGTGGCCCGACCACTGCGTGCAGGGCAGCGCCGGTGCCGCGCTGCACCCGGGCGTGGACTGGACGGTGGCCGACGTGATCCTGCGCAAGGGCACGCGCCAACAGGTGGATTCGTACAGCGCCTTCCGCGAGAACCACGGCCCCGATGGCGAGCGCCCGGCCACCGGCCTGGCCGGCTGGCTGCACGAGCGGCGCATCCGCGAAGTGCACGTGTGCGGCCTGGCCCGTGACTACTGCGTGCTGTGGAGCGCGCAGGACGCGGTGAAGTCCGGCTTCCGGGTGAAGTTCCTGTGGGACCTGACCCGGCCGGTGACCGAAGCCAACGACGCGATGGTGCGCGAAGCGCTGGGCAAGGCGGGGATCGCGATCGCCTGAGGCGTGACCGCCGGGCATGGCCCGGCGCTACCGCGCACGTCGCTTATGCCGCTTGCGCGCTCCTGCCCACGACAACACAATCGATTCATCCAGCCCCCAAACTACGCCCCCTACAGATCGCGGGACGGCCGAACCGGGGGCTTTTCATTGGATGAAATCAGGATTCGGTAGTGCCGGCCACTGGCCGGCAACCTCGGGATCTCTGCAGTTGCCGGCCAGCGGCCGGCACTACCGGATAGCACCCGTGGTAGCGCCGGGCCATGCCCGGCGGACGCGGGATGGGCGATTACCGGAACACCACCGTTCGGTGCCCGTTGAGCAGGATGCGGTGCTCCACATGGCGGCGAACCGCGCGTGCCAGCACCAGCGATTCGGTATCGCTGCCCAGCCGCACCAGCTCGCGCGGTGCCATCGCGTGGTCCACGCGGGCCACGTCCTGTTCGATGATCGGGCCTTCGTCCAGATCCTCGGTAACGTAATGCGCGGTGGCGCCGATGATCTTGACCCCGCGCGCGTGCGCCTGGTGGTACGGCTGCGCGCCCTTGAAGCTGGGCAGGAAGCTGTGGTGGATGTTGATCGCACGGCCGGCCAGCGCGCGGCACAGCGTGGGTGACAGGATCTGCATGTAACGCGCCAGTACCACCAGATCGATGCGCTCGCGCTCGACCAGGTCGATGATCTGTTGTTCCTGCACCGCACGCGTATCGGCGGTCACCGGCAGGTGGTGGAACGGTACCTGGTAGGACGCGGCCAATGGCGCGAAGTCGGCGTGGTTGGACGCCACTGCCGCGATGTCGACCTTCAGCTGCCCGCTGTGGGCACGGAACAGCAGATCGTTGAGGCAGTGCCCCTGCTTGCTGACCAACACCAGAAGGCGTGCGCGACGGCGGCCATCATGCAGCTGCCAGTCCATGCCGAAGCCTTCGGCAAGCGTGGCCATGGCGGCATGCACAGTCTCCAGCGGCAGGCCGGCGTCACGGTCGAAATGCACGCGCAGGAAGAAGCGACCGCTTTCCTCGTCGCCGAACTGCTGGGCGTCGAGGATGTTGCAGCCGCGGTCGAACAGCAGGCCGGACACGCGATAGACGATGCCGGTACGGTCGGGGCAGGACAGGGTGAGGATGGAATCGGGGCGCATCGCCCGAGTGTAGGGCAGCGCCCTGCCCGATGGATCGATGGTCACCGATGCAACCGACCTGCTTGGTTCAGTCCCAAGCGATACTTGGGACTCCCCGTGGCAAGCTGGTCGGTCATGAACCTGTTGCAACTGATCCGCAGCTTCACCCGCACCGCAGAGACCGGCAGCATTGCCGCCGCGGCCCGCATCCTTGGCATCAGCGCCACCGCAGTCGGCCAGAACATCAACCGGCTGGAAGCGCATCTGGGCGTACGGCTGCTGAACCGAAGTACGCGCCAGCTGGCCCTCAGCGAGGCCGGCGCGCTGTACCTGGCGCAGGTGCGCCACATCGAAGCCGACCTGGCGCGTGCGCAGGCGATGGTCACTGCCGGTGACATCGAGCCGGCCGGGCCGCTGCGCATCGCCAGCAGCAGCGCCTTCGGTCGCCACGTGCTTGCCCCCTTGCTGCCTTCACTGCAGAAACGCTATCCGCAACTGCAGCTGGAGCTGCGCCTGACCGACCGCGCCGTGCAGCATGGCCCGGAAGCGGTGGATGCCAGCATCCGCATCGGGGCGCAGCTGGAGGATGGCGTGGTCGCGCGGCAGCTGGCGCGCGTGCCGTTCGTGTTCTGTGCCTCGCCAACCTACCTGAAGGCCCATGGCACGCCGCAGGAACCCTCGGAACTGGGCAGCCATCGCGGGCTGCTGCACCGCTTCCCCACCGATGGCCGGCCGCTGCGCTGGGGCCTGCTGAAGGAGGGCCAGCGCGTGGACGCCGCGCTGCCGCCGAGCATGGTCTGCGATGACATCGATGCGCTGGCGTCGCTGGCGGCGGCCGGTGCCGGCATCACCCGGCTGGCCGCGTTCGTGGCCGAGCCGTACCTGCGCGATGGCCGCCTGACGCCGGTGTTCGGCGCCGACACGGCGTGGCGCCCGGAGCCGATGGAGGTCTATTTCTGCGTCAGCGACCGCCGCGACTTCACCGCCAAGATCCGCGCGCTGTTCGAGCATCTGCAGGCTGGCATCGCGCCGGCCTGGCGGGTGTGACGGGGAAGAGCGGAGGGCCTTCGCGGTCAGAAACTCTCCTTCAGGCTCATCAGGTGAGCACTGGCCTCTGCCCATCCTGTCAGGGTGCGCAGGCGCTGCCCATTCCTGAAAACATGGAATACCGGAGTTTCATGGACATCCAGTTCTTTCCAGCCCGCGGGCCCCGCTTGGAGCAACATGGGATGAGAGGGATTGCTTCTGTTCCACTCGCTGACACCCGGCTGCGGCCATGCAGGAGATCGACGCACGACAAAGCGCACGCTGGATCGAATCCATGTCCATTCTGGTTCGTTCATGATCACGTGCATCGCGCGTCGCGAGGGAGCGCATGCCGGACTGACATAGGCGACCACCTCCAATCCCTCCCTGTACGTCCACCCCCGCCATTCCAGCTTTCCACTCGCAAGAGGGTGGAGAACGCCCTGCTGGCCAGGCGCGTTCCGCTCTATCTCGGGAAGTTCATCTACACGCAATGACGCCATCTCACGCAGCGCATTGGCCTCAGCAAAATGTCGAACCTGCACCAGAACCGCGTGCATTTTCCGGTGCGTTGTCTCTGTGGCAATACCTCTCCGCCCCAGTTCTGCATGAATGCATCGGACCTTGCCAAGCCATTTCTCGTCTCCAACGTACATTGAGATGTAGAAGCTGGCGCGGAACGCGGCCTCAAGATCCAGATTGCTCAAACTGCCGCAACCATCCCCTGATGATCTGGAAGACTCCCATGACGAATAGCCATCCACCAGCTTCTCGACTCGGTCTGAAGCGCCAGCGGCCAACATCTCCCGGTCCATTTCACGCAGTTGAGCGTCTACTGGAGTTGCTGCCCACGTACTTGTGGGCAGCAGCAAACACCAAAGCAGCATGCGACCAATCATGCGATCAGCAACTCGACATGCAGATGCTGCTCATGGAGGTTGAACAGGTCGCACGCCCTGAACAGGCGTAGCCCGGATAATCTTCGAATACCGGGTTTGGATTGGCCGACTGCACGACCACATGATCCGCTTCCGACTCCTGCCGCAATCCCGGGATGTGCACAATTGCGCGCTGTGCCCCGAAGAGTGACAGGAGCCGATAGGCTTCACCTGCACTCAGTTCGGAGACGATGGGCTCGTAGCTGAAGCTGGCCAGTCCCCGATCTCCAAACACCAGCGAATCGACAAACTGCTTGCGCGCAAGGGGTGAAAGCAACATCAGTGGGGATTCGGGAGAGAGCTCGATCATGTGAAGATCAAGCCGCCCCCGCGAGTTCACAGGGGCGTGCATGAGCGAGACATTCTCCGCCCCGGTGACACTCGCCACGTCATCACCTGCGACGGCAGGCATTGATAGAGGCAGTGAGAAAGCCGAGAGCAGAACAACCAGCATCATGGGTTTCATTGCGTTTCTCCATTGGCTGCACAACCGTGTGTGCAGCTCAACGTTGCAATGTCCGCACCCAGCGCAATGAGGTGTCATTCACATAAAGTGGTATCCGCAATCATTCCTAGTTCGTTGCGACAGGCTATGCCGCAACTCGCCGCCGCGTAGATCCCCTGCATCCTGAAGCGTCACAATGCGCTCGCAGATTGCGTCAGCGCGCCTTGAACACGCCGCGCGCATCGCGTGGCTCACAGCGCAGGTACTGGGGCGCAGCGTCCACGCTGTCGCGCAATGCTGCGGCAGCGTGCCACGGCCAACGCGGGTCGTAGAGGATGCCGCGCGCCAGGGCCACGGCATCGGCGTGGCGGTGGCGCAGAATCGACTCGGCCTGTTCCGGTTCGGTGATCATGCCCACCGCGATCACCGGCATGCGCACCTTGGCCTTGATCGCCGCGGCGAACGGCACCTGGTAACCGGGGCCGACGGTGATCTTCTGGCGCTCGTCCAGGCCGCCGCTGGAGACATGCAGGAAATTGCAGCCGCGCGCGTCCAGCACCTGTGCCAGCGCCTCGCTCTGCACCAGGTCCCAGCCACCCTCGACCCAGTCGCTGGCGGAAATGCGCACGCCCACGGCGACCTTGTCGGACACCGCCGCACGCACCGCATCGAACACCTCCACCAGCAGGCGCAAGCGGTTCGGCAGCGAGCCACCGTAGCCGTCGGTGCGGCGGTTGCTCAGCGGCGACAGGAACTGGTGCAGCAGGTAACCGTGCGCGGCATGCAGCTCGATCAGCTCGAAGCCCAGGCGCTCGGCACGCACCGCACTGGCGGCGAAGGCGGCGATGACCTCGGCAATGCCGGCCTCGTCCAGTTCCTGCGGTGCCGGGTCTGCCGCATGGAACGGCAGCGGCGACGGCGCCACGGTGGCCCAGCCACGCGCATCGTCGGCCGGCAGCTGGCCACCGCCGTCCCACGGACGGTTCACCGAGGCCTTGCGGCCGGCATGGCCCAGCTGGATGCCCAGCGGCATCGGCGACCAGCGGCGGACGCTGGTCAGCACCTGCGCCAGCGCGGCCTCGGTACCGTCGTCCCACAGGCCCAGGTCGGCCCAGCTGATGCGGCCGCGCGGTTCGACCGCGGTGGCTTCCAGGATCAGCAGGCCGGCGCCGGACTGCGCCAGGTTGCCCAGGTGCATGGCGTGCCAGTCGCTGGCGCGGCCGTCTTCGGCGGAGTACTGGCACATCGGCGCGATCACGATGCGGTTGGACAGGGTCAGGGGGCCGAACGAGATCGGCGAAAACAGCTGGGTCACGGCGATGCGGGGGACAGGCGGATGGAGGGTGCGTATTGCACCGCTGCGCGGCTCCCGGATCAACCGCCTGGATGGATCGCTGTTTCGTGCGATCTACTTCAGCCGGGCGTGGGCTCGGCTCAACACGAAGCCCATCCAGCCAGCGCTTCAGCGCAGTCCCGCTCGTCCTTGAACTGCAGCAGGTCGTCGGCGCGGGTGCGGCCACGGTTCAATGCCGCCACCGGCAACCCTGCCCTGGCCGCGGCCTGCACGAAGCGGAAGCCGGAATAGACCATCAGCGACGAGCCCACCACCAGCACGGCGTCGGCCTGCTGCAGGTGATCGTGCACCGCGGCCACGCGTTCGCGCGGCACGTTTTCGCCGAAGAACACCACATCCGGCTTCAACAGGCCGCCGCAGCAGGCGCAATCGGGCACCACGAACGTGGAGAAATCGGTCTCCAGGTCGGCATCGCCATCGGGGGCGATACCGGCCTCCAGCGCATCCCAGCCGGGATTGGCGTCCAGCAGCCGCTGCTGGAACTCCTCGCGGCCGCTGCGGCGCTCGCAGCCCATGCAGCGCACCCGGTCCAGGCGGCCATGCAGGTCGATCACATTGTGGCTGCCGGCACGCTGGTGCAGGCCGTCCACGTTCTGGGTCAGCAGGACCTGCAGCGTGCCGCGGCGTTCCAGCGCGGCCAGCGCCTGGTGGGTGCCGTTGGGCCGGGCCAGGCCGAAGCGTGGCCAGCCGAGCAGGCTGCGCGCCCAGTAGCGCTGGCGGGTGGCCGCCTCGCCCATGAAGGCCTGGTAGGTCACCGGCGGCGTGCGTTTCCACTGGCCGTCGGTATCGCGGTAATCGGGAATGCCCGAGGCGGTACTGCAACCAGCGCCGGTCAGCACGAACAAGCGCTGGGCGCGGTCGATGAAGTCGGTCAGCAGCGGGGTCATGGCTGCCAGATGGGGGCGCGCAAGCGCCCCTGCAAGCGCCGGTTCAGCCGGCGGGCTCAGGCCGCCGGCAGCGACGGCACCGCGATCGGGTGGCCTTCCTCGTCCAGCGCGATCATCACGAAGTGGCCGCGGGTGCACAGCTTGCGCTCGCCGCTGTGCAGGTCTTCGGCGACCAGTTCGACCTCGACCTTCATCGAGCTGCGGCCGACTTCGACGATGCGGCCGATGGTTTCCACCATCTGGCCGATGCGGATCGGCAGCTTGAAGTCGACCTGGTCGCTGCGCGCGGTCACCACGGTGCGGCGCGAATAGCGGGCGGCGGCCAGGAAGGCGGCCTTGTCCATCCATGCCAATGCCTGGCCACCGAACAGGGTGCCCAGGTGGTTGGTGTGGTTGGGGAAGACGATTTCGGCCATGCGCACTTCGGTGGGCGGCACGGTCTCGGGGATCGGGGTCATGGGGGTGCTTCGGTGTGGGGTCCGGCAATTTTAAGCCAGGCCCCGTGCAGGCGGCGCTACACTGCGCCACGCCCACTGCCTGGACCGCCCATGCCCGCACCTTCCGACCTCCTGGCCTTTGCGCTGGTTTCGCTGGCGATGGTGCTCACGCCCGGGCCGAACATGATCTACGTCATCTCGCGCTCGATCTGCCAGGGGCCGGTCGCAGGGCTGATCTCGCTGGGCGGTGTGGCGCTGGGCTTCGTGTTCTACATGCTGTGTGCGGCACTGGGCATCACCGCGCTGCTGATGACCGTACCGTTCGCCTACGACGCGCTGCGCATCGGTGGCGCGCTGTACCTGCTGTACCTGGCCTGGCAGGCACTGAAGCCGGGCGGCCGTTCGCCGTTCGCAGTGCGTGACCTGCCGCAGGACAGCCCGCGCAAACTGTTCACGATGGGCTTCCTGACCAATCTGCTGAACCCGAAAGTGGCGGTGATGTATCTGTCACTGCTGCCCCAGTTCCTGCATCCGGACGGCGAAGGCAGCGTGCTGATGCAGTCGATCGTGCTGGGTTCCACCCAGATCGCGGTGAGTGTGACCGTGAACGGCATGATCGCGCTGACCGCTGGCAGCATCGCCGGCTTCCTGGCCGCGCGCCCGACCTGGCAGGTGGTGCAGCGCTGGCTGATGGGCACGGTACTGGCCGGGCTGGCGGTGCGCATGGCGGTGGAAGGGCGGCGCTGACACTTTGTAGAGTCGAGCATGGCTCGACGCTACAGAAACGAAAAACCCCGGCGTTGGCCGGGGTTGTTCGTTGCGACAGAGCTGACCGGTTCGATCAGAAGTTCATGTCGAAGGCGACTTCGCCCTGCACGCCGACCTGGTAGGCCGAGACGCGGCGTTCGAAGAAGTTGGTCAGCTCCTGCACGTCCTGCAGTTCCATGAACGGCAGCGGGTTGCGCACGTTGTACTTCTTTTCCATGCCCAGCTTGGCGAAGTGCTGGTCGGCGCAGTGCTGCAGGTACTGGCGCATGTCGCGGGTCGAGATGCCGGCCACGCCGCCGGACAGCACGTCCTCGGCGAACTGCACTTCGCATTCAATGGCTTCGGCCAGCATGTCGTAGACCTGCTGCTTCATCTCGTCGTCGAACAGGTCCGGCTCTTCCTCACGCACCACGCGCACCGACTCGAACGCGAACTCCATGTGCGCGCTCTCGTCGCGGAACACCCAGTTGGTGCCCGAAGCCAGGCCCGGCAGCAGGCCGCGCGAACGGAAGTAGTACACGTAGGCGAAGGCGGCGAAGAAGAACAGGCCTTCGATGCACGCAGCGAAGCAGATCTGGTTGAGCAGGAACTGGCGACGCTCGGCACGGGTCTCGATGCGCTTCAGGTCCTGGATCGAGTCGATCCACTTGAAGCAGAAATCGGCCTTCTTCTTGATCGAGTCGATGTTCTCCACCGCGGCGAAGGCTTTGACGCGCTCTTCCGGATCCGGCAGGTAGTTGTCGAGCAGGGTCAGGTAGAACTGCACGTGCAGCGCTTCTTCATACAGCTGGCGCGACAGGTACATGCGCGCTTCGGGCGCGTTCAAGTGCTGGTACAGGTTCAGCACCAGGTTGTTGGAGACGATCGAGTCGCCGGTGGCGAAGAACGCGACCAGGCGGTGGATCAGGTGGCGCTCACCCGGCGACATCTTGCTGTGCAGGTCGGTGATGTCGATCTGGAAGTTGATCTCTTCCACCGTCCAGGTGTTCTTGATCGCATTCCGGTACATGTCATAGAACTGCGGGTAGCGCATCGGGCGCAGGGTCAGTTCAAAACCGGGATCGAGCAGCATCTGCTTGGGCTTGTCGGCCATGGGTGTTTCCTTGAATTCCTGGGTGAGCCGCCGGGCATGGCCCGGCGCTACCGTGGGTGATGATCGTTGGCCGGGGTTGCCGGCCAGCGGCCGGCACTACCGCGCGGCGGTGCCGCTCTTACTGGCAGGCCTCGCAGGCTTCCGGGTTTTCCAGCGAGCAGGCGATGGCTTCGTCCGGGCTGAACACCTTGGCCGGGGCCGCAGCGCTGACCGTGGTCTTGGCGATCTTGGTGGCCGGGCGCGAACGCAGGTAGTAGGTGGTCTTGATGCCCTGCTTCCAGGCGTACATGTACATGGAGGACATCGCGCCGATGTTCGGGCTTTCCATGAACAGGTTGAGCGAGGCCGACTGGTCGATGAAGGCGCCACGCTCGGCGGCCATGTCGATCAGCGAACGCATCGGCAGTTCCCACGCGGTGCGGTAAACCTCGCGCAGCGTTTCCGGAATCTGTGCCACGCCCGCGATGGAGCCTTCGGCCAGCTTGATGGCATCGCGCATTTCCGGCGTCCACAGGCCCAGCTTCTTCAGCTCGTTGACCAGGTAGCGGTTGACCTGCAGGAAGTCACCGGACAAGGTCTCGCGCTTGAACAGGTTGGATACCTGCGGCTCGACGCACTCGTAGCAGCCGGCGATCGAGGCGATGGTCGCGGTCGGGGCAATCGCGATCATCAGCGAGTTGCGCAGGCCGTGTTCCTTGATGCGGGCACGCAGGGCATCCCAGCGCTCGGCGTCTTCCGGCACCACGTTCCAGGCGTCGAACTGCAGTTCGCCACCGGCGGCGCGAGTGTCGTTGAACGACGGGTGCTTGCCGCGTTCCTGGGCCAGCTCGCAGGAGGTTTCCAGCGCGTGGAAGTAGATCGCTTCGGCAATCTTCTTCGACAGGGCACGGGCTTCGGCGCTGTCGAACGGCAGGCGCTTGCGGAAGAACACGTCCTGCAGGCCCATGCAGCCCAGGCCGACCGGACGCCAGCGCAGGTTGGCGCGGCGGGCGGTTTCGATCGGGTAGAAGTTCAGGTCGATGACGCGGTCGAGCTGGCGCACGGCCAGGCGCACGGTCTCGGCCAGCTTCTCGAAGTCGAACTCGTTGTGCTCGTCGAAGTGGTTGCCCAGGTTGATCGAACCCAGGTTGCACACCGCGGTTTCATCGTTGGACGTGACTTCCAGGATTTCCGTGCACAGGTTCGACAGGTGGATCACGTTGCCGGCGCGCAGGGTCTGGTTGCTGGCGCGGTTGCACTTGTCCTTGAAAGTCATCCAGCCGTTGCCGGTCTCGGCCAGCGTACGCATCATGCGGGCATACAGCTTGCGCGCGGAGATGGTGCGGTTGGCCTTGCCCTGGGCTTCGGCCTGCAGGTAGGCCTGCTCGAAGGCTTCGCCGAACAGGTCAGTGAACTCCGGCACGACGCGCGGATCGAACAGCGACCATTCCTGGTCGGCCTCGACGCGCTTCATGAACAGGTCCGGCACCCAGTTGGCCAGGTTCAGGTTGTGCGCACGGCGGGCTTCGTCACCGGTGTTGTCGCGCAGTTCGAGGAAGTCCTCGATGTCGGCGTGCCAGGTTTCCAGGTACACACAGGCCGCGCCCTTGCGCTTGCCGCCCTGGTTCACCGCGGCCACCGACGAATCCATGGTCTTCAGCCACGGCACGATGCCGTTGGAGTGGCCGTTGGTCGACTTGATCAGCGAACCACGCGAACGCACGCGGGTGTAGCTGACGCCGATGCCGCCGGAGAACTTCGACAGCTGGGCGATGTCGCCGTACTTGGAATAGATCGACTCCAGCGAGTCCTGCGGCGAGTCCAGCAGGAAGCACGAGGACAGCTGCTCGTGGGTGGTGCCGGAATTGAACAGGGTCGGGCTGGACGGCAGGTAGTCCAGGTTGCCCATGCGCTTGTACAGCGCCAGGGTCTCGGACACGTCCTCGCTCAGCGCGCTGGCGATGCGCAGGAAGAACTGCTGCGGGGTCTCGATCACCTTGCGGGTGTGCGGGTGGCGCAGCAGGTAACGGTCGTACAGGGTGCGCAGGCCGAAGTAATCGAAGTTCAGGTCCAGCGCGCCGTCGATGGCGTCGTTGAGCTTGCGTGCATTGGTCTGCACGAAGTTCAGCAGGCGGTCGTTGATCAGGCCGACTTCATGGCCACGGCTGACCGACTGCGAGAAGGCGTAGATTTCCTGGCCCGAGACTTCCTTGGCGATGTAGTTGGCCAGCAGGCGCGCAGCCAGGCGGCCGTACTCGGGCTCTTCACCGATCAGCAGGGCGGCGGTGCGGATGGACAGTTCGTCCAGCTCGCGGGTGGTGGCACCGTTGTACAGGCCGGAAATGGTACGGGTGGCCACGCGCATCGGATCGACGGCGTGCAGGCCTTCGGAGGAACGCTGCACCGCACGCACGATCTTGTTCAGGTCCACCAGTTCGGTGGTCCCATTGCGCTTGGTCACACTCATCGCGTTGGCCGTCGGCGGCGACGTCAACAGGAATTCGCTTTCCTTCTCGATGGTGGCGCTGGATTCGGTGCTCACGGCGTGTGTCCTCTTGGCGTGATTGGGGGTGCTCGATGCATCGGGTGACGCAGCCCGGGACATGACAGCCCAGGATGGCAGGACGGCGTCGCAGGGGATGAGACCCTGCGCCTGCCACTGCCGTTGACGATCGCGGATGGGTACCCCGGGCACCCCCTGGAATTGGGGTTGCTGCGACCGACGGCCACAAGATAGTGGGGGTAATGGGGTCCGTCAACGCCAAATGTAGTGAAATTCGGCAATCCCTTGCGCCGCAAGGATCGTGCCATCGGCGCCCGGATCAGACGCTTCAGACCTGCCGGAACGGGCTGCGCAGTCAAGCCCGAAAGCGTCATTGCGGTGGTACAACGCACCGCGGAAACGGAACAATGACAGCTTCACATGACAGTGATGAAACTGGCTAGGGACAACCCTGTGGATAGGTGGTGGGCAGCCGGTGGGAATCAGGTGGACGGGTGACTTTCGGCCTGCCAGAGGACGGCGGGGTGGCCGACAGCAGCCGGGGCAGGCGTTGCACCTGCCCCGGCATTGCCGTCAAAGACCGAAGGCGTAGTTCAGTGTCAGGTTGCCATCCAGCGGCGTTCCTTCGGTGATCGGCGCACCGCGCACCGTTTCACTGGCGACGAAGGCGCTGACCCGCAAGCCCATCGAGAACACGCTGCCGCTGAGCGGCAGGGCACCGGTCGTGCCCGAGGTGGTCCAGCTGTGCGACAGGGTCTTGTCCAGGAAGGTGCTGGCGGCACCGGTGCCGGAGGCCGCGCCCTTGGTCCCGCGCAGCACGTTGACGTTGGCCTGGTCGACCTTGGCCCCGTTCAGGGTCACCGTGAAGTAACCCAGCTTGCTGGTGGGGAAGCCCGCCACCGCGCCCAGCCCGAAGTTCTGCGAGCTGACGCTGGAGCTGGAGGCCTCGCGGTTGTCGACGACCTGGAAGGACATGAAGGTCTTGCCACTGCCGCAATCCACCGTCCACACCTGGTCGATGGTGGACAACGTGAGATAGCCCGTGGTCGGGATGAGGCTGGCGTTGACCTTGCCATAGTCGTAGACGCCATCCTTGTCGGAACTGACCACGCAGGTCGGCGTCTTCACCGTGCCGGTCACCTCCAGGTCCTTGGGCGCAATGGCAGCAGAGGCCATGCCGCAGGCCGACAGCAGGGCCAGCGCGAGCGAGGAGCGGATCATAGTGGTACGCATGGGAGCCTCCTTACAGGCCGTAGGCGAAGTTCAGGGTCAGCGAGCCTTCCAGCTTCGCGTCCTCGGTGATGGGGCCGCCCATGGTCTGGCTGCCGGCAAGGTTGGCGACCACATCCAGATCGGTCTCGAACACGCGGCCGATCTGCTGCAGGTTGGCCGCCGTCTGCGCCCAGCCCATGGTGTAGCTGCTATGCCGCAACGGCGCCGTGGCCGCACGGGTAATGGCGGTGGTGTTGGTGGTGAACACGTTGGATGCGGTGCCATTCACCTTCGGGTTGCGCATGGTCACCGTGTAGTAGCCCAGCTTGCCGGTGCCGTTGACGTTACCCATGCCGAAGTAGGACGAGTCCACCGCACTGGCCGACGCGGCGGCGTTGTCGGTCACCTTGAAGGTCAGGTAGGTGTCGCCTTCGCATTCGATCTTCCAGGCCTTGCTGATGGCAGGAAGCACGTTGTAGGTGGTGCCGGTGCGGATATCGCCCGGGCCCAGGCTGCCGTAGTCATACACGCCGTCATCGCCGGCGGTGACCAGGCAGGCCGGTACATCCAGGCTGCCGGTGACCTTCAGGGTCGAGGGCGCGATGGGTTCTGCGTGCACGGCACCGGCCGACAGCAGTGCCAGCGCGGTTGCGGCAAGGGAAAGCTGGACTTTACTCATGGTGTGGAAACTCCCAGGTTGGAGGGGGATGAGGGGATCGTCTGCGGCGACGATCCATTGGCGGAGCGACCAAGGTCGCCACCGGCAATACGGACACCGCGCGTTCGCGGCGCTGGAATGAGGCCGTCACAGGCAACGTCCTTCGGACGCCTCGTAGGGGCGCGCGGGATCGAACCGGGCCGGCACGCTGTAGTGCACTTCACAGCGACCGCTGGCATCGTCCAGCAGCACCGGCTTGCCGATCTGTTCGTTGTCCAGGATCGCGTTGCCCTGGCCGATCACGGTGCCAATGAAGTCGCCTTCGGCGGAGTACAGCGCGGTACCCACCCGCGCCAGTTCGCCGCCGCGGGTGCGCACGGTCAGCAGCAGCTGGCGCACCGGGTGCGCACTGATGGTGTGGGTGGCGACGGCGCCGCGCGCCAGCGCCAGATCAAGCGTGGTACTGGCAAAGCGCTGGTTCAGCGGCAGCGTGCGCCCCTCCAGCTGCAACCGGGTTCGCCGGTACGGGGTGATCGACGGCAATACCGCCGTACCCAGCACGGAGGTGGTGGCACTGCCGGCGCCGCTCAGGCCGATCCCGGCCACACGTGGAATCCGGACCACGGCAAAGGTGTCACCAATGCGCGAGCTGGAAAACGCCAACGTGCGCCCCGAGGCCAGCGCTACACCGCCGCTGGCGGCCAGATATTGGGTCTGGGCCTGGCCCTGGATATGCGAAACCCCCGCATTGAATGCGCCATACGCGGTGCGCTGGCTGGCCGCGACCGCCAACCGCTGCTGCGAACCGCTGTGCGACGCATCCACGTTGTAGGCCAGGCCACCCGCGGTGCGGCTCTGGAAACTGGCCCCCAGGTTGCGCGACGCATCTTCATAGCGGTAGGCACGGGCACTGACACTGCCGCGTCCCAACGGAATCTGCAGATTGACGAACGCGGCGCTGCCCCGCCCCTGCGCATGCTGCAGGGTCAGGTTGACGTTGACCCGACCGAACCGGCGTGACGCAGACAGCGTCTGCCCGCGGCCAACATCGCCGCCATAGTGGCTCTGCCAGAACGTGTAGGAGAACGCGCCCCAGGTAGCGCTGGACCAGCCCACCGAGGCCGACAGCGATTGCTGCAGCCGCTCGCTGCGCGAAGCGCAGGCTTCCGGCAAGGTCCAGGGTTCGCACGGCCACGGCCGGGTATCGCGCAGCGACAACGTGTCTTCCAGCGTTGCGAACGCAGCGCTGCGGCGCTGCCAGGACGCTCCGAGGCTGAGTCCATTGTCGAAGCTGGCATTGCCCTGCAGCTGCAGCTCGTGGCCGAAGCCCCATTGCGCGGCATGCGAGAAACGCGCCCCCACGCCCCAGATGCTGCGCGACCCAAGGCTGAAGCCGGACTGTGCCGCCAATCCCTGGTAGCCACGGGCAAGCAACAGCGACGTGCTGACACGGGTATCAGCGTGCAGCTGCATGGCGCCCCCGGCGTGGACCAGCCAGGGAGCATTGCCCTGCAGGTGCACGCCATCGCGGGCACGGTAGCGCCCCACCCCAAGCTGGAAGGCTGGCGCGGCATCGGCCTCCGGCACATCCATCGGTGCCGGTACCCGATAGCGGGTCGTGCGCCCGTCCTCTTCCCGGACTTCCACATTGAGGTCCGTACCACGGCTGGTCACGGCGATGTCGCTGATCGAATAGACACCTGGCGCCACCACGCTGCGATGCACGACGCTGCCGCGCTGGCGCACTTCCACCACCGCATGGCTGTCGGCGATGCCCTCGATCGGCACGCTGAGGCGGCTGGCCTGGCGCTGCATGTCATCGGAGAACAGCTGTGCCCCCACCACCGGAGTGCCACCGAAGCCTTCCGAGGCCAGGCTCAGCTGGCCCGCCTGGAACAACGCCGAGGCACGCTCCAGCGCACGCTGGGCATAGGTTTCCTGCTGCACGTAGCGGCTTTGCGAGCGACGCCGTGCATAGTCGCCGCGGCTGCGTACGGCCCAGTTGGCGGTATTGAATCCCAGTTCCATGCGTGCACTCAAAGAATGGTCATTGCCCGTGCGTCGCTGCACGCGTTGGGAGAAAACGTCGTAGTTGAGAACCAGGGCACTGCCGCCACGCTGAAAGGCACCGCCCGCGCTGCTGTCGCGCAGGGCCGTGGCCGGCACGACCAGATCCATCCGCGCACTGCCTGGCCGAAGCTCGACCCGGGTACCGGGATGGATCTGCTGCAGCGGCGCGCAGATCTGCTCCGGGTCGTCCTGTTTCAGGCCCAGCTGCGCCAGCACTTCGGCGGAGAAACAAGGCTCACCCTGAGCATCGAAACGCACCTGCAGCGGCTCGCGACGCATGCCGTTAACACTGGCGTCAACCTGGTGCACGCCTGGCAGAAAGCCGGCCCGGCGTGCAAAGAAGCGTGCAACGTCGGCCGAGACGCCATTGCGCTCCAGCTGCTTGAGGTCGAACTGCACCTCCTGTGCGGCAACTCCGGTGGCGCTACTCATTCCTCCCGCGCCGATCACCAGGGCGGCAACCGGCGCCAATGACGGCGGCTGCCTCATGGGTGGGGTCCTTGCATGCAGGTGGAGTCATCGCCGCGCGCTCACGGCTGCAGCGGCAGTTGTTCCTTGTCCTTGGCGAAGCCATAGCGGCTCAGCGGCACGATTTCGACGTGCCCGTAGCTGCCGCCCACTTCACCCGCCAGGGTCAGCACACGTGTTTCGCCCGGCATCAGGTAGGGATGCGGCAGCACACCCAACGCGGCGGAGGGCTGCAGGCGCAGCTCGGGGCCGATCCGGATCACATGGGGTCCACTATTGCGGACGGTCAACTGATCGCCATCGATGGAGAACCGCAGGTCCTGCCAGGGACGCGCTGCAACGGCAACCGCACGCGGCTGCAGGATGAAGCCGATCTGCTGGCGGATCGGCATGCGCATGCCGCGCTCGCTCTTCTGGGTGACACCTTCGAACGACGCCCGCAGCATGTATTCGCGATCCAGCACCGTGCCCTTCTTCAGCGTGAAGTTGACGATCTGGCTCTGGCCCGGGTCGATGCGGGTCACCGCCGGGGTCACCAGGATGTTGCCGGCCATCGGCTGGCCGTCCAGGTCGTCCACGCTGCTCAGCAGCAGGATCGGCTCGCTGCCGGGATTGCTGATGTTGAACGCGGTACGTCCCTCGCGCTCCTCCAGGATCACCGTATTGCTCTGCAGGGCGAAGGTGGACGCCTGCAGCGGCACAGCCGGGCCGAGCAGCGCGGCGGCAGCCAGCCATTTCCAGGCCAACAGATTCCCGCGCCGCTTCGAAAGAAGAGCGTTCATGGCAGTTCCCGTTCGGTGGGGCCCCGTTGCGGCACAGGCACGCGACGTCAGGCGATGACGGCCATGCTAGGCCGACCCCACCCGGTGAACTATCAGGCAAGTCTTAAAGCGATAGTCGTTGACGCTTTTTGCCCAGCCGACGCCCCCGCCTGCATCGGTTAATGCCGGCCGCTGGCCGGCAACATCATCGCCCTTGAAGGCATCGAGCAGATGCCGGCCAGCAGAAGCAGCCGAGCATGGGCTCGGCTCTACAAGCCGCGGCACCCCTCACGCCCGGTGCGGGGTACCCAGGTACTCGGCGCTCTGCATCTCGATCAGGCGCGAGGCGGTGCGCTCGAACGCGCCCTGCAGGCGCTGGCCGGTGTACAGCTCGATCGGCGAGGTGCTGGCGGTGCAGACCAGGTTGACGTGGCGGTCGTACAGTTCGTCGATCAGGTTGACGAAGCGGCGCGCGGCATCTTCGTTCAAACGGTCGAAGGCGGGGATGCCGCCCAGCAGCACGGTGTTGAACTCGTGGGCGATCTCGATGTAATCCGACGGGCCACGCGGGCCTTCGCACAACGCGGCGAAATCGAACCAGGCGATGCTCTTGCCACGGCCGCGCACCGGGATCTTGCGGCCTTCGATCTCGATGTTGCCGGGCTTGGCCGGCTGGCCGCCGCTCAGTTCGTTCCAGCGCGTGGCCAGCCACTCATCACTGTCGGCCGCCAGCGGTGCGCGGTACACCGGCGAGCGGGTCAGCGCGCGCATCCGGTAATCCTCGGTACCCTCGGCGTACAGCTCGACGCAGAAGCGCTGCAGCAGGCCGATGGCCGGCAGGAAGCTCTCACGCTGCAGGCCATTGAGGTACAGGTTCTCCACCGCCGTGTTGGAGGTGGTGACCAGGGTCACGCCTTCGGCGAACAGTCGTTCGAGCAACCGCGCCAGCAGCATCGCATCGCCGATGTCGGTGACGAAGAATTCGTCCAGCACCAGCACCCGCAGGTTGCTGCGCCACTCCTGGGCGATCTTCGCCAGCGGATCGCTCTGCCCCTGGTGCTCGCGCAGGCGCTCGTGGACGCTGCGCATGAAGCGGTGGAAATGCGTGCGGTACTTCTGCTTGATCGGCAGGCCGTCGTAGAACAGGTCGACCAGGAAGGTCTTGCCACGGCCGACGCCGCCCCAGAAGTACAGGCCCTTCACCGGCTCGGGCTTCTTCCAGAACCAGGACAGGCGGTCCAGCCAGCCGTCCTCGGCACTGTCCAGCAGGCCCAGGTGGATGCGGTCCAGTTCGGCCAGCGCCGCGTGCTGGGCCGGGTCGTTCTGCCAGTCGCCACGGGCAACCCCTTCCGCGTACCGCTGCGACGGGGTCAACTCGGTTGCACTCATGCCGCCGCGCCCAGCCAATGCTTCACGCCGTGGGTCAGCGCGCCGCGCAGGTCGATCAGCTTGCGGTGGAAGAAGTGGCTGGTCTCGGGCATGCGCACCAGCTCGTGCGGGACGTCCAGCGTGTCCAGCCACTGGTAGACGGCCTGCGGATCGACGATCTCGTCCTGCTCGCCCTGGATCACCAGCCAGCGGGCCGGCGGCGCGATGCCATCGAAATCCCAGCGACCGGCCGGCGGCGCGATCGAGATCAGCGCTTCCGGCTGCAGCGCGGCAGCCGCCTTCAACGACACGAACGCGCCGAAGCTGAAACCGGCCAGCCACAGGCGGTCGTCGGGGCGTTGGCTCTGCACCCAGGCGGCGACGGCCTTCAGGTCATCCTGCTCGCCCACGCCGCCATCGAAGGTGCCGGCCGAACCGCCAACGCTGCGGAAGTTGAAGCGCACCGTGGTGATGCCCAGCTCGCGCAGGGTGGTGGCGGTCATGGTGACCACCTTGTTGTGCAGGGTGCCACCCTCGGTGGACAACGGATGGCAGACGATGGCCACGATCGGCTGCACCGGCACATCGGCCTTGGGCAGGTCGACGACCACTTCCAGCGGGCCGGCCGGGCCGTCCAGTTCAAGGCAGGCGGTTTCGCCGGGGGCGACGGGGAACGAGGGCTTGTGCATGGCACCATGATACCGTCCCCCGCCCCTGCCCTGTGCCCGCCCCATGCTCTACCTGTCCTTGGCCGTGATCTGCAGCGTGCTGGTTTCGGTGTTGTTGAAGGTCGCTGGACGCCGCCAGCTGGATGTTGCGCAGATGGTCACCTGGAACTATCTGGTGGCGGCAACGCTCACCGCCGTGGTGCTGCAGCCGCCGCTAGATGCGCTGCGCGCGCCGCATGCCCCGTGGCTGTCGCTGCTGGCACTGGCGGTGGTGCTGCCATCAATCTTCCTGGTGCTGGGCCGCGCGGTGGCGGTGGCCGGCATCGTCCGCAGCGACGTGGCACAGCGCTTGTCGCTGCTGCTGTCATTGGCCGCCGCGTTCCTGTTCTTCGGCCAGACCGCCACGCCATGGAAGCTGGCCGGGCTCGGCCTGGGCCTGCTGGCGATGGTGGCAATCAGCCTGCGTCCACGCGGCCCGGCGGTGGCGTCTTCGCCCGGTGGCTGGGGATGGTTGCTGGGCGTATGGGCCGGGTTCGCGGTGGTGGACGTGCTGCTCAAGCAGGTCGCGCTGTCCGGCACGCCCTCGATGGCGGCGGTGCTGGCCAGCTTCAGCGTCGCCTTCGTGCTGATGCTGGCATTGCAGCTGTGGCGGCACGCCAGTGGCCGCAGCCGGTTGGCCTGGCGCAACCTGGGCGCGGGCGCGCTGCTGGGCCTGCTCAACGGCGGCAACATTCTTTTCTATGTGCACGCGCACCAGGCGATGCCGGAGAGCCCGGCCACCGTGTTCGCCGGCATGAACATCGGCGTGGTGGTGCTGGGCGCGCTGGTGGGCGTGTTCGCCTTCGGCGAGGCCACCACGAAGTGGAACCGCGCCGGACTGGCGCTGGCGGTGCTGGCGATCGGGTTGATCGCCTGGGGGTGAGCGCTGGTTGCGGCGGACCATTTCCGCGCCCGCGGTGGGATGTCACTTTTCTTTTCGCGCGAAAAGAAAAGTAACCAAAAGAAACGCGCCGCCAGCCGCGAGCCGGTGCTGTGCACCGGTACCCTGCGCTTCTCGGTGAATCAGGGGACGGCGCCGAACTCGCTGCGCTCAGACATCGGCGCCTCTTCGCCCCTGATTCACCTGCGATGCTCGGCTCGCTTGAAGGCGGACTGGTAGATCAAAAGCAACGGCAGCATCCGTGCCGATCAAGGTCGCTACCAGAGCAGATCCTCGGCGAACCTTATCTGTCAAAACCCAGCAGCAGCGGGTCGTGGTCGGAGCTGCGCCACGGGCCCTGCACGTTGCGGCCCTGGTAGCCGCTGGCGTCCTGTTCGTCGGCATTGCTGTGCCATTCGGCGGCGCCGCGCAGGCGCTTGGCCATGCCCGGGTTCAGCAGCGCGTGGTCGAGGCGGCCGGTGTAGCCGTTGTAGACATAGCTGTAGGGGTGCTCGACCTTGGCGACCTTGAACGCGTCCTGCCAGCCCAGGTCATGCAGGGTGCGGATCGGGTCTTCCATCGCGTAGGCGTTGAAGTCACCCAGCAGCACCGCGTCCTTGGCGCCGGTACCGGTCGGATCGGTCTGCAGCCAGGCGTGCAGCTGCTGCGCCGAAGTCACCCGGGTGGCGTTCCAGCAGCCCTGGTTGTCGTTGCGGTCGGCGTCGGCACCGGCCGCGTCACGGCAGCCCTTCGACTTGAAGTGGTTGGCAACCACCACGAACGGCGCGCCGTGCTTGCCCTGGAAGGCCTGCGCCAGCGGTACGCGGCTGTGCTCGACGAACGGGCCGCCGGTCAGCGTGGCCGGCTTGCCGACCGGCTGCAGGCGCGTGCTGCGGTAGATGATGCCGACCCGGATCGGGTTGTCGCCGGGGCCGGTGCCCGCGTCGACGAAGCGCCAGTCACCCTGCGCGCCGCGGTCTCGGTTGAGCGCATCGACCAGTTCGGCGATGGCCGACTGCGGGCCGTAGCCATCGTTCTCCAGCTCCATCAGTGCGGCGACATCGGCGCCCAACGCATTGACCGTGGTGACCAGCTTGACCACCTGCGCTTTGTGCTCGTCCAGCGTGCGCGCACCGCGCAGGGTCGGGAAGCCACCGCCCTGGCCATCACCGTTGAAGAAGTTCTCCAGGTTGAAGGCCGCCACGTGCAGGCTGCCCGGTACCGTCGGCACCGCCGGGCGCTTGAGTTCCGGCAGTTTCAGCGCCCCCTCGACCTGCAGGCGCGGGTGGCCCTGCGCGTCCACGCGCACGATGCCCTCCACGTTGCGCAGCTGCATGCCGGTGCGCAGCACCGGGTTGCCCGGCAGGTAGGCCACGCTGGCCGGGTCGCGGGCATCGCTGCCATCGTCAAGCACCAGGCGGCGACGCTGGTTGTCGGCCATCACCTGCTCGTAGCCGGCAGTACCCGGCGCGGCCACTTCGGTCGGCTGCCAGAGGCGGCCATCGAAGGCCACGGTGAGCTGGCCGAAGCGTTCCAGGCCATCGGTACCGGCCAGGGTCAGCGGTGCGGCGATGCGCACGCGCTGGCCATCCAGCGCGCGCCAGTCGGCCGGCGCGGCGGTCAGCACCACGGTGGCGCTGCTACCCGCGGCAGGGGTGGTCGCGGCCGGTGCGGCCTGTGGCAGGGCCTGGGCGAAGGCGCCGGCCGGCAGCAGCAGGGACAGGGCAAGGGCGAGGGAGCGGCGGCGCATCGACGGACGATTCCTTGGAAGAGGGCGCACAGACTAACCCTGAAATGCGAAACCCCGCCTGCGCAGCGGGGGCATAGGGGCGATCAGGCCTCGGCGGGCAAAGCCGGGGTCGTGCCGGCCGGTGGCCGGCAGCCCCAAGACCTTCGTGCGATGCGCGGTTGCCGGCCAGCGACCGGCACCACCGGTTATTTCAGGTTGCCCAGCATCCAGTCCACGGTGGCGTGGATCTGTTCTTCGGTCAGGGCCGGGTTGCCGCCCTTGGGCGGCATGATGCCGCCGTCGGGGCCGGTATAGCCCTCGATGGCGTGCTTGTAGAGGGTGTCCTTGCCCTGCGCGATGCGCTTGTCCCAGTGCGAATGGTCCAGCGTCGGCGCCATGCCCACGCCATTGGTGTGGCAGGCGGTGCACAGGTTGTCGAAGATCACCTTGCCATCCTTGGTGCCGCCGTAAGCCACCTGCGACGCGGCCTTGGCCAGCGCGGCAGCCTTGGCGGCGGCCTGCGCGGCGGCGCCGGTGCTGCCGGCATAGACCGCGCCGGTGGGCGAGATGCGCTGTTCGGTGCGTTTGGCCGCGGTCGGCGACACCTCGGGCGGAATCCGGGTGTGGATGTAGGCGGCAAGGAGGATGAGGCCGAGGGTGATGGTCGCCAGCAGCGCGATCACCATGGAGAAGCGTTTCAGGAACTCCAGATCGTAATTCCGCACTCTTCGTTACCCCTGGCTGATAGTCGTTGGACCACGGCTGAGCGACTGCGTGATGGACCGAGTATAGAACGCGCTTTGCGTGCGACAACAGGCGTCACTGCTGGTGCGGCGCAGCATGCCGGGGGATCTGACCCCGGCAACAGAAGCCGGCCAGCGGTCGGCGCTACCGAATCACCGGGGCACCGATCGCGCGCAGGCAGAAGCTGCAGATCGCATCCACCAGCGCGTCTTCGTCGCGGTGCGCTTCGCGGCTGGGCGCGGTCGGGCCGACCATCGCCTCGGTGAAGGCACCGACCAGGCAGGCGGCGGCCACATGCGCGTCCTGCACCGGCAGCTCGCCGGCCGCTACGCCCTCCTCCACCAGCCGCAGGAACACGTCGCCGAACGCGCGACGACCGCGCATGCGCTCGGCTTCCACGTCCGGATCGACCGGCTCGACGATGAAGGCGTGCGCCAGCCCCGGCCCGGCCAGGGCGCGGCGGACGAAGGCGGTGATCGCCAGCCGCAGGCGCTCGCTGGCCACCTCCGGGCCGCTGGCGATGCGCTCCATGATCGCGACCTCGTGGGCCACCGCGGCGTTGAGCACCTCCACGAACAACTCGGCCTTGGACGGGAAATGGCGATAGATCAGGCCGGTGGACACCCCCGCCTGGGTCGCCACGGCGGTCACCGGGGCGTTGCGCCAGCCGCCGGTGGCGACCAGCTCGCGGGTGGCCAGCAGGATCCGTTCACGGGCGCCCGCCAGGCGTTCTTCCATCAATGCAGAGCGTTTATAGGCCATGTTCTGATTCTAGTTTCAATTTTTGAATTCGTATTCACTTCTTACCCGAACCCCGCTACGCTGGGCCCATCGCCCGTGCGGGTGGCGGTCCTGTACACCGCCGCCCGCTCCCCCGCCGGGTGCGTCCATTTCCTGCCATCCCGCCGTGGAGCCACCACAATGCACGTGCCATCCCTGAACTTCGATCTTGGCGAAGACATCGACCTGCTGCGCCAGAGCGTGGCCCATTTTGCCGCCGCCGAGGTCGCACCGCTGGCCGCCGAGGCCGATGCCAGCAACCAGTTCCCGCTGGCCCTGTGGCCGAAGCTGGGCGAGCAGGGCCTGCTCGGCCTCACCGTGGAAGAAGAATACGGCGGCACCGGCATGGGCTACCTGGCCCACGTGGTGGCGATGGAAGAAATCTCGCGTGCCTCTGGCGGCATCGGCCTGTCCTACGGCGCGCACTCCAACCTGTGCGTGAACCAGCTGCGCAAGAACGGCAACGAAGAACAGAAGCAGCGCTTCCTGCCCGGCCTGTGCAATGGCAGCCTGGTCGGCGCGCTGGCGATGAGCGAACCGGGTGCCGGTTCGGACGTGGTGTCGATGAAGCTGCGCGCCGACAAGCGCGGCGACCGCTACGTGCTCAACGGCAACAAGATGTGGATCACCAACGGCCCGGACGCCGACGTGCTGGTGGTCTACGCCAAGACCGACATGGACGCGGGTGCCAAGGGCATCACCGCGTTCCTGGTCGAGAAGGGCATGAAGGGCTTCTCCACCGCGCAGAAGCTGGACAAGCTGGGCATGCGCTCTTCGCCCACCTGCGAGCTGGTGTTCCAGGACTGCGAGATTCCCGAAGAGAACGTGCTGGGCCAGGTCGGCGGTGGCGTGCGCGTGCTGATGTCCGGCCTGGACTACGAGCGCGTGGTGCTGTCCGGCGGCCCGCTGGGCCTGATGGCCGCGGCCATGGACGTGGTCATGCCCTATGTGCACGAGCGCCACCAGTTCGGCGAACCGATCGGCAGCTTCCAGCTGATCCAGGCCAAGATCGCCGACATGTACGTGGGCCTGGGCGCGTGCCGCGCCTATGTCTATGCCGTGGCGCGCGCCTGCGACCAGGGCCGCACCACCCGCCAGGACGCCGCCGGTGCGATCCTGTACGCCGCCGAGAAGGCCACCTGGCTGACCGGCCAGGCGATCCAGATCCTCGGTGGCAACGGCTACATCAACGAATACCCGACCGGCCGCTTGTGGCGCGATGCCAAGCTGTATGAAATCGGCGCCGGCACCTCGGAGATCCGCCGCATGCTGATCGGCCGCGAACTGTTCCAGCGCACCCTGTAAGGCCACCGCGATGACCGTCCTGAACAGCCAGCTGCAACCGGGCAGCGAAACGTTTGAAAGCAACCGCGCGGCCATGCAGGCCGTGGTCGATGACCTGCATGCCACCCTCGCCCGCACCGCGCTGGGCGGCAGCGACGCCGCGCGTGCCAAGCACACCGCACGCGGCAAGCTGCTGGTGCGCGACCGCATCGACGCCCTGCTCGACCCCGGCAGCGCCTTCCTGGAAATCGCGCCGCTGGCCGCGCATGGCATGTATGAAGACGCCGTGCCCGCCGCCGGCGTGGTGGCCGGCATCGGCCGGGTGAGCGGTGTGGAATGCGTGATCGTGGCCAACGACGCCACGGTCAAGGGCGGCACCTACTACCCGATGACGGTGAAGAAGCACCTGCGCGCGCAGGAGATCGCCGAGCAGAACCACCTGCCGTGCATCTACCTGGTCGATTCCGGTGGCGCGTTCCTGCCGCTGCAGGACGAAGTCTTCCCCGACCGCGACCATTTCGGCCGCATCTTCTACAACCAGGCCAACCTGTCGGCGCAGGGCATTCCGCAGATCGCCTGCGTGATGGGCAGCTGCACCGCCGGTGGCGCCTACGTGCCGGCGATGAGCGACGAGACCGTGATCGTGCGCGAGCAGGGCACCATCTTCCTCGGCGGCCCACCGCTGGTGAAGGCGGCCACAGGTGAAGTGGTCACGGCGGAGGAACTGGGCGGTGCCGATGTGCACACGCGCATTTCCGGCGTGGCCGACCACATGGCCGACAACGATCTGCAGGCCTTGGCGCGGGTGCGCGCGATCATCGCCCAGTTGAACTGGCGCAAGCCGGAACCGGCGATGGCGGTGCAGGCCAGCGAGGAACCACTGCTGCCGGCGCACGACCTGTATGGCGTGATCCCGGCCGACACGCGCAAGCCCTACGACGTGCGCGAGGTCATCGCGCGCCTGGTCGATGGCTCGCGCTTCGATGAGTTCAAGCCGCGCTACGGCGCAACGCTGGTGACCGGCTTCGCGCATCTGAACGGCTACCCGATCGGCATCATCGCCAACAACGGCATCCTGTTCTCCGAGTCGGCACTGAAGGGGGCGCACTTCATCGAGCTGTGCACCCAGCGCAACATCCCGCTGGTGTTCCTGCAGAACATCACCGGCTTCATGGTCGGCCGCAAGTACGAGCAGGGCGGCATCGCCAAGGACGGGGCCAAGCTGGTGATGGCGGTGGCCTGCGCCAAGGTGCCGAAGTTCACCGTGGTGATCGGTGGCTCGTTCGGTGCCGGCAACTACGGCATGTGCGGCCGCGCGTACTCGCCGAACTTCCTGTGGATGTGGCCGAACGCACGCATCGGCGTGATGGGTGGCGAACAGGCCGCCAGCGTGCTGGCCACGGTCAAGCGCGATGGCATCGAAGCCAAGGGCGGCCAGTGGCCGGCGGCGGAAGAGGATGCGTTCAAGGCACCGATCCGCGAGCAGTTCGAACAGCAGGGCCATCCGTACTACGCCAGCGCGCGCCTGTGGGATGACGGCGTGATCGATCCGGCCGACACCCGCCGGGTGCTGGCCCTGGCGCTGTCGGCCAGCCTCAACGCCACCCCGCAGCAGACGCGCTTCGGCGTGTTCCGCATGTAACCCGTGCCATGACCGAGCCTGTTGCCATGTTCACCAAAGTCCTGATCGCCAACCGCGGCGAGATCGCCTGCCGCGTCATCGCCACCTGCCGCCGTCTCGGCATCGCCACCGTGGCGGTGTATTCCGATGCCGACCGCACCGCACGCCACGTGCGCCTGGCCGACGAAGCCATCCACATCGGTCCGGCGGCAGCGCGTGAGAGCTACCTGCGCAGCGATGCCCTGCTCGACGCCGCACGCCTGACCGGCGCGCAGGCGATCCACCCCGGCTACGGCTTCCTGTCCGAGAACGCCGACTTCGCCGATGCCTGCGCCGCCGCCGGCATCACCTTCATCGGGCCGCCGGCCAGCGCCATCCGCGCGATGGGCGACAAGAGCGCGGCCAAGGCGCTGATGGCCAAGGCCGGTGTACCGCTGACGCCGGGCTACCACGGCGACCAGCAGGCGCCGGACTTCCTGCGCGCGCAGGCCGATGGCATCGGCTACCCGGTGCTGATCAAGGCCAGCGCCGGTGGCGGTGGCAAGGGCATGCGCAAGGTCGAACGCAGCGAGGACTTCGTCGATGCGCTGGCCAGCTGCCAGCGCGAGGCGGCCTCGGCGTTCGGCAACGACCATGTGCTGGTCGAGAAGTACGTCGAGCGCCCGCGCCATATCGAGATCCAGGTGTTCGGCGACAGCCACGGTGAGGCGGTCTACCTGTTCGAGCGCGACTGCTCGGTGCAGCGCCGCCACCAGAAGGTACTGGAAGAAGCACCCGCGCCGGGCATGAGTCCCGAACGTCGTGCTGCGATGGGCAAGGCCGCGGTCGATGCCGCGCGCGCGGTGGGCTACGTCGGTGCCGGCACGGTGGAATTCATCGCCGGCCCGGACGGCGATTTCTACTTCATGGAAATGAATACCCGCCTGCAGGTCGAGCACCCGGTCACCGAATACATCACCGGCACCGACCTGGTGGAGTGGCAGCTGCGCGTGGCCTCGGGCCTGCCGCTGCCGTTGCGCCAGGACCAGCTGGCCATCCACGGCCACGCCATCGAAGCGCGCCTGTACGCCGAAGATGCCGACCGTGGCTTCCTGCCCTCCACCGGCACCCTGCGCCGCCTGCGCCTGCCGACCCCGTCGGCCCATGTGCGCGTGGATACCGGCGTCGAGGAAGGCGACAGCATCACGCCGTACTACGATCCGATGATCGCCAAGCTGATCGTCTGGGACGTGGACCGCGACGCCGCGCTGCGCCGCATGAGCCAGGCCCTGGCCGACTGCCAGGTGGTGGGCGTGACCACCAATGCCGGCTTCCTGCGCCGGCTGGTGAACACCGATTCGTTCACGCACGCCAGGCTGGATACCGCGTTGATCGAACGCGAGCAGGCCGCGTTGAGTGCGGTGGGCGACAGCGACGACGCGCTGTGGCTGCTGGCAGCGGTTGCCGCTGTGGCCAGCACCGCGCACGCCGGCAGCGATGCGCGCGACCCGCATTCGCCGTGGCGAGCACAGGATGGCTGGCGCCTCGGCGCGTCCGCGCCGCGCGTGTTGCCGCTGCAGCAGGGCGAACGCAGGCACACGCTGAAGGTGTGGGCGCAGGCCGATGGCTGGCGGGTGCAGTGCGATGACGCAGCATCGGTACAGGTGATCGGCACGGCCGATGTGCACGGCCTGGCGGTGCAGCTGGGCGAGCGCCGCTGGTCACTTCAGCTGCTGCGCGACGGTGACCAGCTGTACCTGTTCGGCGCCGACGGCCAGCACCGCTTCACCCTGCATGATCCGGTGGGTGAATCGGACCACGCCGTGGCCGACGCCGGCAGCCTGCTGGCGCCGATGCCGGGCAGGATTGTGGCCACCCTGGTCGCGGCCGGCACCGAGGTCAAGCGCGGTACGCCGCTGGTGGTGCTGGAAGCGATGAAGATGGAGCACACCCTGCAGGCACCGGCCGATGGCACGGTGAAAGGCTACCGCGCCAAGGCCGGCGACCAGGTCGGCGACGGTGCCGTGCTGGTGGACTTCGAAGCGGCGTGAACGCCGGGGCGACGGCCGCTCAGCGGTCGTCGCCCGCCGTCACCCGACCAGCGGGATCGAATTCGGCCGTGTCCAGCGTGGCACTGCGCCAGCCCAGGCCGCAGATGGCCATCGCGCTCTGGCCGATGCCATCGAACCCGAAGGCACGATCGACATCGGCATCGTTGATGGCTGCGGTGACGAACGCCGCCAGCCCACGCTCGGTCGCGCACAGGTACAGCAGCTGCGAGATGTGGCCGACATCCAGCGTCACCGCACGGTGCGCCTTGGCGTGGTTGCGGTACTTCCAGAAGCAGCGGTCATAGCGCGGCGCCAGCACCAGCAGCGCCGGTGCATCGGCGAACCACTCCTGCCCGGACAGCATCCGCCGCGCCAGCGCAGCCAGTGCCTGCGGCGGTGGCGAGGGCAGCGGCAGCACCGCGTGCTGCACCGGGTGGTAGTGGTACAGGCCCGGTACCAGTCCTTCCACGTTCTGCACCAGCAGGAAGCCCTCGGTGGGATGCAGGCCGCCACCGGAAGGCACGTTCTTCTTCAGGAACTCGGTATCGCGCTCGACCTTCTGCACCGCGTGGGCCATCAGCGTGCGCTGCAGCACCTGGGACAGCAGCGGCAGCGGCAGCGCGCGCTCCGGGTCGAAATTGCGGCAGGTGGTGCGGCGCGCCAGCAGCGCGTCGAACGCGGCCTCTTCGCTGCGCGGCAGCGGCTGATAGTCGCCCCGCATGGGCTGTACCACCGGCGGTGGCGGCCCCAGCCGCTGGCGCAGGCCGGCAGCGGTGTCCAGCCCCTGCCGACGCATGTCCTCCACGCTGTCCACGGCCTGCCAGCGCGCATGGCGGTGGGCCAACGCGGCCAGCGGCCACCACTGGCTGCGGCGTAGCGCCTCGTCGCGCATCTGGTGCCCCACCTCGCTGGGCGGGTCGGTCAGCAGCAGGCCCTGCTCGACCAGGCGGGCCAGCATGGCCGGGGAGGCATCGGCGGGCGGTTCGCTCCAGCGGTGCGCGCTGAGCTCGCCCAGCAGCTGGCGCTCCTCGGCGTCCACCGGCAGCGGCTGGTCCAGATGGGCGGCCAGCGCCACCCAGCTGATCTGGCTGTCCATCTCGGCATGGCCGGCCAGCATCGCGCGCAGGTCCAGGGTGACCGCCTCGCGGGGTTCGAACATCAGGCTGGCGCAGCGGCGCAGGCGCATGGGTTTCCTTCCTTCTGCCGCACAACCGGCATAGCAGCAACGACCGCAGCGCGGCCAACTTTAGCGACGTGCAACGCGCGGCCCTCAATGGCAGGCTGTCGCGGCCGATACGAGAAACTCCACCTACGGACGATCCCCATGAGCACCCATCCCCGCCTTTCCGCCGCAGACGCCAGCACCCTGCTGGACCACCTGATCGGCAGCGACGACTTCCGCAGCCACTTCACCGCTTCGCCGGCCAAGGCCCTGGCCTCGATCGGCCTGGACGGTGCCGTTGGCGAAAACGACTGCATGAAGATCGGCACCCTGGCCTCGGTCGAGGAGCTGAGCCAGGTGCGTGACGGGCTGCAGGCCCACCTGTCCGGGTCGGTGGCGGCCATGACCGTGGTGTTCTGCTTCGAAGCCGGCAAGGTCGGCGAGCGCATCGACGGCTGACCCGCCATCAGGGCGCGCCGGCCGTGGCCGGCGTAGCCCACGTGGAGACGTCATACACGTTCAGCGGTTGCCACACCTGCAGGGCAGTGACCTCGGCAATGGCCTGGCCGCGATGCTGGGCCAGCCACGCCTGCTGACGACGCACGGCGGCTTCATCGCCCTGTGCGCGCAGTGCGAGCAGCAGTACCACGCGCGCCTGCACCGGCTCGTTGCCATCCAGCATCGGTTCGATCAGGGTGCGGGCGGCCTCGGGGCGCTGCATCTGCAGCTCATCCATGGCGCTGACGATGCGTAGCCAGCGGTCCGCGACCGGGCTGCGCAGACTGCGCAGCAGGGGCCGCTGATCGTCCAGCCAGCGCTTGGCCAGCTCGAACTGGCCCTGGCGCTGCGCCAGATGGACCAGCGCCAGCCACTGCAGGCCACGGGCATGCAGCATGGGATCATCGCGCTCTTGCAGCATCGGCTGCAGCAGCGCTGCGATGGCCTGCAGCTCGGCGCGGTCGGCGCCCGAACACACTGCCGCTACGCTGGCGTGCTGCAGGCGCTGCTGTACCTGAAGATCGACCAGCGTCGGCGCCGGTGCATCTTCGCGTATCGCCTGCTGCATCGCCGGGCAGTCGCGCTGCGCGGCCGCCAGCAGCAGCTGCGCACGCAGCTTCATCCGCTGCTGCAGGGCATCGCTGGCATGGATCTGCGGCAACAGCTTCGCTGCCTTGGCGTACTGCCCCTGCGCCACCAGCACATCCACGCCGGTCTCATCGGCGTCATCACGGCCGCGCAGGATCTGCGCCTGGGCCAGTGTTTCGGCGGCACGCTGCGGTTGGTTGGCAGCAATCTGTATCCGCACCAGATGGACCAGCGGATACAGCCGCAAGGGGTCCTGCGGCACCGCGGCCGCTCGCGCATAGGGCTCAGCCTCGCTGAACTGGTTGGCCTGCAGCAGGTACCAGGACGTGTTGGACAGCCCCGCGAACGAATCCGGGTAGACCTTGGCCAGCGTGCGCCATTGCTCCAGCGCCCAGCCGCCCGGCTCCAGCTCGGCCATCCAGGCCTTCAGGTACAGCCGCTCGCGTGGTGGCAGGCGATCCTGCAGGTCCAGCGCATGCTGCATGGCTTCGCGCGCGCGCCGCCCTTCCTCGACGCGCGCATGCAGCTTGGCCACGCCCATGTAGGCCAGGGCAAAGCCAGGATCGATATCGATCGCCGCCTGGTAGAGGTTGCGTGCCTCCTCGAAGCGACGCTGGCCCAGCGCACTCTCGGCCAGCGCGAATGCCCGCAGCGCGCGCAGGTCCTGGGTCGATGCCCGCGGCAACGGCAACGACTGTTCCAGGCTTGCCACCGACTCGCCCAGTCCACGCCGCAGGCGCCCGACCACATCGTCCACCGCGAACACCATCTGATCGGATCGATCCGCGGTGGCGGTGAACGTCTGGATCACCTGCCCGCTGCCCGGCGCAGCAACATCGATGGCCAGCTCATAGCCACCGATCTTCTGCCGCACGGTCGGCAACAGCACCGCGCGCGCGCCTTCCCGCACCGCCACGTCGACGGCGGTATCGCGGTTCAACCGGGTATCGCCCGAGAGCCGCGCCATTTCCAGGCTTTCGCGGATCTTGCCCTCCGACAGCACGTTCACGTAGCGCGACTGCTCCAGCGCGATCCGGATCGCGTGGCGCATCGAGTCATCGAAGATCGGATCGCCGGTGAGGTTGTCGACATCACCGAGCACCACCCAGTCGCGCTCAGCGAACGCGATCGCCGGTTCCGGCCGCAGCAGCAGCCAGCCGCCGAGCACCGCCACCGCCAGCACCAGGCCTTCGGCGGCCAGCACCAGCGGCTGCCGCCACAGCGGCAGGTCGCGGCGCGCCTTGGCATTGGCGCGCGGCATGCGCAGCGGCGCCGAACCGATCTCGCCCACTTCGATCACTTCCTGCACTACCGGCACGCCCTTGAAGCGCCAGCGCCCGTGCGATTTCCACAGCAGGCGCGTACCACGCTCGCCCAGTGCATCGGTGGCACGGCGGGTCAGTGATTCGGCCACTGCCGACAGCAGGATCTGGCCGGGGCGGGCCAGCATCATCAGGCGCGCCGCCATCGGCTTGGCCAGGCCTTCCACCTCCATCGACTTGGCACCGGCACGGACTGCCTCGGCACTGTTCTCCCAGGTCAGCACGTCACCCACGTGCAGGCCGGCACGCGCGCGCAGTTCAATCGCGCGCTGCTGGCCCAGCGCGTGCAGCTCACGCTGGTAGTCCAGGGCGAAGCCCAGTGCATCGATGGCGCGCTCGAACAGCATGAACAGGCCGTCGGAGCGATCGATCAGCTGGCCATTCCAGCGGTGCTGCAGCACCAGCACCAGGCGGTCGTGTTCCTGGAACAGGCTCGCCGCTGCCACATCGCCGATGCGCTCGACCAGCTGCAGCGAATCACACAGATCGGTGAACAGCAGGGCGCGTAGCTGTGGGCTATGCGGGGCTGACGTTCCGTTGTCGCCATTCATCGCCTGCATCTCCCTATTGGTCGTCCGGATCATCCACCCAGCGCAGGCAGTTGCCGCCGTCACGCTTGGCCCGGTACAGCGCCCGGTCGGCGCTGGCATACCACTCGCTCCAGTCCGCGTCGGCGGCCAGCAGGCTGGCTCCGATGCTGACCAGGCTTACATGCGGCGTGCCATGGCTGCGCTCGAGCAGGCCATGCACCGCGCTGAGGATGAACTCGGCCGCATGCTGCACGATCTCGTGGTTGCCACGGCGCAGGATCAGGCAGAACTCATCGCCGCCGAGCCGGCAGGCCAGGTCCTGTTCGCCGGCCATCGAGCGCAGGATGTTGCCCATGCTCTGCAGCACGCGGTCGCCGGCCTGGTGGCCGTGGCGGTCGTTGATCTGCTTGAAGCGGTCGCAGTCGATCAGCAGCAGCGCCTGCGGCGGCCCCTCGGCATGCTCGCGGCACTCCTGCAGGTACAGGGTGAGGCCGCGGCGGTTGTGCAGCCCGGTCAGTTCATCGGTACGCACCAGCTCACGGGTGTGGGTCAACTGGTGGGTGGTGATGTACAGGTTGTCCAGCGCGGTTTCCAGATCGTGGTTGCGCCGGCGCAGCTGGCTGATCAGAGCCTGTTCGTTGGTCAGCACGCGCATGATCGTGCGGCGCAGGAAGTAGGCCACCAGGCCGGGATCGGATTCGACCAGCCGGTGGAAATCAGCCGGCCCCAGTTCCAGCACATCGCAGTCGACCAGCGCGCGCGCGCTGGCGCTGCGCAGGTGGTCGCCGACCAGCAGGCCCAGTTCTCCGAAGAACTCGTGCTGCCCGAGCGTCTTGATCACCAGGTCCTCGCCGAAGTCCAGTTCGATCTGGCCTTCGAGGATCACATACATGCGCTCGCCGCGGTGGCCGCGCTGGAACAGCCACTGTCCGGCACGGAGCTTGCATGCGCGGGCGAATCTGGCGAACAATGCCACCTCGGCATCTGACAACAGAGCGTGCACGATCTCGGCCATCGCCACCCGGGCGATACCTGTCGTCACATCACTGTTCTCGGCCGCACCCCTGCCGGTCATTCCCTGCACCCGCCGCCAGCGTCCCCTGGTGAGCCGCGGAGCATAGCACCGCTTTAAACTGTGCGCCCTATCTCATTTTGACCCTTCTGCCGATCTTGATTGATGTGAAGATCGGTGGTGGCCCGTTCTGGTCACGGGTGTCCGGGCAAAACTCCTGCCGGATCAATCCGATGCCGGGTTTCACAGGGTTTCGGCCAAGTTGCCGGCCCAGGGGGTGCGCCTGATTGACGCTCCCCGCGCGCTGCACCCTTGCATCGATACAACAACGCCGGCAGGTCCCCCGACCGGCCGGCGTTGTCTGGCCCTTCCCTGGCCACCCTGATCGCTCTGAGGCCCGATAGTGCCGGCCGCTGGCCGGCAACCATGTGGACTCCTGGAACATCGACGGGTTGCCGGCCAGCGGCCGGCGCTACCGCATCACGCCGCGCGTTCGCTGCGCCCGCCGTGGAACTGCTCCTCCTCGGTCGAGCCGGTCAGCGCGGTGGTCGACGACTGGCCCTGCTGGATCGCCTGGGTCACCGCATCGAAGTAGCCGGTACCGACCTCGCGCTGGTGCTTGACCGCAGTGAAGCCGCGCTCGGCCGCTTCGAACTCGGCTTCCTGCAGTTCCACGAACGCGCTCATCTGCCGGCGTGCGTAGCCGTGGGCCAGGTTGAACATGCCGTAGTTCAGCGCGTGGAAGCCGGCCAGGGTGATGAACTGGAACTTGTAGCCGTAGCTGCCCAGTTCGCGCTGGAACCTGGCAATGGTGGCGTCGTCCAGGTTCTTCTTCCAGTTGAAGCTGGGCGAGCAGTTGTAGGCCAGCAGCTTGCCCGGGAACTTCGCATGGATCGCCTCGGCGAATTTCCGTGCGAACTCCAGGTCCGGCTTGCCGGTCTCGCACCACACCAGGTCGGCGTAGGGCGCGTAGGCCAGGCCACGGCTGATCGCCTGGTCCAGGCCGTTGCGGGTCTTGTAGAAGCCTTCCACCGTGCGCTCGCCGGTGGCAAACGGCTTGTCATTGCCATCGATGTCGCTGGTCAGCAGATCCGCGGCTTCGGCATCGGTACGTGCCACCAGCAGGGTCGGCACGCCCAGCACGTCGGCGGCCAGGCGCGCGGCGTTGAGCTTCTCGATCGCCTCACGGGTCGGCACCAGCACCTTGCCGCCCATGTGGCCGCACTTCTTCACCGAGGCCAGCTGGTCTTCGAAATGCACGCCGGCGGCACCGGCCTCGATCATCGCCTTCATCAGTTCGAACGCATTGAGCACGCCGCCGAAACCGGCTTCCGCATCGGCCACGATCGGCTGCAGGAAATCGATGTCGTCCTTGCCTTCGGCGTGGTGCAGCTGATCGGCGCGCAGCAGCGTGTTGTTGATGCGCTTGACCACCGCCGGCACCGAATCGGCCGGGTACAGCGACTGGTCCGGGTACATCTGCCCGGCCAGGTTGGCATCGGCCGCCACCTGCCAACCGGACAGGTAGATCGCCTTCAGGCCGGCCTTGACCTGCTGCATGGCCTGGTTGCCGGTCAATGCACCCAGCGCGTTGACGAACTCGCGCTCATGCAGCGACGCCCACAGCTTCTCCGCACCCAGGCGGGCCAGCGAATGCTCGATGTGGACGGTGCCGCGCAGGCGCACCACGTCAGCGGCGCTGTAGTTGCGCTGGATGCCTTCCCAACGCGGGTTGGTATCCCAGTCGTGCTGGATCTGTTCGGCAGTGGGCAGCTTGCTCATGTCTTTCTCCAGTTCGGTTCGTGCGTGCAGCGGGGAGGGAAACGGCGGGAAACGCGGGCGGCGATCAGTCGATGCGCGCGTAGGCCGGCAGGGTCAGGAAATCGGTCAGTTCGTCGCTGCGGCTCAGTTCGCCGAGCAGGGCGATGGCCTCGCCGATGCGTGCGCCACCGGGCAGCGCGGTGGTGTCACCCAGCCGTGCCGGCAGCTGCGCCAGCGTGGCATCCAGCAGGGCCAGGTCGATGGCGGTGCCGTCGTCCAGCTGCTGGCCCGGCGTATGCAGCCACTGCCACAGCTGGCTGCGGCTGATCTCGGCGGTGGCCGCGTCCTCCATCAGGTGGTGGATCGGCACGCAGCCGTTGCCATCCAGCCATGCCGCCAGATAGCGCACGCAGACTTCCACGTTGCCTTCGAAGCCGGCGCGGGTGATGGTGCCGGGCGGCCGTGCGATCAGGTCGTCGCGGCCGACGCGCACATCCTGGCGCAGCACGCTGTGCTGGTTCGCACCGGGCATGTGTTCGTCGAAGATCGCCATCGCCACCGGAATCAGCGCCGGATGCGCGACCCAGGTGCCGTCGTGGCCGGCGGTCACTTCGCGCAGCTTGTCGGCGCGCACGCGGGCCATCGCCTGTTCGTTGGCAGCGGCATCGTTGTTGATCGGGATCTGCGCGGCCATGCCGCCCATCGCATGCGCACCGCGGCGGTGGCAGGTCTGGATCAGCAGTTCCGAATACGCCTTCAGGAACGGCTGGGTCATGGTCACCTGGCCGCGCTCGGGCAGCACGCGGTCGGCGTGCCGTCGGAAGGTCTTCAGGTACGAGAAGATGTAGTCCCAGCGCCCGCAGTTCAGGCCGACGATGCGGTCACGCAGCGCGTGCAGGATCTCGTCCATCTCGAACACTGCCGGCAAGGTTTCAATCAGCACGGTCACCTTGATCTGGCCGTGCGGCAGGCCGAGCATGCCCTCGATGTGCGACAGCGCGGCCTCCCACAGCGCCGCCTCTTCCATGCTCTGCAGCTTGGGCAGGTAGAAGTACGGGCCACGATCCTTCGCCTGCAGGGTGCGGGCGTTGTGGAAGGCGAACACCGCCGCGTCGAACAGGCCACCGGCAATGAACTGGCCATCGATGCGCACGTGCTTCTCGTCCAGGTGCCAGCCACGCGGGCGCACGATCAGCACCGCCTGCTCGTCGTACGGGCGCAGGGCGTAGTGCTTTCCATTGGGTGCGGTGTATTCGAGATCGCCACGCACCGCGGCGGCCAGCGACTGCTGCCCGGCCAGCAGGTTGCGCCAGGTCGGCGAGGTCGAATCCTCGAAGTCGGCCATGAACACCTTGGCGCCGGAGTTCAGCGCGTTGATGACCATCTTCGGGTCGGTCGGGCCGGTGATCTCGACGCGGCGGTCCTGCAGCGCGGCCGGCAGCGGGGCAACGCGCCAGTCGCCGCTGCGGATCGTGGCGGTGTCTTCGCGGAAGTCCGGCAGGCCGCCCTGGTCGAAGAACGCCTGGCGCTCGCGGCGTGCCTGCAGCCGTGCCTGCCGGCCCGGTTCCACCGCACGGTGCAGCGACACCAGCAGGGCCAGCAGCGGCGCCGGCAGCAGGGTGTCCTGGCCGGCCACGCGGGTCGCCAGGGCGATGCCGGGGGTGGCCTTGCTGGCGGGGGTGGGAACAGCGGAAGCGACGGCGGACATGGGGCGACTCCAGCGGTGGGGGAACGTCTCCACGGTGCCGCTGGCGCCGAGTATTTGGCAAAACAGTTTTTGCAATGTTTTACATAAATTGTGCTAATACTTGTGACGCGATGACCACACGCACCCCGCCAAGTCCGCGTTTTTCCTACAAATCCGACCGGCTGAAGCCGCTGCGCGCGTTCTGCCAGACCGTGCGCCTGGGCTCGGTCTCACGGGCGGCTGAGGCACTTTTCGTCAGCCAGCCGGCGATCAGCCTGCAGTTGCAGGCGCTGGAACGGGAGCTGGGGGTGCCGTTGTTCGAGCGCAGCGGGCGCCGCCTGGTGCCCAGCCGCGAGGGCCAGCTGCTGTACGAAATGGCGCAGCCGCTGGTGGAGAACCTGGACGGGCTGGAGGCGCGTTTCCGCGACAAGGTGCGTGGCCTGGACGCGGGCGAGCTGAACATCGCCGCCAACAGCTCGACCATCCTGTACCTGCTGCCGAAGATCGTCGAACGCTTCCGCATGCACCACCCGGACGTGCGCCTGACCCTGCACAACGCGATCAGCGCCGATGGCACCGACCTGCTGCGCGAGGACGCCGCCGACCTGGCGATCGGTTCGATGACCGATGTGCCGGCCGACCTCAGCTACGCGCCGGCCTACCGTTTCGAGCAGGTGCTGATCGCACCGCACGACCATCCGCTGGCCAGTGGCGGCGAGCTGGAACTGGCCGACATCGCGCGCTATCCGCTGGTGCTGCCGCCGAAGCGGCAGATCACCTACCGCCTGGTGGACCAGGTGTTCCAGCGCCACCGCATCGCCTACACCGTGGCGCTGGAGGTGGGCGGCTGGGAGGTGATCAAGCAGTACGTGGCGATGGGCATGGGTATTTCCATCGTGCCGGCGCTGTGCCTGAACGAGGCCGACCGCGAGCGGCTGGCGGCGCGGTCGATGAAGCGCTGGTTCCCGGAACGCAGTTACGGGGTGATCGTGCGCCGGGGCAAGGCGCTGTCGGCGCAGGCGCGGGCGTTCATCGAGCTGATCCAGCCGGAGTTGTTCAGTCCGCGCGATTACGACCAGAGCGGGCATTCCGAGCGGTGAGGGGTGTTCTGGTTTGCAGGGCTGCCGCCCTGCACCTGCAGAGGCCGAAGCAACGGCAACGTCAACGTCAAAAGCTGGCGTTCCGTGGGATGGCGGGGTGGGTCCGGTTACGGGGGACGCTGCAAGTACGTCCATGTAAGCTCGGTCGCCGCATCCATGCGGCTCACGCCCCCGCAACCGGACCCACCCCGCCTTCGACAGTTGGCCGCGATCTGGCGGGGTCGGATCCCGTTGCTGCGCAACGGGCTCTGACCCCATTTCCGGCTGACGATGAATAAACTGGCCCCATGTCCATCGAACTCCGCCATCTGCGTTACTTCCTTGCCGTCGCCGACACGCTGCACTTCGGCCAGGCGGCGGAGCGGCTGGGTATGTCGCAGCCGCCGCTCAGCCAGCAGATCCGCCAGCTGGAAGACCTGATCGGTGCGCGCCTGTTCGTGCGCAGCCATCGTCGTGTGCAGCTGACGCCGGCGGGCGAGCTGCTGCAGGAACGTGCGCGGGCCATCGTGCAGCAGGTGGAAACGGCGGTGGACGAAGTCCAGCGCGCGCAGCGCGGTGAGCAGGGTGAGCTGCGCATCGGGCTGACCCGCGCGACGCCACTGTCGCCGCAGATTCCGCGCTCGATCCTGCAGTACCGCCAACGCTATCCGCAGGTGCGGCTGCAGCTGAGCGAGATGAACACCCTGCAGCAGATTGATGCGCTGCTCGACGGTTCACTGGACGTGGGCATCATCCGCAAGCGCGCGCTGCCACCAGAGCTGGTGGCGCACAGCCTGTTCGTCGATCCACTGGCGTTGATCGTGCATGCCGACCACCCTGCCCTGCGCAGGCTCTCGGCGCAGGGCACGCTGTCGCTGCGCGACTTCGCGCAGGAACCGTTCGTGGCGTTCCGCCGCAGCGCCGGTGCGGGCATCCATGACCACATGATCGCGTTGTGCGCGGCCGCCGGGTTCACCCCGCGCATCGTGCAGGAGGCCGGTGAGGCCTCGACCCTGATCAGTCTGGCCGCCGCCGGCCTGGGTGCGGCGATCCTGCCGTCGTCCTGCGATCACATCCGCGTGGAGGGCGCGCGCTTCGTCGCGCTGGCCGATGCTGGTGCGCATTCGGAAGTGCAGCTGGCGTGGCACCGCGAGGGTGTGACGCCGTTGATCCGCAATTTCGCCGGGCTGCTGCGTGAAGCGTTCGCCGAAGGGTAAGCGTGCAATCCACCCGGTAGTGCCGGCCGCTGGCCGGCATGCGGACCCAGGTGGGGTAGCCGGCCAGCGGCCGGCACTACCGTACGCGGTGATTCACGCCGTCACCGGCTGCGGGGCGCGCTGCTGCAGCGCCCAGACAATGCCACCGCCGATCAGGGTCAGCACGGCGGCGAACAGGCACACACCCAGCCAATCCCACGCCGCATAAGCCAGGCCGCCCACACCACCGAGCACGCTCGAACCCAGGTAATAGGCGAACAGGTACAGCGCCGAGGCTTCGGCGCGCATCGCACCGGCGCGGCTGCCGACCCAGCTGCTGGCCACCGAGTGGCCACCGAAGAAGCCAAAGGTCACCAGTGCGATACCCAGCGCCATCGTGCTCAACCACGGCAGTGCCAATAGCGCGATGCCGGCGCCGATCAACGCAAACGAGATCGACAGGATGCGGCCGCGGCCGTAGCGCGTGGCCTGCTGGCCCATCCACGCCGAGCTGAAGGTGCCCACCAGATAGACGCTGAAGATCAGGCCGACCACGGTCTGGCTGAGATGGTACGGCGGCGCCAGCAGGTGGTAGCCCAGGTAGTTGTAGAGGGTGACGAACACGCCCATCAGCACGAACGAGGTAGCGAACAGCCACGGCAGGCCCGGATCGGCGAACAGCGTGCGCCAGCGCGACGGCAATTGGCGCAGGCCGCCGCGACGTGCATGGAAATGCCGCGACGGTGGCAGCTGCAGCCACAGCAGCACGGTACTGGCGATGGCGATGATCGAGACCACGCCGATGCCCCAGCGCCAGCCCCAATGGTCGGCGATGATGCCGGCCAGCAGGCGCCCGCTCATGCCACCGATGGCGTTGCCGCCGATGTACAGGCCCATCGCCAGGCCCAGCGCGCGGCTGTCCATTTCCTCGACCAGGTAGGTCATCGCCACTGCCGGCACGCCGCTCAGCGCCAGGCCAAGCAGGGTGCGCAATACCAGCAGCGTGGTCCAGTCGTCCACCAGCGCCGTGCTCAGCGACAGCATGGCCGAGGCCAGCAACGCGACGATCATCATCGGACGACGGCCGACCGCATCGGACAGCAGGCCGGCCAGCAGCATCGCCACCGCCAGCGTACCGGTGGTCAGCGACAACGACATCGCGCTGCCGGCGGCGGACACGCCGAAGTGACGGCTGAACTCGGGCAGCAGCGGCTGCACGGTGTACAGCAGGCCGAAGGTGGAGAAGCCGGCCAGGAACAGCGCCAGCGCGGTGCGGCGGAAGGCCGGGGTGCCCTGCTGGATGCGGGTCTCGGCAGCGGGGTCGACAGTGTGGGGGCGGCGTTCGACGGCCGCCGCGGTTTCGCCAGTCATGGGATCGAGGGGCCGGTGGGGACGGCCGGGCATGGGAGGGAACGGGCCTCAGACTAGGCCCGTCGATCCAGTCGATCCATAACCTGATAGATCATGATTGATACACGAGAAGTATCAATTCAGCTTACAGCCGCTGCCACTCGAAGCCGTCGCCACGACGGTAGTACACCGCCACGGCGCGGCCGTAGAGCTTGTCGGCGTCGACGAAACCGAAGAAGCGGCCGTCGAAGCTGTTGCCACGGTGGTCACCCAGCACCAGCACCTTGCCCGCCGGCACCACCAGGTCGGCGATGTCCGGACCGCCGCCCATGTCCAGGTCGAGGCGGGCACGGCGCTCGCCGAAGGCTTCCACGTCCTGCAGATCGGCAATCTGCAGGGGCTGGCCGTTGATGCTCAGATGGCCCTCGCGCATCTGCACATGGTCACCGGCCACCGCCGCCACGCGCTTGATCAGGCGGGTGCCGTCGGCCGGTGAATCGAACACCGCCACTTCACCGCGCTGCGGAACGCCGGTGGACATCAGTTCCTTGCCGGTGAACGGCAGGCGCAGGCCATAGGCGCGCATGTCCACCACTACCCGGTCGCCGGGCTGCAGGGTCGGCTGCATCGAGCCGCTGGGCACCACGTAGTGGTTGGCCAGGGTATCGCGGGCGGCGGCGAGCAGGCCGAGCATCACCAGCAGCGGCAATGCTTCCTTCTTCAGCCAGACCAGCGCGCGTTCGGAAAAGGGAGGGCGGGCAACAGCATCCATGACAGGCTCCGGGTAGGTGGTAGCAGTATCAGACCACATGCAGGCGCCGCAGGTTCCCGGTAGCGCCGGACACGGGTTACGCAGGTTTTACGCCCCGGCCCGGCCGCGGGCATCGCACCTTTACGGGCAGCACGCGCATCGTGTGCCCACCGCGCCACAGGGCGCATTCCGCAAGGTGTTGTATGACCCTCCTGGTGATCCGCCACGCATCTTCGTCGGCGCCGCGCCCGCAGCTGCCGGCGCAGCTGGCCGGCCATCGCGTGCTGTGCAGCGACTGCGCCAACCTGTCCGAGGTACGCCAGTGCCTGTGCCAGCCGCAGGCGCGCTCGGCCGACTGGGTACTGCTGGATGTCGGCGCCGCCGACGAGGCGCAATGGCAGGCCGAAGGTGGCGCGCTGCAGGCGGCGCTGGAACGGCTGCCGGCGCAGTACATCGAGCTGCAGGCCCCCAGCGAACCCGGCCTGGATGCACGCCTGCGCCTGCAGCACGGCCCCGCCGCCGTGGTGGTCGACCAGCGCAGCCAGCAGGCCGGTTACCCGCTGTCGCTGGCCATTGTCGGCCGCCGCCTGGCACAGGAGGGCTGAGCCATGTCGATCTTCATCATCCGTGGCCCGGAAGCGGCCGGCGCCCTGATCCGCACCGCGATGCCGCTGCCGGCACCGGTCCTGAAGTCACTGGTGCATCGTGCGATCGACGCCGGCACCAGCGTGGCGATCCGTGCCTGTGGTTCGGAACAGGAACTGCTGGACGCCCTGCGCGTGGCCGACCACAGCCGCGGCGAGGTGACCCTGCTCGATCCGGGTGCGTGTGCCAACAGCCTGCGCCTGCAGCGCCTGCTGCCGTACCTGCACAACGCCTATGTGGAAGTGCATGACGACGGTGCAGTGGCCGAGCCGTGCCTGCCGGCCGGCGTCGGCCAGCGCTTGGGCATCGCCGCGGGGTATGGCGCGCAGAGCTATGTACTGGCGCTGGATATCGCGCTGGATCACCTGGGACTGGCTGAGCAGGCGAACCGCGTGCACGTAGGCACGTGATGGCCGGGCTGCACCCGGCACCCGGTAGGTAGTGCCGGCCGCTGGCCGGCAACCTCAACAGCGACAGCAAAGGCTGGATTTCCGTGGGATGGCGGGGTGGGTCCACTTGCGGGGGACGCCGTGAATCCGTCCATGGAGGCTTAGCCGCGCCATCCATGGCGCGGATACCCCCGCAACCGGACCCACCCCACCTTCGACAGATTCCTGCGATCTGCAGTAGATCCACGCCATGCGTGGATGAGCGGTAACTGCAGAATTCATCGATGGCATCGACGCAAAAGGAAAACGGCGGGGTTGCCCCCGCCGTTTTCGCTTTCTTACTTCAGGCCGCGGAACTTCAGCAGCGGTTCCACCGACGGATCCTTGCCGCGGAAATCGCGGTACAGGGTCGACAGCTCCACGCTGTTGCCGCGAGAGAGGATCTTGTCGCGGAATTCCTGGCCGTTGGCTGCGGTCAGGCCACCGTGTTCGGTGAACCACTGGTAGGCGTCATGGTCCAGCACTTCGGCCCAGAAGTAGGCGTAGTAGCCGGCCGAGTAACCGCCACCCCAGATGTGGTCGAAGTAGGTGGTGCGGTAGCGCGGCGGCACCTGCGGCAGGTCGACCTTGAACTTCTTCAGCGCGCTGGCTTCAAAGGCGCCGACATCCTGCAGCGGCGCATCGGCCTTCTGCGTGTGCCAGGCCAGGTCCAGCAGGGCGGCCGACAGGTACTCGGTGGTCGCGTAGCCCTGGTTGAAGCTGCGCGCCTTGAGGATCTTGTCGACCAGCTCCTGCGGCATCGCCTCGCCGGTCTTGTAGTGCTTGGCGTAGTGCGCGAACACCTTCGGGTCCAGCGCCCAGTGCTCGTTGAACTGCGACGGGAACTCGACGAAGTCGCGCGAGGTGGCGGTGCCGGCGATCGACGGGTACTTCACGTTCGAGAACATGCCGTGCAGCGCATGGCCGAACTCATGGAACATGGTGGTGACGTCGTCGAAGCTGATCAGCGCAGGCTGGCCGGCGGCCGGCTTGGTGAAGTTGCAGACGTTGTAGACCACCGGCTTGGCACCGGTCAGGCCATCCTGTTCGACGAACACGTCCATCCAGGCGCCGCCGGACTTGCTGTCACGCTTGAAGTAGTCGGTGTAGAACAGGGCCAGCGAGGTGCCGTCCTTGTCGAACACTTCGTACACCTTCATGTCCGGGTTGTAGGTCGGAATGTCGGTACGCGGCTTGAAGGTGATGCCGTACAGCTGGGTGGCGGCGTAGAAGACGCCGTTCTGCAGCACGTTGTCCAGTTCGAAGTACGGCTTGATCTGCGACTCGTCCAGATCGTACTTAGCCTTGCGCACTTGCTCGGCGTAGAAGTCCCAGTCCGAAGCGGCGACCTGGAATCCACCCTTCTGCGCGTCGATCACCTTCTGGATCTCGCCGGCTTCGGCACGGGCCTTGGCGGTGGCGGCCGGCACGGTGTCGGTCAGCAGCTTCAGCGCGGCGGCCGGGGTCTTGGCCATCTGGTCGCCCAGCTGGTAATCGGCAAAGGTGTCGAAGCCGAGCAGCTTGGCCTTCTGCGCACGCAGCTGGGCCAGGCGCTGCACGGTCTGCCGGGTGTCATTGGCATCGCCGCGCTCGGCGCGGGTTTCCGAGGCCTTCAGCACGGCGGCACGCTGGTCACGGTCGCTCAGCGAGCCGAGTACCGGCTGCTGGGTGGTGTTCTGCAGCGGCAGCAGGAACTTGCCATCCAGCTTGCGCTCCTTGGCAGCCGCCGCAGCGTTGTTGATCGCGTCCTCGTCCAGGCCGGCCAGCTTGGCCTTGTCGTCGACGACGACGGCAGCAGCAGCGGTGGCGGCCACCAGGCGGGTGTGGAACTGGGTGGAGAGGGTGGTCTCTTCCACGTTGAGCTTGCGCAGGGTCGCCTTGTCGGCGTCGGACAGCTGCGCACCGGCGCGCACCAGGCCGTCGTAGTAGTGCTCGACCAGGCGCTTCTGCACCGGGTCCAGCTCCAGCGTGTCACGCTGGTCGTACAGCGACTTCACGCGCGCGAACAGCTTCGGATCGAGGTTGATCTCGTCCTGGTGCGCGGCCAGCTTCGGCGCCACTTCTTCCTGGATCTTCTGGCGCGCATCGTTGGTATCGGCCTGGACCAGGCCGAAGAAGATGCGCGACACGCGGGTCAGGGTCTCGCCGCTGCGCTCCATCGCCACGATGGTGTTGTCGAAGGTGGCCGGCTCACTGCTGTCGGCGATCTTGCGCACGTCGGCCAGGTGCTGGCGCATGCCTTCTTCGAACGCCGGCAGGTAGTCGCTGTCCTTGATCTTGTCGAACTGCGGAGCCTGGAACGGCAGCGTGCTCGCACTCAGCAGCGGATTGGTGGAGGCTTCGGCCGGCTGCTGGGCCGGGGTTTTCTGGGCTTCGGACACGGGGGTGGACTCCTTGCCGGAACAGGCCGCCAGCGCCAGGCTGATGGCGGCGGCCAGGACTACGGTACGCGACATGTGAAACGCTCCTTGGGCAGACGGTACGGGATACCAGCCCTCCACCCTACTCCTGTCGCGCTCGCCCGGCATGTGCCGGACGTGGCGTCTATGCGGCGGCCTGCGGCCGGCTCAGACCGTGCCGCGGGTCTTGCCGATCCACGGCCGGTAGAACTCGCGGATGGCGGCCATGTCGGCCACATCGTCGCCGGTCGGCGTGAACAGCGGGCCGATGCCGATGGTCTTTTCCGGGTAGTGGAAATACGCGGCCAGGATCGGCACGTCGGCCATCCGGGCGATCTTCAGGAAGCCGGCCTTCCAGTCCTTCACGGCCTTGCGGGTGCCCTCGGGCGTGATGGCGAACCACATCTTCTCGTTGTTGCGCAGCAGGTCCACGGCCTGGCCGACGGTGCCCTGCGGCGAGCTGCGGTCCAGCGGGATCACGCCCAGCTTGTGCAGCAGCGGGCCCAGCGGCCACCAGAACAGCGAGGCCTTGCCCAGCACCTTCACCTTCATGCCCAGCGCGATCTTCGCCGCCATGCCCCACAGGCCGTCCCAGTTGGACGAGTGCGGAGCGATGATGAAGACCAGCCGGGGGATGTCAGGCAGGGTGCCGGTCACCTTCCAGCCACCCATGCGCAGGGTGCAGCGCGCCAGCCAGCGCAGGAAGGCGTTGGGTTTGACCTGCGGCATCTGCGGCGGCACGGCCGGCAGCAACGAAGTCGGGTTGTTCAAGCAATCACTCCCAGTCACGTGATGAGCGCCCGCGCTTGATCTGCGCGCGCCCGCGTTTGGCGTCCAGACGACGCAGTTTCGACCCGAGGGTCGGCTTGGTGGCCTTGCGCGGTTTGGGCACGCTCAGCCCGGCCTGGATGAAGGCCGCCAGCCGCTCGCGCGCATCCTCGCGATTGCGATCCTGGGTGCGGAAACGTTGCGCGTCGATGACCAGCACGCCTTCGCCGGTCATGCGCCGGTCACGCCGCGCCAGCAGGCGCGTGCGCAACGGTTCGGGCAACGAGGGCGAGTTGGCCACGTCGAAACGCAGTTCCACCGCGGTGGAGACCTTGTTGACGTTCTGGCCACCGGCGCCACTGGCACGCACGAACCGCTCGACGATCTCGCCGTCGGGGATTTCAAGCTGCGCGCTGATGGTGACCGGTCCACTGCCCATCCGCGCATTGTAGCGGCAGGCACGCGGCGGAGTGCGGCATCGCGCCCCGTATGCCGCCGATCAGGTACCGAACACGCCGCCTTCGCCTTGGCTGCGGGTATGCTGGCCGTCCCATGTACCGCAGGAAGCCCCGCATGACCCGCTTCGCACCCGCCCTGCCGTCCCTGCTGCGCCGCGCCGCCCTGCTGCTGGCGCTGGCCGTGGCCAGCGTTCCGGCCCTGGCCGCCCCGCCGACCGACGGCGACATCAACCGCCTGCTGTCGGCGTCGCGAGCGCAGAGCATGATCGACACCATGGTGCCGCAGATCGAAGCCATGCAGCAGCAGCAGTTCCAGCAGGTGGCCGCGCAGCGCCAGCTCAATGCCCAGCAGCAGGAACAGCTGAAGCGGATCCAGGCCCGGACCAGCCAGACCCTGCGCCAGGCGATGTCCTGGCAGCAGCTGCGGCCGATGTACGTGGACCTGTACAAGAAGACCTTCAGCAAGGAAGACGTGCTGGCGATGGCCGAGTTCTACGAGAGCCCGGCCGGCCAGAGCCTGCTGGACAAGACCCCGGCACTGATGCAGAACGTGGTGGTGGCGATCCAGGCGCGCATGCAGCCGCTGTTCGCGGACCTGCAGAAAGACCTGGAAGCGATCGTCAACGAGCCGGAAAAGAAGTGACCTCGGCGGGGTCGGATCCCTTTCCCGGCGGGAAAGGGCTCTGACCCCTCGACCGCGTGGGCGTCAAACGGCGTCCACCTGCCAGCCGAACAGGTCCAGCGCCTTCTGGAATTCGCGATCCAACGGCGCACTGACATCCACGCTGTCACCGTCCGGATGCGGAAAGCGCAGGCGCTCGGCGTGCAGCAGCATGCGGTGCACGCCCTGCATGCGGAAGATCCGGTTGTGGCGGCCATCACCGTGGCTGGTGTCGCCGATCATGTGATGCGAGAGATGCTTGAGGTGCCGGCGGATCTGCCGGAAGCGCCCGGTCTGCGGCTGGCAGCGCAGCAATGCGTAGCGTGAGCTGGTGAATTCACCCACCGGCACCGACAGCTCGCCGGTGGCCAGCCGCTGGAAATCGGTGATCGCCGGCTTCTTCACCGGCTTGCCCGGCCCACCGTCCAGATCATGGTCCACCCGCCAGGACAGCTCGGCCGGCCAGCCACGGCAGACCGTCAGGTAGTCCTTGGCCACTTCACCCCCCATCAGCGCCTTGCCCAGCGCACTGGCGGTCTCGCGGTCGAAGGCCAGCAGCAGGCAGCCACTGGTGGCCCGGTCCAGGCGATGCACGAGGAAGATCGGCCGCCCCAGCTGCTCGCGCAGGCGGTCGGCCAGGAAATCATCTTCGCCACGGGCCAGCTTGCTGTCGTGGACCATCAGCCCGGCCGGCTTGTTGACCACGGCCAGGCGCTCATCCAGGTGCAGCAGCTGCAGGGGCGCGGTTTCGGTCTCGACCGCGGCGAGGGTGTCAGGTTCGGTGCTCACCGCGGGATTATACGGGTGCCCTGATCGGGGTCAGATCCCTTTTCCTGTGGAAAAGGGATCTGACCCCAGGTAGGCAGGCGCGGCGGTCAGGCGTTGCGCACGGCCAGCAGCTCGCCATTGCCCACCGGGACCAGGCTGGTGCTGAAGTCCGGATCAGCGTCCAGCAGCATCCGCAACGGCTCCATCTGCGTGGCGTGCGAGGTGGCGTTGTCCACCACCAGCAGGCCACCCGGACGCAGCACGCGGCGCAGCTGCGGCCACCAGCCGGCGTATTGTTCGCGGTCCGAATCGAGGAACAGCAGATCGATGCTGGCATCGGCGGCCTGCGTCAACCACTGCCCGGCATCGCCCTGCACCAGCGTGATGTACCCGGCCAGGCCACTGCGCGCGAAGGTGGCACGCGCCATCGCCACCTTGTCCTCGGCGTATTCCAGCGTGGTCACGTGGCCATCGATGGCGGCTGCGGCTTCGGCCAGCCACAGCGTGGAATAGCCGTTGGAGGTGCCGATCTCCAGCACCCGACGCGCATTGCCGAAGCGCACCAGCACCGACAGGAATTCACCGGTGTCCGGCGTGATGTTGAGCATGCGCCGACCGCGATCGGTTTCATGCGCGTCGTTTTCGGCGCCGAACCGTGCCAGCTCGTCCTTCAGTTCCGAAAGTTGCATCGTCATCGCTGCTTTCATTTGCCCCGGCATGGGTAAGCATTGTGGCCTGTCCGGCCACATTTCGTATTCCTCCTAGCGCTGCGCTGCGCTCACGTTGCGATAGTGCCCGCCTTCTTCACGCGGGACGCTCCACCTGCCCGCTGCCCTCTTGGTTTCCGCAAGGACACGGCCATGGTTCTCGACATTCTGGCAATCGGTGCCCACCCCGACGACATCGAGCTCGGTTGCGGTGGCAGCCTGGCCAAGCTCGCCCGCGCCGGCTCGCGCATCCATGCATTGGTGCTCAGCCGTGGCGGCCGTGGCTGCCATGCCGGCATCGACCGCAGTGACGAATCGCACCGCGCGTTGCGCCGCCTGGGCGTGACCGAGGTGATCCAGCTGGATTTCCCGGATACGCGCTTTCCCGCCTGCCGCAACGACATCGTCGCGGCGATCGAGCAGGCCTGCGCGCAGATCGCACCGCACCGCATCTACACGATGTGCGGCGAGGATCATCACCAGGACCACCGCACCGTCCACGAAGCGTCGATCATCGCCTGCCGCCATATCCCGCAGATCCTCTGCTACGAGAGCCCCAGCACCCTGCCGCAGTTCGCGCCGCAGGTGTTCGAGGACATCAGCGCACAGCTGGAGCTGAAGATCCGTGCACTGCGCGAGCACGCCAGCCAGGGCGATCGCCATTACATGCAGGAAAGCCACCTGCGCTGCCATGCGCAGTTCCGCGGCCAGCAGATCGGCATCGGCCCCAGCGAGGGCTTCCAGCCCTACCGGTTGGTGCTGTGATGAAGACGCTGCTATTCCTGGCCATGTGTGCCTTCATCCTGGTGCGCGTGTGCATGCAGGCCTCGCGTCGCCCCAGCACGCGCCTGTACAGCATCGATGCGATCGTGCCGGCCTACAACGAAGCTCCCTGCCTGGAGCGTTCGTTGACCAGCCTGCTGCAGAACCCCTACGTGGCGCGGGTGATCTGCGTGAACGATGGTTCCACCGACAACACGGCCCAGGTACTCGATGCACTACAGGCGCGCTGGCCCGAGCGCCTGGTGGCGGTACACCAGGCCAACACCGGCAAGGGCGGCGCGCTGATGCATGGCCTGCAGCACGCCACCGCCGATCAGGTGTTCCTGACCGACGCCGACACCCATATCGATCCGCGCGGCCATGGCCTGGGCCACCTGCTGGACGAGATCGAACGCGGTGCCGATGCGGTCGGTGGCGTGCCCTCGTCCAGCCTGCAGGGTGCCGGCTTCCTGCCGCATGTACGCGCCAGCCTGAAGCTGCCGATGATCGTCATCAAGCGCAGCTTCCAGCAGTGGCTCGGCGGCGCACCGTTCATCGTTTCCGGTTCGTGTGGCCTGTTCCGCACCTCGGTGCTGCGCAAGGTCGGCTTCTCCGACCGCACCCGCGTGGAAGACCTGGACATGTCCTGGTCGCTGGTCGCGCAGGGCTACCGTGTCCGCCAGAGCGTGCGCTGCGTGGTCTACCCGCAGGAATGCAACACGCTGGTGGAAGAATGGCGGCGCTGGCGGCGCTGGATCGTCGGCTACGCGGTGTGCATGCGCCTGCATCGCAGCCTGCTGCTGACCCGTTTCGGCCTGTTCAGCATCCTGCCGATGATGCTGCTCGCGCTGGCCGGCATCGTGCTGTCGCTGCAGGTCTGGTTTGGTACGGCCCTGCTGCACGGGCCTGGCGGCCTGGCCCTCTCGGTGATGCCAGTGTTCTGGATCGGCATCGTCATGCTGCTGGCGGTGATCAGTGCGATCCATCACCGCCGCGCGTGGCTGGTGCCGGCTGCCGCGTTCTCGATGCTGTACGTGCTGCTCGCCTACGCGATCTGGCTGATGCACGGCCTGGCCGGCCTGTTCACCGGCCGCGAACCCGTGCGCGACAAACCGACGAGGTATCCGCATGTGGTGGAATGATCTCGCCGCCATGGCCGATGCGCTTTCGGTCACGGCACCCCACATCGATTCCAGTGCACAGGTTTCGCCGCGCGCGACAGTGCATGGCCACGTGCAGATCGGTGCCGGCAGCCGCATCTGCGACGGTGCCCAGCTGCAGGGACTGGTATCGATCGGCCGCGACTGCCTGATCGGCAACAACGCGCTGCTGCGCGGCCCGCTGCACATTGGCGATGGCGTCCGCATCGGCTTTGCCAGTGAGCTGAAGAACGCGCTGATCGGCGACGGCGTCTGCATCGGTCCGCAGTGCTTCATTGCCGACAGCCGTATCGACGCCCGTGCCTACCTGGGTGCGCTGGTGCGCACCAGCAACCATCGCCTGGATGGCGCGACGGTCGCCGTCCACATCGGCGACACCGTCATCGACAGCCAGCGCGACAAGCTCGGCGCCTGGATCGGTGAAGGCGCCGCGCTGGGTGTCGGCGTGATCATCCTGCCGGGTCGCATCGTCGCGCCGGGCAGCCAGTTCGGTCCGCGCATCACCGTGGAACTAAACCTGCCACCCGGTCGCTATCGGCTGCTGCAGTCACTGCAATCCCAACCCCTGGAGTAACCCCATGCGATTGATCATCCGTGGCGCACTGCCGTGCGCCCTGCTGCTGGCTGTGTCCAGCGCCCATGCCGGCATCGACCGGGTCTCGGTGCAGCTGGACCATGCCGACTACACCGATGGCTTCGGCAAGCGCGACGTACAGACCGTGGACGTGGCCGGCCGCAGCGGTGACAGCCGCTGGCACCTGGGCCTGGCCCATGGCGAACGCGACTATGGCAGCAAGCGCTTCAGCGGCAACCGGGTGCAGGGCTCCCTGCACCAGCGCTGGGGCCGACGCTTCTCGACCCGCACCGCCTTCACTGCATCCAACGATGACCCGGTGTTCGTCAACCGCCAGGTCAACCAGGACCTGCAGTGGCACGTGGCACCGCAGACCGTGCTGAGCGTGGGCGGCAAGTACGCCCAGTACCACGCCGGCGCGTACGTGAGCGGCTGGTCGGTGGGCGCAGCGCATTACTTCCCGCGCGTGACCGCCTCTCTGCGCCACGAGCGGCATCGCCAGTCCAATGGCCCCGATGGCCATGGCACCACGCTGTCACTGCGCCTGAAGGATGCGCAGGGCCGTGGTTCGACCCAGCTGTGGCTGGGCAGCGGTACCTCCGGCTATACCGCCGATGCCGATCCGCTGCTGCTGCGCGAACACGATGCACGTCGAGCCTTCGTGCGCCGCAGCCAGCCGCTGGGCGAGCATCTGGTGCTGGACATGGGCATCGGCAAGACCTGGCACAAGACGCGCCTGGACCGCTTCCAGAGCGTGCAGTCGCACCTGGGCCTGGGCTACCACTGGTAGAGCCGTGGTCAGTCGGCGGCGTGCGTCGCCGCCGACCCTCGACCAACAGGAATCAGCGCCACCACGCGCGCGCCAGCGCCAGCGCGCCGACGGCACCGGACACCCAGCTCCACATCGGCACGTCGCCCCAGTACCAGCCCGGCGGCTGCAGCACATACATCAGTGCGGCGATGGCCAGCAGGCCGACACCAGTGATCGCACCCACCGCGTGCTTCTGCAGGCGCTCCACGCTGGCATCGAGTGCGACCAGATCGCGCGAGCGCATCGCCAGTTCATGGCGGCCTTCCACCTGCTGGGTCAGCCAGGCGTGCACCAGGCGCGGCATGTCCGGTGCGTGGGTCATGATCTCCGGCAGGCGCTTGCCGATCTCGCGCACCACCCGCCGCGGGCTGTAGCGCTCGCGCAGGATCTTCGCCAGCACCGGCTTGGCCACCGCCCAGATGTCGATCTGCGGATCCAGCTGGCGGCCGACACCTTCGATGTTCAGCAGGGTCTTCTGCAGCAGGATCAGCTGCGGCTGCAGGGTCAGCTGGTAGCGCTGCGCCACGCGGAACAGCTTCATCAACACTTCGGCCAGCGAGATCTGCGACAGCGGACGGGTGAAGTACGGCTCGCACACCGAACGCACGGCCGCTTCCAGATCATCGATGCGCACGTTGTCCGGCATCCAGCGCGCCTGCACGTGCAGTTCGGCGATGCGGCGGTAATCGCGGTTGAAGATGGCCATGAAGTTCTCGGCCAGGTAGTACTGATCTTCCTGCGAGAGCTGGCCCATGATGCCGAAATCCAGCGCGATGAAACGCGGATTGGCACGGCGCGACGGATCGGTGTCGACCCAGATGTTGCCGGCGTGCGCATCGGCATGGAAGAAGTTGTCGCGGAACACCTGGGTGTAGAACACCCGCACACCCTTCGCGGCCAGCGCCTTGCGGTCGATGCCGGCCTTGTCCAGCGCGGCGATGTCGTCGGACGGAATGCCCCACACGCGCTCCAGGGTCAGCGCGCGCTCGGCGGTGTGGCTCCAGATCACTTCCGGCACGTACAGGTCGTCGCTGTTCTCCCAGACGCGGCGCAGCACGCTGGCATTGGCGCCTTCGCGCTGCAGGTCCAGCTCGGCGGCCAGGGTGTTCTCGACTTCGGCCACTACTTCGCGCGGGCGGATCTTGTCGGCACGCGGGTGGGTGCGCTCGACCAGGGCGGCCAGCGAGTTGAGCAACGCGATGTCGGCGTCGATCTGCTTCTCGATGCCGGGGCGCAGCACCTTGACCACCACCTGGCGGCCATCGGCCAGCGTGGCCGCATGTACCTGCGCGATCGAGGCCGAAGCCAGCGGTTCGGTATCGAAGCTGGCGAACGCCTCGCTGACCGGCAGGCCGAGCGCTTCCTCGACGATGCGGCGCGCGGTATCACCATCGAACGGCTTGACCCGGTCCTGCAGCAGGGTCAGTTCGTTGGCCACGTCCGGCGGCACCAGGTCGCGGCGGGTGGACAGGATCTGGCCGAACTTGACGAAGATCGGGCCGAGATCCTGCAGTGCCAGGCGCAGGCGCGCACCGCGCGACTGTGCCGCGATGTCGGCCGAGGCACGCGGTACGAACGGTTTGGCCAGGCGCAGCCAGCGCTCGGCCGGGGTGCCCTGCAGCAGGTCGTCGAGGCGGTAGCGCAGGATCACCCGGCCGATGCGGCTTGCCCGCAGCACGGCCTTCATGCGGCACCCCGCAGGCGCTGCACGCGCGCGCCGAGACGCTCGACGTCATCGCGCAGCACGTCCACGTCATCGTGGAAGGCATCCAGTTCGGCGCGCGGCACCACGTCGCGCGATTCCTCTGTGATGAATTCGGCGGCGCTGTGGGCGAGGTCGATCGCGCCCTGGCGCGCGTGCTGCAGGGCGCTGCGCAGGGTGTTGGCCACCTGTACGCCCAGCACGTCGCCGAACACGCTGACGAACGGCTGCTGCCAGTCCGGGTCGAAGCCCTTGGCCAGCTGCTGCAGGCGGCGCGCCAGTTCGGCGTCGCCGGCCACGCGTACGCGGCCCTTGCCGTTGTTGTCGCCGCGCCGAGCGTTGGCCAGCAGTGGCAGCTGCGCCAGCACCCCGGCCAGGCTGCTGCGCACGGCCAGGTCGGCTTCCTGCGCATCCACCGGGCCGACCCGCAGCTGGTCACCGTCGACACTGATGCGCATCGCCAGCGACGGCGCTTCCAGGGTCAGGTCGATGTGCCGGCCATCGAGGCTGGCCAGTGCATGGCGGGTATCCGGATCCAGCGCCAGCGCGCGGTTCAGGGCGATCTGCAGGGCGCGGCCAGCGACCGGCTTGAGGGACTTGAGCAGGGAAAGAGCCATGTGCGCATTCTACCTGCGTGGGTGGGGGGCTTGGGCCGGGCTGCCGCCCGGCACCCGCAGAGGCAACGGCAACAGCCGAAGCAACAGCGGGCATTCCGTGGGTAGACGGGATGGGGCCGGTGGCGGGAGACGCCGTAAACCCGTCCATGGGGGCTTGGCCGCGGCATCCATGCCGCGGACACTCCCGCCACCGGCCCCACCCCGCCTTCGACAGCTTGCTGCGATCTGTCGGACTATCCGGGGTCGGATCCCGTTGCTGCGCAACGGGCTCTGACCCCAATACTGATGGGATCTCGCGTTGGTAGATGCCGACCTTGGTCGGCGCTGGATGTCAGGAGGGCCAACCAAGGTTGGCCGCTACCCGAGCCGGCAGCACGGTGATTCATCTGTGCCTCACCTGGGTGGCTATGGAAGGTTCATGCTGTACGGCCACGCAACGCACAGGACATCGCAACACCATGGCACGGACCCGGGTCGGCATCATCTTCGGGGGCAAGTCCTCCGAGCACGAGGTTTCACTGCAGTCGGCGAAGAACATCCTCGATGCGCTTGATCGCGAGCGCTTCGAGCCGGTGCTGGTCGGCATCGACAAGCAGGGCCAGTGGCATCTGAGCCAGCCGGACACCTTCCTGATCAATGCCGATGATCCGTCGCGCATCGCGCTGCATCGCTCGGGCCAGTCGCTGGCGGTGCGCCCGGGTGCCGAGCAGGCGCAGCTGCAGCCGTCCGATCCAGCCAGCGCGCTGGGCCAGATCGACGTCGTGCTGCCGATCGTGCATGGGCCGCTGGGCGAAGACGGTGCGCTGCAGGGCCTGCTGCGCATGGCCAACCTGCCCTTCGTCGGTTCGCCTGTGCTGGGCTCGGCGGTGGCGATGGACAAGGACGTGACCAAGCGCCTGCTGCGCGACGCCGGGCTGCAGGTTGCGCCGTGGCTGTGCATCCGTCGCCACCAGGCGGCGGCGGTCGATGTCGAGGCGGTGATCGCGCAACTCGGCCTGCCGCTGTTCGTGAAGCCGGCCAACCAGGGTTCGTCGGTAGGCGTGAGCAAGGTCAAGGATGCGGCTGGTTTCGCCGAGGCACTGGAACTGGCACTGCGCTATGACCACAAGGTGCTGGTGGAATCGGCGGTGGTCGGCCGCGAGATCGAGTGCGCGGTGCTGGGCAACGCGCATCCGCAGGCGAGCCTGTGCGGCGAAGTCGTGGTGCACGACGAGTTCTACGCCTACGACACCAAGTACATCAACGAGGATGGCGCCGAGGTGGTGGTACCCGCGGATATCGATGCCGCAACCCAGGCGCGTATCCAGCAGGTCGCGCTGCAGGCCTACCAGGCGCTGGAGTGCGCGGGCATGGCGCGCGTGGACGTGTTCCTCACCGCGGGCGGCGACATCATCATCAACGAGGTCAACACGCTGCCCGGCTTCACCCGCATCAGCATGTACCCGAAGTTGTGGGGTGCCAGCGGCGTGGACTACACCACGCTGATCACGCGCCTGATCGAGTTGGCGCAGGAACGCCATGCAGCCGATCGTGGATTGCACAGCGCCGTGCAGGAGCGCTCGCTGTCTCTGTAGCATCGAGCCATGCTCGACTCATGAAAAGCAGTCGAGCATGGCTCGACTCTACAAAGGGGCGTGCCGACCAACGGTCGGCACCCACCGGAAAGAACAGTGCCGGCCAGCGGCCGGCACTACCCCGCGGTCGTCTAGCCGCGCTTGCGGAACATCGAGATCACCGCCAGCACCAGGAACACAACGAACAGGATCCAGGCGATGTTGCTGGCGGCACCGGCGATGCCGGAGAAGCCGAGCACGGCGGCGATGATGGCGATGACGAAAAAGATGACGGCGTAATGCAGCATGATGCTCCTCGCAGATGTCCGGGCCAATGGATGGCGTGGGTCCATCCTCCCGATCCTGCGGTGTGCAACCAGTGATGGCGACCTATGCAGCAGATGAAGCCTTCAGCCTGCGCAGCCCTTCTTCGATGCTGACCTGCGGCACATAGCCGAAATCGCGGCGGGCGGGCTCCATGCTGTACCAGTGCGGCGTGCACAGCTGCTCGGCCAGGAAGCGGGTCAGCGGCGGCTCGCCGCGCAGGCGCAGCAGCGGCCACAGCCGTTCGCAGACCGCGCCGATGCGATAAGCGGTCTTGAAGCTGATCGCCTTGTCCACCGTCGGCGCGCCAACCGCGGCCAGCAGCTTGTTGACCAGCTCGCGCATCGGCAGCGGCTCGCCGTTGGAGATGAAGTAGGCCTTGCCCGCACACGCAGCGCCCGGTGCCAACGCTTCGAAGGCGAGGAAGTGGGCGAGCGCGGCGTTGTCGATGTAGGTGGTATCGACCTTGTTGTTGCCGTCGCCGACCAGCCGCAGGCGGCCCTGCCGCGCACGCTCGGCCAGGCGTGGCACCAGTTGCTGGTCACCCGGGCCCCAGATCAGGCGCGGGCGCAGTGCCACCGTCGCCAGCGACGCATCGTTGGCGGCCAGCACGCGCTGTTCGGCGATCGCCTTGGTCGCCGCATACGGCGCCTGGAAGTCCTCGCCGTACGGCACCTCGTCAGCCCCCAGACCTTCCACCGGATGCGTGGCGCGGTGGGTCACGCTGGGCGTTGAGGTGTAGACCAGCCGGTTGATACCGTGCGCGCGGCAGGCCGCAATGACATTGTCTGTACCGACTACGTTGGCCTGGTGGTAGCTGTCATAGCTGCCCCAGGCACCGGCCTTGGCGCCGTTGTGGAATACCGCATCGACGCCGGCCACCGCGTGCAGCACCGCCTGCGCATCGGCCAGATCGCCGCGGATCTGGCCCACGCCCATGGCCTGCAGTTCCGGGTAGTGGCTGCGGTTGAATGCCAGCACCTGGTGGCCACGTTCGACCAGCCCGCGGCACAGCGCCTGGCCAAGGAAACCACCACCACCGGTGACCAGGATCTTCATGCGCGCTTCTCCAGTTCGGCGCTGGCCCAGACGGCGAGCTTCTCGCGGCCGATCTTGGCGTTGTGACGGATATCGACGGGGAACGCGGGATGCATCAGTACGTGCTGCAGGTTCGCCTCGGGCAATCGCAGGGTGGCCTGGGCGCGCAGCGCCTCGCGCAACGCCGGGCTGTCGCTCTGGCCACGCTGCAGTTCCACACACAGCACCGGCACCTGCGCACCCGCCGGGCCAACGCCAACCAGTGCCGTGCGTGCTACGCCGGGCACGGTATTGAACACCGGCTCGACCTGTTCGGTGTACAGCGGTCCCTGTGCGGTTTCCACGCGATGGGTCTTGCGACCGCAGAACCACAGGCGACCCTGCGCATCGAAGTAGCCCACGTCACCCATGCGGTGGACGATGCGGGTGCTGCCATCGGCCAGCGTCTCGCGGATCTTCGCGGCGGCGGTGGCCTGCGGGCGGTTGAAGTAACTGTCGGTGGCGGTCGGCCCGGCCACGGTGATCTCGCCCACCTCGCCGGTGGCCAGCACACGTGCCTGCGACCAGTCGGCCAACGGTGCGTCATCGATGGCGATGATGCGTACCTCGTTCGGTTCCACCACGTTGCCCACGCAGGTGCCGGCGCCGGCCTCGGTGGCCGCGCGGGTACGCTCCAGCTCGCGCCCCTCCACCACCGCCACCGGCAGGCACTCGGTGGCGCCATACGGGGTCCAGAACTGCGCATCGGCGGGCAGCAGGCTGCGGATGGTGGCGACCACGTCCGGCGGCACCGGTGCACCGGCCGAGGTCACCCGGGTCACCGTCGGCAGCGGCCGGCCGTGCCGGGCCAGCACCCGCATCAATGCTGGCGAGCCGAACAGCTGGGTGACGCCGAAGCGCTGGATGGCATCGTGCAGGCGTGCCGGGTCGGCCTGCGCCGGCCGCGTCGGGTCCATGTCCGGGATCACCGAGGTCAGGCCCAGCGCCGGGTCGAACAAGGCAAACGGCGGGAAGGTCGGCAGGTCCACGCCGCCCGCTTCCATGCCGAACGCGCTGCCCAGCAGCTGGATCTGGCCGACGAAGTGGCGGTGGCGGTAGACCACGCCCTTGGGCACGCCGGTGGAGCCGCTGGTGAACAGGATCGCGGCCATGTCCTCGCCATCGGTGTCGGCCAGCATCGGCCCCCCCTTGGCGCCGGCGCGCTCCAGCGCGGCCAGGCTGGTACCGCCCCAGCCCAGGCGGCGGCCAACGGTGACCAGATGGGTCGCCGACGGCGCCCAGCGCAGCACCAGCCGCGCCACGTGCGCCAGCGGAATGCCGATGAAGGCCTGCGGCTGTGCCTCGTCCAGGCACTGTTTCAGCGCGCGCTTGTCGATGCCCGGATCGACCAGCACCGGCACCGCGCCCAGCTTGAACAGGGCGAACATCAGCAGGAAGAACTCCGGCGACGGCCGCACCATCACCACCGTGCGCACCCCGCGACCGATCCCATAGCCGGCCAGGCCGGCGGCCATGGCATCACTGCGGGCGTCCAGCTGGCGGTAGTCCAAGGTGACGTCGTAGGCGGCCATGCCGTTGCCAGCGCCCCGGCGGCCCGGGCAGCGGATGGCGATCTGGTCAGGGCGTTCACGCGCCAGTTCAGGCAGGCGCGCGGCAATGTTGCAGGGTCGGTTCATCCGTTCATTGTCGCCGCTTACGGAATTTCTTGCGCGGCGGCCCACTTCGTGGAAAATCCGCACCCTCGTTCCTGATTCCGACTGCCGCCCGGGGCGGCTTGCCCATGCAACATCCCTGCATGACCTGCGGCGCCTGCTGCACCCAATACCGCGTGGCCTTCCATTGGATGGAATCAGACGAGGTCACCCCCGGCGGCGTGCCGCACCAGCTGACCGAGGTGCTGGACCCGCACCGCCTGTGCATGCGCGGCACCCATTCCAAGCCGGTGCGCTGCGTGGCGCTGGACGCGCAGATCGGCGTGTACTCACGCTGCACCATCCACCCCAACCGGCCCAGCGTGTGCCGTGAGGTGGATGCGTCGTGGGAGTACGGCAAGGCCAGCCCGCAATGCGACAAGGCGCGCATCGCCTATGGCCTGGATCCGCTGACACTGGCCGACTGGCGCTGGCGCGATGACGCCGACAATGACGACGATCATCCGGACGACAACGGCAACAGCCCGTCGCCGCAGGCGCCGGTCGCGGCATAGGGGTAGTGCCGGCCGCTGGCCGGCAATCTCATGAACCTGTCCGGTGTGCCGACCGTTGGTCGGCATGCCCTTCAGATCGGGTTCTTGTCCAGGAACGCGCGGATCTCCGGCACCAGCACGTCCTGCTTGTCTTCCAGCACGTAGTGCCCGGCGTCCTCGAAGGCGTGCACCTGGGCCTGCGGCAGCGCCGCCTGGAAGCCCTTCAGGAAGTGCTGGTCGAACACGAAGTCGCGCAGGCCCCAGCCGAGGAAAGCCGGTCGGTCAGCGAACGACGGCAGCGCCTTGCCGGCGCGCTCCAGCAGCGACCAGGCCTTGTCGGCCGGCGACAGCGGGATGTCCTGCATGAAACGGATGGTGCTGATGCGGTTGGCGTAGCTGTTGTACGGCGACACGTAGGCACGGCGCACGTCGGCCGGCATCTTCCGCTCCACGCCCAGCCACGAGGCGCCGGACGAGAACGCGTTGAAGGTGCGGATGATCCACTCGCCGATCTTCCAGTGGCGGCCCAGCGCGATCTGCCACGGCATCGTCTTCGCCGCCGGCATCGGGAACGCGGCGGTGTTGAGCACCACCAGCCGCTTCACCTGGTCGTGGTGCGACAGCGCCCAGCCGAAGCCGATCATGCCGCCCCAGTCGTGCACGGCCAGCGTCACCGGACCGGTGATGCCCAGGTGCTTCAGCAGCGCGTCGAGATCGTCCACGCGCGACTGCAGGGTGTACTCGTAGCGGCTATCGTCCGGCTTGTCCGACAGGCCCATGCCGATGTGGTCCGGCACGATGCAGCGGTACGTGTCCGACAGGCCGGCCACCAGCGTGCGCCAGTAATAGCTCCACGACGGGTTGCCGTGCACCATCACCACCACTTCGCCATCGCGCGGGCCTTCGTCGAGATAGCTCATCGACAGGCCGGGGCGGACCTCGAAGCGCTGCGGGTGGGCGGGGTAGCCGGGAAGCTGGGACATCGGATCGCACCTGTAGAAAGGGCCGGTAGAACCGGCCCTTGGACACTTGGAAAAATCATCGCTGTCCGTCGCGAGCGATTGGCCAGGCAATCGCGCAGCAGGTCAGCGGTGACTTTTTTACCAGACCACTTCAGCCATTGAGCAGTTCAGGCCCGAGCCGATGCCGAGCAGCGCGATGCGATCGCCCTTCTTCAGCTTGCCCAGCTGCTTGAGCTTGCTCAGCACGATCGGCACCGAGGCCGGGCCGATGTTGCCGTGCTCGCCGAAGATGGTCATGACCTTCTTCGGGTCGATGCCGAAGTTCTTGATGAACGCAGCGGTGTGCGGCTGGCTGACCTGATGGATCACGAACTGGTCCAGCTCTTCCACGGCCCAGCCCAAGGCGATCTTGGCGGCGGTGAAGGTCTTCTGGGCCAGCTTGATGCCTTCGATCAGCAGCAGGCGGGTATCGGTGACCATGCGGTCCAGGTTGCCCAGGCACAGCTGGTTCCACTCGGTGGCCGAACGGGTCACGCCACCCTTGTAGCGCGGCGCATCCGGCACCAGTTCCGAGCGCGCCATCACCATCGCGGCGGCGCCCGAACCAGTGGTCAGGGCGGCCAGCTCGTTGCGGAAGTCGTCGGCGGTGACGTCCGGGGCGGTCATGCGCTCCAGGGTCTTCTCGTACACCAGGTTGGCGGTCTCGCCATCCACCACCAGCGCGTAGTCGATGTCGCCGCGCTCGATCATGCGCGCCGCGATATCCATGCCGTTGATGAAGGCCAGGCAGGCATTGGCGACGTCGAAGGTCATGCACTCGTCGCTGACGCCGAGGTTGCCCGACACGATCGAGGCCGTGGACGGCTCCAGGTAGTCGCGGCTGACCGAGGTGTTGACCAGCAGGCCGACCTGCGTCGCATCGATGCCCGCGTCTTCCAGCGCCTTGCGGCCGGCCATGGTGGCGGCATCGGACGCCAGCACGCCGTTGTCCCACAGGCGGCGGGCATGGATGCCGGCGATATCGCCGAGCACGTCGGTGCGGATACCCAGGCGATCCAACGTCGGCTGCAGCCGCTCGTTGATTTCCTTGGTCGTCAGCGTATGCGGCGCATCAACGTGTGCCAGGCCGGCGATCGAGACATTCTTGAAGAGCATCGAGGTTAGCGCCAAGGCTCAGGCAAAAGGGGGCGCTATTCTATAACCCCCGGGGCCTTCACCGCATCTTTACGAATTCAGGCTTGGCCGTATGGTGAAGCGTTCAGCGCGGCGGGCACTGGAAAGCGGCGAAGCGCTGGCTGCCATCGGCGGGCGCGGCGGCGGCCTGTACGGCGTTGGCGCCGGCGCTCGGGGCCTCGTTGCGAGCCAGGGTTTCCAGCTCTTCCTGCACGCGCAGCGGGTTGCGGTTGTAGAAGCCGACCTTGCTCTTCACGGTGACCACCACCTCGCCCTTGGCGATGCAGCCGGCCGGAACCGGGCCTGCCGGCAGCACGCGGGTCGCCTTGCCGGCCGGTTCGATCGGCACCCAGGTACAGGCGGTGACGGTGAGCAGCAGGGAGGAAAGCAGCAGAACGCGCATGGGCAGATCCTGGAAGGGTATGGAGGGATTCTGCCTGAACAGCCTGAATCGGGGGTAGCCGGGTAGGGGTCGGATCCCCGCAGGGGGCGCTGACCCCGAATGCACGGTGGGGGTCGGAGCCCTCCCGGGGGAGGGATCCGACCCCTTCAGGGTTGCCGGCCAGCGGCCGGCACTACCCGACGCGGTGCCTTACTTCTTCACCGGGTTGCCTTCGGCGTCGATCACCGTCACCTCGCCCAGGTTCAGCGCGCGCACGGCCGCTTCGGTCTGCTTGAGGTCACCCACCACCACCCAGGTCAGGGCCTGCGGCTTGATCTCGGCGGCGGCCTGCTGCACCTGCGCCGGGGTCATCGCCTCGATCTCGGCCTTGCGACGCAGCACATAGTCGTCCGGGCGCTTGAACTGCACGATCGAACCGATGGTCGCGGCCACCGCACTGGCGGTCTCGTAGGCACCGGGCAGGCTGAGGGTCTGGATGTTGCGGATGCGGTTGACCTCGGCAGCGGTGGCCGGCTTGCTGCCATCCGCGAACGCGGCGATTTCCTTGCGCATTTCCGCCAGTGCCGGGCCGGTCTTGTCGATCTGCACCGGCGCGCTGGCCATCCACGGGCGCTGGCCCACCGAGTTGGTCGCACTGCTGCGCGCGCCGTACGACCAGTGCTTGTCCTCGCGCAGGTTCATGTTCAGGCGCGAGGTGAAGTCACCACCGATCACGCCGTTGGCGATATCGAAGCGGGTCGAACTGGCGGCGCTGGACGGCGGCACCACCTGGCCGGCGAACAGGTTGGCCTGCACCGCACCCGGCTGGTCGATCAGGAACACGCGCGGGCCCTTCGGCAACACCACGTCGGTGGCCGCCTTCACCTGCGGCGCCTCGCCGGTCGCCTTCCAGTCGCCCAGCTGCTTGTCCAGCAGCGGCACGATCTCGGCCAGGGTGGTGTCACCGACCACGATCAGGGTGCCGTTCTGCGGGCGCAGCCAATCGTGGTGGAAGTCGACCAGGTCCTCGCGGGTCAGGCCATTGATCGCCGCCTCATCGCCGCTGCCGGTGAACGGAATGGCGTACGGGTGGCCCTTGCCGTACAGCAGCGGCGGCAGCACGCGCATCGCCACCGCACCCGGGTTCACCTTCTCCTGCTGGATGCCGGCGATCCAGGTCGCCTTGACCCGGTCGATCTCGCCCTGCTCGAAACGCGGTTCGCGCAGCAGGTCGCGGTACAGCGCCAGCGACGGCGCCAGGTTCTCCTTAAGCGCCGACAGGTCCACGCTCATCGAATCCAGGCCGGCCGAAGCATCCAGGCTGGCGCCCAGTGCGTCGGCGGCATCGGCGAAGGCCAGCGAACCGAGCTTGCCGGCGCCTTCGGTCATCAGGCTCATGGTGAAGTTGGCGGTGCCCGGCTTGCGGCCCTGGTCGGCGCTGAAGCCGCCCGGGAACTGGTAGCTGAACTGCACCACCGGAATCTCGTGGCGTTCGGCCAGGATCACCTGGGTGCCGTTCTTCAGCGTGGCGCGCTGCAGCGCCGGGAACTTCAGCTGCGGGAACTCGCGGGTCTGCGGCACGCCGGCCTTGCGGTCCACCTGTTCCGGCAGGGTGCTGTACTTCGGGTCCACCGCCGGCACGGTGAACGGCTTCGGCGTCTGGCTCGGCTCTTCCTTCAGCGCCACGCGCTCACCCGGTGCGATCACCAGGGTGTGGCTGCCCTTGTCCAGCCACTGCGCGCCCAGGCGGCTCAGATCAGCGGCATTGGCCTTCTCGATGTTGGCCAGCGAGGTACGGAAGCAGCCCGGGTCGCCGGTGAACACCGCGCACTCGGCCAGCGCATCGGCCTTGCCGCCGAAGCCACCGATGCGCTCGATGCCACGGATGAAGCCGGCACGGGCGCCGGTCTTGGCGCGCTCCAGCTCGGCCGCGGTCGGGCCCTGCTTGATCAGGCGGTCCAGTTCCTCGTCGATGATCTTCTCGACCTTGGCCGGGTCCTGGCCCTGCTTCACGGTCGCCACGATCACGAAGTTGGAGCCCAGCTGCGACGTCGACAGGCCCGAGCCGATGCTGTCCACCAGCTTGTCCTGGTGCTGCAGGCGCTGGCTCAGCCGCGAGGACTTGGCGCCACCCAGCACTTCGGAGAACAGCTGCAACTGGTCGACGTCGGCGGTGCCGACCTGCGGCACGTTCCAGGCGCGGTAGATGCGCGCCTGCGGCACCTTGTCGGTCATCGTCTCGCGGGTATCCGCACTGCGCTTGGCCACGTTCACCGCCGGCTGCGCCATGGTCGGGCCAGCGGGGATGCTGCCGAAGTACCTGGCGACCTTCTCCTTCGCCGTGGCCAGATCGATGTCACCGGCCAGCACCAGCACCGCGTTGTTCGGGCCATACCAGGTACGGAACCAGGTCTTCACGTCGTCCAGCGAGGCCGCGTTGAGATCGTTCATCGAGCCGATCACGCCGTGGTGGTACGGGTGGCCAACCGGATACAGCGCCTTGTTGATCTGGTCCCAGGCCTGGCCGTAGGGCTGGTTCTCGCCCTGGCGCTTCTCGTTCTGCACCACGCCACGCTGCTCGTCCAGCGCGGCCTGGTCGATCGCACCGACCAGATGGCCCATGCGGTCCGATTCCATCCACAGCGCCATGTCCAGCGCGGTGGTCGGCACGTTCTCGAAGTAGTTGGTGCGGTCGGTGTTGGTGGTGCCGTTCTGGCCGGTGGCACCGACCTGCTTGAACGGCTCGAAGTACTCACCGTCGTGGTTTTCGCTGCTCTGGAACATCAGGTGCTCGAACAGGTGCGCGAAGCCGGTGCGGCCGGCCGGCTCATCCTTGCTGCCCACGTGGTACCAGACGTTGACCGCGACGATCGGCGCCTTGCGATCGGTATGCACGATCACGCGCAGGCCGTTGGGCAGGGTGAACTGCTCGTACGGGATATCGACCTTGGCCGGTGCCGCCGGCTTGGCGGCAAGCGCAGAGGTGGGCGCAAGCGTACCCAGGGCGGTGCTGAGGGCGACGGCCAGCAGTGCAGCGCGCGGGCGAAGGGCGAGAGACATATCCGGATCCTTGGTCACATAGGTGAACCCCGATCCTAGCCTGCGCAGGCAGCGGCAGGAATCGGTCGCCAGTCACTGGGGGTGTTTGCCCCGATGGCCATCCAGCCCGGCGCCCACGGACGCTCCTGAAACGTCACATGCGCCGGCTTAAGGCGTCCGGACAGTGTCCGCGGCACATCGAATGGACAGGTGTCCGCCCACCGGACACTTTTCGATGAACATAAAACCCTTATAAATCAACAACTAAAAGTTGGCACGAGGATTGCTTGGTACTTCCTGCGCCAGGAAGGGCTTCAGACGAAAGCTGACTGAAGACTGAACAAATGCAGGAAACCGAAAATTTTCCTTGCAAGCCCAGAATCGGTGTACTACCTTACTACCACACCACTGATCACCAACACTAAACAGGCCCCGTCATGAACGCCAAGACCATTGCCATCGCCATCGCCCTGATCGCCGGCACCGCGGTTGTTTCGTCGGTGCAGGCCTCCGAATCCATCAAGACCCTGTCCACCGTGCAGGTCCGCCCGGCCGCCGACCAGCTGGCCCAGCAGGCCTGGGAACAGGCCAGCGGCATCCCGACCCTGGCCACCGTGGAAGTGCGTCCGAGCGCCGACCAGCTGGCCGAGCGCAACGGCTACGTCGCCGCCCCGGTCGCCGCCGCGATGCCGATCACCACCCTGGCCTCGGTGGAGGTGCGCCCGAGCCTGGAACAGCGCGTCGCTCTGGCCGCCGAGCTGGAAGCCCAGCGCTACGCCGCCACCCTGGCTGCCGCTGCCACCAACGTCGCCAACTCGGTCATCATCAACCTGCCGGCCCTGCAGGTGCGCCCGAGCGCCGCCGACCTGCAGGCCCTGGCCACCGAAACCGCCCAGGTCCTGCTGCGCCCGTAACCGGTGCCGCCCTGCCCAGCGCAGGGCGTGCGCCGTAAAGGCGGCGGTCGTCGCAGGTACACTGCGCCGATGAATGCCGCGCCCCAGTTCCACGTGATCCTGTTCCAACCGGAAATCCCGCCCAACACGGGCAATGTGATCCGGCTCTGCGCCAACACCGGCGCGCAACTGCACCTGGTCGAGCCACTCGGCTTCGCACTGGAAGACAAGCAGCTCAAGCGCGCCGGCCTGGACTACCACGAGTACTCGCGCCTGCAGGTCCATCCCGACCTGGACACCGCGCTGGCGCGGATCGCACCAAAGCGCTTGTTCGAACTCAGTACCCGGGCCAGCGTGCGCTACGACAGCGTGGCCTTTGAAGATGGTGATGCCTTCCTGTTCGGCCCGGAAAGCCGCGGCCTGCCGCAGGACGTGCTCGATGCATTGCCCGATGGCCGCCGCCTGCGCCTGCCAATGCGGCCGGACAACCGCAGCCTCAACCTTTCCAACACCGTCGCCGTGGTGATGTACGAAGCGTGGCGGCAGCACGGGTTTGCCGGCGGCGCGTAACGCCACGCGTCTCTCTTCTGCCCAATTGCTGTGGCGGGCGCATGCGTTCATGGGCGTTACTTTTCTTTCCGCGCGGAAAGAAAAGTAACCAAAAGAAACGCGCCGCCATCCGCGAGCCGGTGCTGCGCACCGGTACCCTGCGCTCCTCGGCCCGCCGGGGGATGGCGCGGAACTCGCTGCGCTCAGACATCCGCGCCTCTTCGCCCCCGCCGGACCTGCGATGCTCGGCTCGCTTCAAGGCGGACCCAACAGCCGCTCAGTAGATCCACGCCATGCGTGGATATCTTCCGCCTGGATCAATCAGGAGCGGGCGCCATTGCGTTGCCTGGAACGCGTGCGATTGCCCGCAGAAGGAAACTCCAGACCATCAATATCAGCATGCGTGCCGCACAAGCCCAAGCCCATTGCCGTCGGGTCGATCCCGCCGGATGAGACTCTCAGCGCACCTGCATGTTGCTCGATAACCACTGTGCCTAGTTCGGACTGGTGAATCAGCTTTCCGCCTTCTGGCTTCATATGCAGCACGAAGGAGCAGACGTGCTGCATCGCCTGGATACTGTGCAGCTCAACCCTATAGCCCAGTGATTCTTCGACAATCGACAGGCTGTCCCTGAACCCATCGCGGCAACTACGCCCGCTGCCCGGTTCGGTACACAGATCGCTCGCCTGCGAATAGCTGCCTGTCCATGCCCCATGATCGCTGTCGCCTGCCCACGCCATCTGCAGCACGGAGGCTTGGAAAAGCAGCGAGAGACACAGCAGCCTTACAGCGGGATTGTTCTTCATTCAGCTTGCATCTCCGGATAGGCGTCCCATGTCGCCCACCCTACTCGGCAACGCCGGCCAGCGGCCGGCGCTACCGGTGCACTCAGAACGCGTTGATGCCGGTCAGTTCGCGGCCGATCACCAGCTGGTGCACGGTCTCGGTGCCTTCATAGGTGATCACCGATTCCAGGTTCAGCGCATGCCGGATCGCCACGTGCTCGGTGGTGATACCAGCGCCGCCCAGCAGATCGCGACACTCGCGGGCGATGTCGATGGCCATGCGGCAGTTGTTCCACTTGGCCAGGCTGACCTGCTGTGGCTGCAGTTGGCCGGCTTCCTTCAGGCGGCCCAGCTGCAGCGCCAGCAGCTGCGCGGTGGTGATACGGCGGGCCATTTCGGCCAGCTTGATCTGCGCACTCTGCGTGGCGGCCAGCGGGCGTCCGAACAGCACGCGCTCCTTGGCATAGCCCAGTGCTTCATCCAGGCAGGCAATGGCGGCACCGATCGGGCCCCAGCTGATGCCGTAGCGGGCCTGGGTCAGGCAACCCAGCGGGCCCTTGAGGCCCTTCACGTTCGGCAGGCGATGGCTGTCGGGCACGCGCACGTCATCGAAGAACAGCGCGCCGGTCAGCGACGCACGCAGGCTCATCTTGTGCTTGATCTCCTGCGTGGTGAAGCCGGCCATGCCCTTCTCCAGCACGAAGCCCTGGATGCCGTCCTCGGTCTGCGCCCAGACGATGGCCAGGTCGGCCACCGGGCCGCTGGTGATCCACATCTTGCTGCCGCTGATGCGCCAGTCGCTGCCGTCGCGCACCGCGCGGGTCTTCATGCTGGCCGGATCGGAACCGCCGTGCGCCTCGGTCAGGCCGAAGCAGCCGATCAGCTCACCGCGCGCCATCGCCGGCAACCACTGCTGGCGCTGTTCCTCGCTGCCGTAGGCATAGATCGGGTACATGCACAGCGAGCTCTGCACCGAGACGAAGCTGCGCAGGCCCGAATCACCGCGCTCCAGCTCCTGGCAGATCAGGCCATAGCTGACCGCCCCCAGGTCGCCGCCGCCGTATTCGGCTGGCAGGGTCGCACCGAGCAGGCCCAGCGATGCGATCTCCGGCACCAGTTCAGATGGGAAACGGGCCTGGTCAAAGGCATCGCCGATGATCGGCAGCACGCGCTCGTTGGTGAAGCGGGCGACGCTCTCCTGCACCGCGCGCTCTTCCTCGTTGAGCAGGGAACGGACATCGAACAGATCGTACGGATGCAAAGCCATGGCACTCACGCGCAGTCAGGACCCGGCCATTGTCGGTCATCCGCAAGCATCGCGTCTGGTAGGTGTGGACCTTGGTCCACACGGAAGCGGGTCCGGGCGGTGAAACAATGTGCCAACCAAGGTTGGCACCTACCCGGCCACGCGCATTACGCTGCACCGCAGCAATCGTGACGTGAACATCGGCGATCTAGCTCGATCACGCGCGGCCCGGTACCCTGACACATTCAAACAACCGTTTCGCTCGTGGCTGCACGCGCGATTCCCAGGCACCGCCGGTGGCCCCGATGCCGGCCCTACCCACGAGTCATGCAATCGATGAGCGCTGAAGCCAACGCCCTGCCCCCGCGTGAAGTAATGGAGTTCGACGTGGTGATCGTCGGCGCCGGCCCCGCCGGCCTGGCCACCGCGATCCGCCTGCGCCAGCGCGCGATCGAAGCCGGCCGCGAACTGTCGGTGTGCGTGCTGGAGAAAGGCTCCGAGCCCGGCGCGCACGTGCTGTCCGGTGCGGTGATGGATCCGCGCGCGCTGACCGAGCTGTTCCCGGACTGGGCCCAGCGCGGCGCACCGCTGAAGCAGAAGGTCACCCGCGACGAATTCCTGTTCCTCAGCGAAACCGGCGCGCGCAGCACGCCCAATGCGCTGCTGCCGGAATGCTTCCACAACGAAGGCAACTACATCATCAGCCTGGGCGAAGTGACCCGCTGGCTGGCGCAGCAGGCCGAGGCGCTGGAAGTGGCGATCTTCCCCGGCTTTGCGGCCGCCGAGGTGCTGTACGGCGACAACGGTGAAGTGATCGGCGTGGCCACCGGCGACATGGGCATCGAGAAGGACGGCAGCATCGGCCCGGCCTTCGAGCGCGGCATGGCGCTGCAGGCCAGGTACACGATCTTCGCCGAAGGCGCACGCGGCCACCTCGGCCGCCAGCTGATCGCGCGCTACAAACTGGACGAAGGCAAGGACCCACAGGCCTACGGCATCGGCATCAAGGAACTGTGGCAGATCGACCCGGCCAAGCATGAGCCGGGCCTGGTGGTGCACGCCGCCGGTTGGCCGCTGGACAGCGACACCTATGGCGGCGCGTTCCTGTACCACGCCGACGGCGGCAAGGTCGCCATCGGCTACGTGGTCGGCCTGGACTACAGGAACCCGTGGCTGAGCCCGTTCGAAGAGTTCCAGCGCTTCAAGACCCACCCGTCCATCCGCAAGCACCTGGAAGGCGGCACGCGCATCGGTTACGGCGCGCGTGCGATCACCGCCGGTGGCCTGCTGTCGCTGCCGAAGACGGTGTTCCCCGGTGGCGCGCTGGTCGGCTGCGAGGCCGGCTACCTCAACGCCAGCCGCATCAAGGGCAGCCACGCCGCGATCAAGACCGGCATGCTGTGCGCCGACGCCGCGTTCGATGCACTGGCTGCCGACCGCCAGCACGACGAACTGAGCGCCTACCCGAAGGCGTTCGAAGCCAGCTGGCTGTTCACTGAGCTGCAGCAGGCCAAGAACTTCAAGCAGTGGTTCAAGAAGGGCCAGACCGTGGCCACCCTGATGACCGGTGTGGAGCAGTGGCTGCTGCCGAAGCTGGGCGTGCGCAACCCGCCGTGGACCCTGCACCGCACGCTGCCGGACCATGCCTGCCTGGAACCGGCGGCCAAGCACACCCGCATCGCCTACCCGAAGCCGGATGGCGTGCTGACCTTCGACCGCCTCAGCTCGGTGTTCCTGAGCAGCACCAACCACGACGAGAACCAGCCCAGCCACCTGACGCTGAAGGACCCCAGCATTCCGGTGAAGGTGAACCTGGCCGAGTACGCAGGCCCGGAAGCCCGCTATTGCCCGGCCGGTGTGTACGAGTTCGTCGGCGAAGCCGACAACGCGCGCCTGCAGATCAACGCGCAGAACTGCGTGCACTGCAAGACCTGCGACATCAAGGATCCGACCCAGAACATCGTCTGGGTGACCCCGCAGGGCGGCGGCGGCCCGAACTACTCGGGCATGTGATCGCCCCGGGCTGCGACCGCGTGTCGCAGCCCGGCCGCTCCATCGCACCGCTATCCTGCCCGCCCATGCGTGCCTCCCGCCTGCTCATCGCCGTTGCCGTGGCCCTGCTCGCCACGGCCTGCCAGCGCCCACCCGCGGTGCCGGCCACGCCCGAACAGGCGCAGCAACAGGCCATGCAGCGCGCGTTCGAACTGTGTGCCGGCTGCCACACCGTGCAGCCCGGTGGCATCCATCGCTTCGGGCCGAACCTGCACGGCGTGATCGGACGCCGCGCCGGCAGCCTGCCCGACTATGGCTACTCCGACGGCATGCGCCGCGCCAACATCACCTGGACCGCGCAGACCCTGGATACCTTCCTGCAGTCACCCACGCACCTGGTGCCGGGCACGCGCATGTACAACGCTTTCCCCAGCGCAGAACGCCGCGCCCTGGTGATCGCCTACCTGCAGCAGCAGTCGGCTCAGTGAGCCAGGCGCTGCAGCTGTTGCTGCAGCCGCACCACGAACGCCGTTACGGCGGCGAACAACGGCGCCGGATCGGCCTCCGTCGCATCCTGCAGGCGCTCGACCAGGGCATTGGCCTGCCCGGCCAGTGCCGTCGCCCCGACCGCCCCCAGGCCGCCCGCCTGGCGATGCAGGTGCAGCGCCGCGGCCTCGCGGTCGCCGGCCTGGACGGCGCGCTGCACGGCCGCCAGGTCGCCCTCGCTGGCCTGCAACAGGCTGTCGCGCAGCTGCTCGGCCACCGCGCGCGAGCCGAAGCGCTGCTGCAGGGTGGCCAGATCAGGCAGCACTTCATCGTCGTCGGCGACGGCCTCCTGCACCGGCGCCTCGAACGACTGGCCCTGTGCCTGCGGCAGCCAACGCAGCAACGCGGTGCGCAGCGTGGACAGCGACAGCGGTTTGGCCAGCACCTCGTCCATGCCGGCCTCGCGGCAGCGGCGCGCATCGTCGTCCAGCACGCTGGCGGTCAGCGCCAGCACCGTCAGCCGCGGCTGGCCGGTACGGCCCTCGCGCTCGCGCAGCAGGCGGGTGAAGCCGAACCCGTCGAGTACCGGCATGCGGCAGTCGGTAATGACCAGATCGAAGGACTCCGTCGACAAGCGGTCCAGCGCCTGCTGGCCATCGCCCAGCAGCACATGGGGCACGCCCAGCTGCTGCAGCCGCCATGCCATCATCGCCTGGTTGGTCGGGTGATCCTCGATCACCAGCACCCGTGCCTGGCGCAGCGCGGCGGGCAGCAGCGCGGTCTGGTCCTGCTCGGCCAGCAGCGCCGCCGCGTCCTCGCTGCCGGCCTCCACCAGCGATATCCGCACTTCGGCGCGGGTTCCTTCGCCCAGCGTGCTGTGCAGGGTCAGTTCGCCCTGCATCATCTGCACCAGTCGCTGGCAGATGCTCAGGCCCAGACCCGTGCCGCCGTGGTCACGCTGGATGTAGGCACCGGCCTGCGCAAAGGGCGCGAACAGGTGCTGCAGTTGTTCCGGCGCGATGCCGATGCCGGTGTCGGTGACGCTCAGGCACAGCGGTTGCACACCGTCTTCGCTGGTCGGGCCCAGCACCTCCAGCTGCAGGCGTACTTCGCCCTGTGCGGTGAACTTGATGGCATTGCTGAGCAGGTTGAACACGATCTGGCGCAGTCGCACCCCATCCACTTCGTGGGCGGGGGCCAGCTGTGGGTCGATCTGCACGTGCAGCGCCAGGCCACGCGCACTGGCCTGTGCGGACAGCAGTCGGCACACGCTTTCCAGCAGGGGCCGAAGCGGCTGCGGCACCGGCTCCAGGCGCATTGCGCCCGCTTCCAGCCGCGAGTAGTCGAGGATGTCGTCGAGGATCTGCCGCAGCATCTGCGCCGAATCCTCGATCACGCCAAGAATGCGCTGCTGTTCGCTGTCCAGCGGGGAATGCGCCAGCACTTCCAGCATGCCCAGCACGCCGCTCATCGGCGTGCGGATCTCATGGCTCATCGTGGCCAGGAAGCGTGATTTGGCCTCGGCGGCCTGCTCCGCCTCCGCCTTCGCCGCCGTCAGGGCGTCGGCCTGCATCCGCGCTTCGCTCACGTCCACCCAGTAACCACTCCAGATCACCGCGCCCTCTTCGGCGGCATAGGGGTGGGCCTGGCTGCGCACCCAGCGCGCGCCCTCCCCATCACTGCGCAGGCGGAACTCCAGGATCAATGGGGCGAACTGGCGCGCGGCCTGCTCGATGGAGTGCAGGATGTGCGCGCGGTCCTCTTCCTCGATGCGTTCCAGCAACACCCTCGCGTCCTGTTCGGCCTGCTGCCGGGTGATACCGAACAAGGCAGGCAGGTCGCCGGCAATGAACGGGAAGCTGAGCGTGCCATCGGCATCGCGACGTGCCTGGTACACCACCGCAGGCAGATTGTCGGTCACCTCGGCCAGGCGCTGCTCCAGCTGGCGGCGTCCGGCCACCTCACGGCGCAATCGCCAATGGCCGACACCATGCACCAGCATCGCGGTCAGCAGCACCAGCAGCACTGGTATCCCCCACCGCAGCGCGTTGTTCCAATTGACGCCGTTGCGGTACTCCACGGCCAGCCAGGCGCTGCGCAGCGCTTCGCGCTTGCGTGGGGTCATCTGCAGCAACAGGCGGTCGAAGGTAGTGGCCAGCGCTGCATGTCGTCGATCCACCGCCAATGCCAGCTGGTCATTGAAGCCTGCCGGAGCCGCCACCTGCAGCCGCGCCGGGAAACGGCTGCGCAGCAGGTGATCGACCAGCGCAAGATTGCCGACGTAGGCATCGGCTTCACCATCGAGCAGGCGCTGCAGGGCCTGCTCGGCGCTGCGCGCAGCAATGATCCGGGCCTGCGGTGCCTGCTGCAGCACGTAGCGGCGCAGGCGCTCCGGATCAGAAAGCAGTACGCGCTTGCCCTGCAGGTCGGCCAGTCCCAGCAGCGCCGGACCATCGGTCCGGGTGACGATCACGTTCGGCACGCTGATGAAGGGCTGGCTGAACACCCAATCCGGGCCCAGGTAGCGCGAATCCGCGGGCATGCCCATCACCGCCTGCAGTTCACCGCGGCGGGCCTTCTCACGCACCTCGTACCAGTCGTGGCTGTTCTCGATCTGCAGGTTGGCGCCCGCCTGCATCAAGCGCTGCAGGTACTCGCTGGCCAGGCCACTGGGCCGGCCATCCTCGCCGGTGAACGACAGCGGCGCGGCATTCGGGGCGAAACCGATCTTCAGCGGCTGCTCCAGCACACGCTTCTCGGCCTGGCTCAGCGCCAGCTGCGCTGATGCCGACCAATGCGGAGGGGGCAGCCAGCGTTGCGCCAGCGCATCCCGCTGGGCCTGGCTGGTGGCAGCCAGCGCCAGGTCCAGGGCTTCAGCCAGGGGTTGCTTGCCGTTGGGAATGCCGAAGTGCAGCCGTTCGGGGGGAAGGTCGCTCGGTCGCAGCAGCGCCACGCCCTGCAGGCGTCGGCTGGCGATCAGCTCGGTGGCGACGAAGGCATTGCCGATGTAAACATCGGCCTTGTCGTCTCTGACCATCTGCAACGCTGTCAACGTGTCGTTTGCGACAAGCTGGCGGGCACGCGGGAAACGCGCGCGTACCTGCGGGCCGGTCAGGAAATCCTGCTCGATCACCACCCGCAGGCCATCCAGGTCGGGTATCTCGGACGCACGAAGGTCCGCCGGTCGCCCCACCAGCGCCAGTGGCGCTTCGGAATACGCAGCGGTATAGACCATGCAGCGGGTGCGGTCGGCACTGAGACCGACATTCATCACCACGTCGATCTCGCCACGACATGTCGCATCCAACACGGATGTCCAGTCGGGATAGCGGCGCATCTCGACCTTCACGCCGAGCTGGCGTGCAAGATGCGACAGGTAGTCCGGCCCCAGGCCGACCTGTTCGCCATCACGGAGGGACTCGAAGGGGGGCCAGCCACTGTCATACTGCCCGACAACGATGGTCGGATGCGCCACCAGGTATTCGCGCTGCAACGGGCTGAGCGGCAGCAGGCCAGGGGCCGGCTGTGCCTGGGCCACGGGCAGGGCCAGCACCGCCAGCAGCAGGAGCAGCCCGCGAACAGCCCACCTACGCATCTGCGTCGATCTCCTAGAATCCTGCCAGGGACCGCGATGGTCGCGGTCCGGCGTGCCCGATGGCCATACTAGAGCATGAGCTTGCGCATCATCATCGCAGACGATCACCCCGTGGTCCGTATTGGTACCCGCGCCGTCATCGAGTCGAGCGGCGTGGGCCGCGTGGTCGGCGAGGCCGACAGCGCGCAGGCGCTGATGACCCTGCTCGCCAACCAACCCTGTGACCTGCTGGTCACCGACTACTCCATGCCGGGCAGCCCACAGGCCGATGGCTTCGCCATGATCGGCATGATCCGCCGCCGCCATCCCGACCTGCCGGTGCTGATGCTCAGCGTCTCCAGCAACCTGGCGATCCTGCGCATGGTGCTCGACAGTGGCGTGCTCGGTCTGGTCGACAAGAGTTCGTCGATGGACGAGCTGCCGCAGGCCATCCAGTCGGTCTACCGCGGCCAGCCCTACATCAGCCGCAGCCTGCGCGAGCGGGTGGACGCGGCCGGCAGCTGGCGCATGCGCGAGGGCGACGGCAAGCCGTTGTCACCACGCGAAGTGGAGGTGCTGCGACTGCTCGGCACCGGCATGACGGTGAAGGAGATCTCGCTGCAGCTGCACAAGAGCGTCAGCACCATCAGCCGGCAGAAAGGCGACGCCATGCTCAAGCTGGGGCTGAAGGGTGACGCCGAATTGTTCGACTACCTGCGTGACGGCAAGATCTGAGACGAACTTCACATAACAGCCCCGCCCGCCGCGGCCCCCTTTGACGGCCTGCGGATCTGTGCCAAGATTGAGGGGCATGAGTTCTCAACGCGAGGTCGAAGGAATCGACCGGCTCATGTCCTCGCTCCCGTCCCAGGTGGATGGGGTGCGGCTTCCTGCCGGCCGTCTGGCCCGGCAACGCTGACCATGGAGAGGCGCATGCAGTCCCCCCCCGAGCTACGTTGGACCCTGCCGTTGCGGCCCCTGCGCGCATTCGCGGCATGCCTGCTCGTCTCTCTTTCCGCTGCCGCCTGCAGCGCCGCCGATCCGGCCCCCTCGTCCTCCCAGCCTGCGCCTGCGCCTGCGCAGGCTGCCAACGCGCCCCGACAGGATGTTGCCCCGATGCAGAACCCCGCTCCCGCTCCCGATGCCGCCGTCACCCCGCCCGACGCGCCGACCGTGATGTATTTCATCTACCAGGTGGATGGCGATGGTGCGACGTCCTATGAGGTCCAGAACGGCAGCGTGGCGACCTTCTGGTTCGGCCACACCTTCACCCTGGACGGCACCACCTACTACACCGGTTTTTCCTGGGACACCCGCGAGCACTACGGCAAGCCGGGCGAACAGCAGCCGGCCGGTCCCGACGACCGCGCCAATCTGGCCGAGGCCACCTTCGTGCTGGCCGGCGGCGACGCGAAGAAGCCGTGGAAGTTCCGTGGCCAGGAATGGACCATCGGTGCGCTCGGCGCCTACGACAAGGCCGACGACATCGATACCCGGCGCAAGCCGATCGAACACCGCACCACCGACGGCCGCCTGCTGCTGGCGGTGCCGACCAGCAGCTTCGACCGCGGCATCAGCAGCAGTGGCTACGCCCTGCTGCTGTTCAACCCCAAGCGCAGCGAGGACGACCTGGACAGCAAGGTCTGGCGCTACGTCGGCTCGGTGCGCACCGGGGAAGACAACAGCGCGGCCTGCGACGACGGCAACGTGATGCCGTGCACCGACAGCGACGGCGAACTGGCCTTCGTGGCCGACGGCAACAGCCTTCCGCAGCTGACCGTGACCTTCAAGGGCACCACCATCGAAGCCCCGGGCAAGACCCGCGCGCTGGGTGCCGGCGACACCGTGCACTACCGCTTCGACAGCAAGGCCCAGCAGTACATCGCGCCCTGATTTCCATCCGCCGCAGGCGGGTTACCTGTTGACCGACATGTTCTTGACTCACGGATGAGTCCGGTTGGCGATTCGCGGCATCGGCCGCTCCATCAACCCCGAGGAAAACGTCATGGCACAGCATGACTACAGCAAAAAGGAAGTCCTGGACATCGTCGAGCAGGTCGCCCGGCAGAAGGGCATTCCGGTCGATGACTTCATGCGCTTCGCGCACATCGAGACCGGCGGCACCTTCAACGAGCGCGCCCACAACACCTCGACCGGGGCCAAGGGCCTGTTCCAGTTCGTGCCCGGCTCGGCCCGCCAGTACCACCTGACCGGCCATGAGTTCGACCCGACCCGCAACACCGAAGCCGCCGCGCAGATGTACCAGGACAACCTGGGCTCGATGGCGCGCCGCAATGAGCGCACCGGGCACCCGTACCTGTCCGGCGGCGACACGCCGACCGGCCTGGACCTGTACCTGGCCCACCAGCAGGGCAGCGCCGGCTACGGCTCGGTGCAGACCGCGATCGCCACCGGCACCTTCGGCGTGGTCCGCAACGGCCATGGCGAAGAGATCAACATGCGCCGCAACGTGCTCAACCAGATCGGCTCCGATGCCAAGGCCCTGACCGGCCACACCCTGGCCGAGATGCGTGGCATGAACGACGGCGACCTGGCGCGGACCTTCTCCAGCTACTACATCCACAAGTACGCGGCGATCAGCATCCCGGAAAAGCACATCGAACCGCAGGCGGTGGCACCGGGCCAGACCCAGACCCAGACCCAGGCTCCGGCCACCCCAGCGCAGACCGCTGCAGTGGGCGCTGCTGCAGCCACGCTGGCGGCGACCGCAACGGCTGCCGCCACGCCGAAGCCGGGCATCGAACTGCACGCCGCCTACGACGCCGGCGTGAAGTACGACGATGTGAAGTACGCCATCAACATCCCGGGCCACGCACTGTACGTGCCGGGCAAGACCGGCAAGAACGTGGACCAGGGCTACATCGATTGCTCCGGCTGGGTCGGCACCCTGCAGAACCGGACCATGGACGAGATCAACCAGAAGGCCGGGCACGCTGTCTTCAGCAAGGCCGACCGCATCGACCTGGGCAACCTCGGTTCCGGCGGCATCGTGCACAAGGCCGTCGAACAGTCCGGCGTACTGCTCGAGCGCGACGCCATCCTCAAGCCCGGTGCGCTGAAGGAAGGCATGGTCATCGGCCTGGATACGGCCAGGACCCGCCACGAGCACTGGAATGGCATCGACCACATCGTGATGGTGGTGCGCGACCCGAACACCGACAAACTGCTGATCAGCCAGTCCACCGGCAGCAAGGGCGTGCACACCATGCCGGTGGAGGACTACCTCAAGCAGGTGAAGGACCACCCGAACTGGAAGCTGTTCGCGTCGGACCCGTTGTCCAAGGCGCGCGACCTGCTGGAGAACCGCACCCAATCGCACGAGCAGACCCAGGGTAAGCCTGCCGCCGAGCACAAGGCCGCCGCCACCCCGCACGCCGAGCTGTACAAGCCGGGCGCGCACAGCGAGGGCGTACGCAAGGTGCAGGAGCAGCTGGGCCACCTCGGCTATGCCGGGGCCGACGGCAAGCCGCTGGTCGAGGACGGCCGCTTCGGCCGCAATACCGAAGCGGCGGTGCGCCAGCTGCAGAAGGACAACGGGCTGGTCGCCGACGGCATCGTCGGTGCGAAGACGCTGGATGCGATCAAGGAGGCCCGCGAGCGCCCGCTGCTGAACGACGAGCGACACCCGCGCAATCCGATGTACCTGCAGGCCACCGAAGGCCTGGAGCGGATGCCGGCGGGCACCTTCAAGGACCGCCACGCGCTGGAAAGCGCCGCAGCGGCGTTGACCAGGGAGGCGCATGCCGCCGGCCTGCAGCGCATCGACGCGGTGGTGCCCAGCCCGAACGGTGAGCGCCTGTTCGCCGTGCAGGGCACGATCGGTGACCCGGCGGCCAGCCGCGTTGCGGTGGAAACCCGCACCGCCAGCGAACAGAGCATGGCGCTCAGCAGCGGCGCGGTGCACGGCGCGCCGAACGTGCTGCACCAGCAGCAGGACGCGCAGCAGGAACAGACCCGCCAGGCACAGAAGGCCATGGGCATCTGAGCCCGCAGCGCCTTGCAGACCGGGAGGGGCCGCGCCATGCGCGGCCCTTTCCCTTTCTGCCAGCTGAGCGGCCAAGGCCGCTTTCAGCCTTGCTTCATGCCGCCTGCCGCTAGATGAATGCGCAAGCCGCCCGGTAGGCCAGGCAATGTTCCGGCAATGTTGGAACGCCAGCGTGGACACCACGGCAGCCGGGGCGCCCCGCGCCCTCCCTGCCCAGCGTGGCATGCACCTCACAGGAGAACGAACATGCTCAGTACTTCCGCACTCAGCTTCCGTGGTCTGGCGATGGCCCTGGCACTGGTGGCCGGTGTCGCCGTGGTCAGCGATGCCAGCGCGATGTCGAGGAAGGACAAGCGCACCCTGGTCGGCGCCGTGGTCGGTGGCGTGGCCGGCAACCTGCTCTCCAACGGCGACCCTGCGGCCACCGTCGGCGGTGCCGTGGCCGGCGGCGCGATCGGCAACCTGACCACGTCCGACCGCCGCGACCGTCGCTATTACGACAACCGCTACTACGACAATCGCTACGATCGCCGTTACGACCGTGGCTACTACCGCAGCGGCTATTACGACCGTGGCGATGACCGCCGCTGGCAGCGTGAGCGCTACTACGACAACCGCTACTACAACGACCGCGGCCGCCATCGCGGCTGGTAAGCAGCGCCGACACACCGATGACGCGGAGACGGGCGGGTCGATGACCCGCCCGTTTGCGTTGGCCACGCGCATGGCGTTGAATGCGCAGCCTTGGATGTGACTTTCCCGATCGGACTGCGGCATGACGTCTTCCTCCCACCGCGTGCAGGGCCTCAACAACGATGAGGTCGCCGCCGACTGGCCGCCGATCAGCGCGGCGGACATTGCGTGGCTGAGTGCGCGTTTCCCGCAGCTGGGCGGGCACAGCCAACCGCGCTGGCACAGCCCGCGGCCGCTGTCGGCCGCCGCCATTGTCGACGGCACGCGCGGCGAGGTGTTCATCAAGCGCCACCACCACAGTGTGCGCAGCGCGGCCTGCCTGGAAGAAGAACACCATTTCATCGCCCATCTCGCCGCCGCCGGCGTTCCGGTGGTGCAGGTGCTGCCGGCCACCGATGGCCGCACCGCGATCGAACACGGCGAATGGACGTTTGAACTGCACGATGTCGGCGTGGGCGAAGACCTGTACCGCGACGCGGTGTCGTGGTCGTTGCTGACCGATGTCGCAGAGGCCCGCGAGGCGGGCCGCATGCTGGCCCAGCTGCACCGTGCCGCCGCCAGCTACCACGCGCCCCAGCGCAGCACCCATCTGCTGGTCGCGCGCGATGATCTGATCCGTGCCGACGATCCGATCGCAGCGATCAAGGCGGAGCTGCACGCGCGCCCCGGGCTGGCCCGCTATCTCGCGCGCATTCCATGGGAAGCGCAGCTGCAGCGCGACGTGCTGCCGTGGCACGCCGGGCTCGCCGAGCGCCTGCGCGACGAGCCACGGCTGTGGGCGCACAACGATTGGCATGTTTCCAACCTGCTGTGGCGCGACGGGCAGGTCAGCACCGTGCTGGATTTCGGCCTGGCTTCACCCACCAGCGCCTTGTTCGACCTCGCCACCGCGATCGAGCGCAACGCAGTGGCGTGGCTGGAACTGGAGCGCGGGATGGAGGCGGTGCGCATCGACATTGCACTGGCGTTGCTCGACGGCTACCGTGAGGTGCTGCCCTTGTCGGCAGCACGCGTGCATCTGCTGGCCGACCTGCTGCCGATGGTGCATTTCGACTTCGCACTGTCCGAAGTGGAGTACTTCGAAGGCATCACCGGCTCGACCGCGAATGCCGACGTGGCCTGGCAGCCCTTCATGCTGGGGCACCCGGCATGGTTCCGCACCGGGCCAGGGCAGGCGCTACTGCAGGCCCTGCACGCGGCGGCGTGACCCGGTTGGTACACCGTCGGGGTCAGATCCCCTTCCTTCGGAAAGGGATCTGACGCCGCACCGCCCCGCCGCCTGAAGGGCACCGGCTCGCAAATCCGTACCATTTGTAGTGAAATGGTCACCTGAAGCGGGGGTGCCTGGATCTGCCAGGCTGAGAGAGTCCCTTGGAACCTGATCCGGTTTGCACCGGCGTAGGGAGCTTTGAGCCGCAGCCACACCCCCGTCATGGGCCGGTGCACCTGCGCGCCGTCGCTTCGTCTCCCTTGTTGTCCGAAGACGAACCGAATGAACCGCTGCCTGCGCCCCACCCTGCTCTCCCTCGCCCTCTGCGCCGCGCTGCCGCTGCATGCCAGCGAGGCTGACGCTGCTCCCGATGCGGCTGCCACCGGCGCCGATCGTTCGCCGACCGAACTGGCGGCGGTGCGCGTGGAGGCTGGCAAACCGAAGGCCGATACCTCTCGCGTGAACGCCTTCGGTGGTGGAAGCTGGAAGGACACGCCGGCCTCGGTGAACGTGCTCGAGCGCGATTACCTCGACCGCCGCCAGGTGCGTTCGCTGTCCGAGCTGGCCAGCAACGATGCCTCGCTGGGGGATGCCTATGCACCGGTGGGCTACTACCAGAACATCGCCATCCGCGGCTTCGCGCTGGACGCCGCCACCGGCTACCGCTTCAACGGGCTGTCCATCGCCGGCGAGCAACGCCTGGCGCTGGAGAACGTGCAGTCGGTGGAGATCCTCAAGGGTGAAGCCGGCCTGGCGGCAGGCGTGATGGCGCCGGGCGGGATCATCAACTACATCGGCAAGCGCCCGGCGGAAGTGCGCACCGCCACGCTCGGCACCGATTCGGAAGGCTCGCGCTACGTCGCCGTCGATGTCGGCCACTGGATCACCCCGCGCTTCGGCCTGCGCCTGAATGCCGCATGGGATTCCAGCAATTCCTACGTCGAGCACGCCGATGGCCGCCGCAACTTCTACTCGCTGGCCGCCGACTGGCTGATCGGCGAGCGCGGCAAGCTGGAAGTGGATGCCAACTACCAGACCAGCTCGCAGCGTTCGGTGTCCGGCTACCAGCTGCTGGGCGCACGCGAACTGCCGCGCGGCGTCGACCGCGAACACCTGCTGGGCTACCAGCCGTGGCAGCGCCCGGTGGATATCGCCAGCACCAATATCACCGCCCTGCACACCTACGAATTCAATGACGCCTGGCAGTCGCGTGTCTCGGTCGGCCACAGCCGCTCGGTGATCGATGACAACGTCGCCTTCGCCTATGGCTGCTACTACGCCGTGCAGTGCGCCGATGGCAGCGTACCGGGCAACTACTTCGCGCCCAACGGCGACTACGATGTCTACGACTACCGCAGCCCGGACGATACCCGCCGCAACCAGCAGGCCCGTGCGGAGCTGCGCGGCCGCTTCGAGACCGGCAGCGTCGGCCACCAGCTGACCGTTGGTGCCGACTACTTCCGCCGTACCGTGGACAAGCGCCCGAGCGTCAACGAGTACGTCGGCACCAGCAACATCCACGACGCGCAGGTGCCGGTATTCGAGCCGTCGCCGAAGATGCCGGGGCCGTCCGCTCGGCGCCTGGACAGCCGCCAGACCGCGTTCTTCGCGCTGGACCGGATGAGCTTCGGCGATGACTGGCAGTGGCTGGCCGGTGGCCGCTTCGTGCGCCTGGACGAGCGCGCCTACGACAAGCGCGGCATCCCGCAGCGGCACAGCCGCCTGTCGCGCTTCCTGCCGCAGACCGCGCTGGTGTGGAAGGCCACCGACCAGCTCAACGCCTATGCCAGCTATGTGCTCGGCATCTCGTTGGGCCAGGAAGCGCCGTTCTGGACCAGCAACGCCGACACCTTCCTGCCGTCGGTGCAATCGCGGCAGCTGGAAGTGGGCGTGAAGTACGTGCCGGTGGAGGCGCTGACGCTGGGTGCGGCCGTGTTCCGCATCTCGCAGCCGTACCAGTACGCCAAGCCGGACAGCAGCGACGTCGGCTACACCTTCGTCGAGGAAGGCACGCAGACCCACACCGGCCTGGAGCTGACCGCCAACGGGCAGCTGACCGACGCGCTGCAGATCGTGGCCAGCGCCAGCGTGCTGCAGGCGCGCGCGCGCGACACCGGCACCCCGGCCTATGAAGGCCATCAGCTGGTGAACGTGCCGAAGGTGCGCGCCAGCGTGCATGTGGCCTACGCGCTGCCGTTCGTGCAGGGCCTGGACGTGACCGGCGGCTGGCGCTATGCCAGTGCCAATGTGGCACGCGCCGACGGTGGCGTGCGCGCACCGGACTACTCGGTGTTCGATGCCGGCCTGCGCTTCCAGCATCGCCTGCACGAACGCGCGGTGACCTGGAACCTGTCGGTGGACAACCTGTTCAACCGCTTCTACTGGCGCGACACCGGCAGCAGCGGCGGTGATTACTACCTGTTCCCCGGCGCACCGCGACAGGCCCGCCTGTCGGTGACGTTCGCGCTGTGAGCGGCGTGATGCTCGAGTGGACCGCCGCGCTGTGCAGCATCCTCGGCGTCTGGCTGATGGCCCGGCGCCGGTTGTCTGCATGGCCAGTGGGCCTGCTGTCGGTGACGCTGTACGGGCTGGTGTTCGCCGAGGCCAAGCTGTACTCGGACACGCTGTTGCAGGTGATCTTCGGCGGCTTCCTGGTCTATGGCTGGATCAACTGGCGGCAGCATGCCGCCGATGAGGGCAGCATCCGCATCGTGCCATTGGCGCGCGGCAAGCTGCTGCGCGATCTGGCCATCGGCGTGTGCGGTGGCGTGGCGCTGGGCGCGGCCATGCACAGCTTCACCGACGCTGCCCTGCCGTGGTTGGATGCGATGCTGACCGGTCTGAGCCTGGTCGGGCAATGGTGGCAGGCACGTCGCCACGTGGCCTGCTGGTGGGTGTGGATCGCAGTGGACGTGGTGTACGTGGGTGCGTACCTGTTCAAGTCGCTGCACGTGACCGCCGCGCTGTACGTATTCTTCCTCGGCCTGGCCGTGTTCGGCCTGCGCGCATGGAGCGCAGCCGCGCGCGAGCCGCGGGGTGCACCCGTGCGTTGATGCGGATGGCCGGGCTGTGCGCTGGCCATCCACAGTAGAGCCACGCCATGCGTGGCTGAGGGCTACGGTAGTCGCCAACCTTGGTTGGCGCGCGCCTGACGACCAGGGTCGGCATCTACCAGACACATCCACGCATGGCGTGGGTCTACTTCGGCTCCAGTACCAGGCCCAATCGCATCGGCTGGCGCATGTCGGCCGGCGGTGCCGCCTGCAACGGCGAGGCCTGCAGCGTCGCACGCAGATCGGCGTCGATCTGGGCATCGCCCAGGCTGTCGAATTCCAGTTTCGAGATGCGGCCATCCGCCGCGATCCACACGCTCACCGGCAGCGGCGTCGGTGCATCCGGATGTGCCTGCAGCCATTCCAGCACGCGCTGCGCCTGCGGGTCCTGCTCCTGCTGCAGGCGCTGCTGCAGCTGCCCCCCCACGGCGGCGGCGTAGGCCATCCAGTGCGCAGGAGCTTCCTGCGCGGAAACGCTGGCACTCCCCAGTGCCAACGCACCGAACAACGCGGCCAGTGGCCGCCACCAGCGGCGCATGCCGGTCCTGTTCCCTGCCATGACCATCGCCTGCCTCCTGCACTCCCATCCAGCGCGCCATGGTCGGCGCCATAGATGACAGGCAGATGGCGGCGGGGAGGGGCCAGGCCGGGCGCGATCACTCGGCCAGGTCGGCCAGCACCTTGCGCGAGGGCGCGAAGAAGGTCACGCCGGTGGTGGCGGTGGAGAAATCGAGGATGCGGTCATGCAGCGGCGCGGGATTGCCGATGAACATGCGCTCGAGCATCGTCTCGATCACCCACAGGCGGCGCGTGTAGCCGATGAAGTAGGTGCCGTACTCGCCACGGCCCGGGTTGGCGAACGGCATGTTGTCGCGCAGGATCTCGTGCTCGCCGTCGGCATCCTCGATGGTGCACAGCGTCTTGTGCGATTTCTGCGCATCGGCCGGCGCATCATCCAGCTCGATGTTGTCGTGCTTGGTGCGGCCGATGATCGCTTCCTGCGCCTCGGTCTTCTGAGCGCGCCAGGCATCAAGATTGTGCAGGTACTTCTGCACCACCACGTAGCTGCCACCGGCATGCTCCGGGTCTTCCTCGCCCACGATGGTGGCTTCCGGCAGCGACAGCCCTTCCGGGTTGGCGGTGCCGTCGACGAAATCGAGCAGGTCGCGGCCATCGAAATAGCGGAAGCCGGCCACGTCATCGACCGTTTCCACCGCATCGCCGAACGCCATCAGCAGGTTGCGCTCGAACGCCACGATCAGGTCCATGGTGCGCGCACGGATGTGGTACAGCAGGTCACCCGGTGTGGACACGGCCGTGTGGGTCGCGCCCTTGATCTCGCGGAACGGCTGCAGCTCACGCGGCGGCGTGGTGCCCACCAGCGGCTGCCACACGCGGTGGCCGATGGCCACGTTGCAGGTGAAAGTGCGCTCGATCTCACGGATGGCGGTGTTCTTGATCAGATCATCGGTGCTGGCCAGCACCTCGCGCGCCTTGGCGATCGACGCCTCGTCATCCTTCACCTTCAGCACCAGGAACGCCGCCGAATGGGTGAGCGGCGCAGTGATCTGCTGCGGCTCGTTGTCGAGCGTGTGATTGAGGGCGGTGATCGGTGCGGGCTGGGAATTCACGGCAGTTCCTGCTGGCTTCAGACGGGTGCATCGCCGACGGCGATGTGCCGGCGATCATAGCGGAACCGCCTGACCGGGGACGGAGCGGTTCTCGTTCCGTCCACCGATAAAGGTCGGAAGACCTCAGTCCACGTCACTCCAGACCGCCAGCTCATAGCCATCCAGATCGCGGAAATGGAAGCGGCGGCCACCGGGGAAGGTGAACACCGCCTGCACCACCTCGCCACCGGCGGCAACCACGCGCTGCTGTGCACCAGCCAGGTCCGCGCAGTACAGGATCACCAGCGGACCGCCGTGCGCGCGCACCGGTGCGTCGGCCACGAAGCCACCTTTCAGGCGGCCATCGTCGAACTCGGTGTAGGCCGGGCCATAGTCGGTGAAGTTCCAGCCAAACACCTCGCCGTAGAAGCGTTTGCTGCGGGCGATGTCGGCGACGTTGAATTCGATGTTGTCGATGCAGCGTTCGGCATCGTGGGTAGCGGCATGGCTCATGGGGTGGCTCCGTGGTTGGAACCCCAGCTTCGGTCAGCGCGGCACGCCGGTCTTGAACGAAACGGCCATCATCGCCCCCATTCCACGCGGAGCTGCCGTGCGGTCATGCTGGCAAGCTCTCGCGCCTCACGGCTGAGATGGGCCTGGTCGGCATAGCCGGCATCGGCGGCCAGCATTGCCAACGAGTGCTGCGGCAGCGCGCGGCTGTGCCGCAGGAAGCGTTGCAAGCGCAGGATCCGCTCCAGCGTCTTGGCCCCGTAGCCGAACTGCGACTGGCTGAAGCGCCGCAGGCTGCGCGGGCTCAGGCTCAGACGTGCCGCGAGCTCATCCAGCGTGGCATGCCCGCTGGCAAGCGCCTGGAACAGGACGTGCGCCCGCTGTGACCGGCTGTCGGGCGCCGCGCCCCCGAGGTGCGACTGCAGGCAGTGCGCCATCCGCTGCAGGCGCTGCGCAGGCGCGGTGTCGCCGATGGAAGCCGCGGCCTCTACCGCCCATCGACCCTTGAGATCAGCCAACGGCACCGCCTGGCCGATGATCTCGGCCAACGGCAGGCCCAGCGCGGCCAGCGCCTGCCCTGGCCGGAAGCGCGCACCCAGCACCTGCGCGCCCGGTGCCAGCATCGGATGTGCGGCTACCCGGTCAGGGCCGACGACGAACAGCGCACCGTCGCGCCAGAGGATATCCACGCAGCCATCGGGCAGCACGGTGATGTGCCCATCAGCATCGTCAGGAAGCTGGCTCTGCCACAGCTGGCCGAAGCGGCCACGCAGCGGGGCAGGTGCCAGATGCTCCTGGTAGGCCGTGCCGGTACCTGCGAGAGAGGAAGGGTCGCGCATGCCGCATTGTCGCGCCACGCGGCCCATAAAAGTGAAGCCCGGCGCGAGGCCGGGCTTCGGTTGGCGTGTGGGAGAGAGAGAGAGAGTCACACGCCAGCACAACACGCACTAACGACAGGCGTTTGTTACCAGGTGAAGCGCGGGCCCACGAACCACTCGCGGTCGCCGGCCTTGGCCAGCTTCACTTCGCCACTCAGGCCCCAGTTCTGGTTGAACTTGGCGGTGGCGCCGACGCGGCCGTAGAACTCGCCGTCCGGGTTGATGCCGTGCTTCTTGGTGTAGTCCTCGTAGCCGGCCATCACGTAGCCTTCCACGTACGGGTTGAACGCGGTGCGCACGCCGACTTCGGTCGAGTAGCCGTTGAAGTCGAGGCCGTGCTTCATGTCGAACTTCTGGTACGCGACGCGGGCCACCAGGTCGGTGTTCGGTGCGATGCCGTAGTTGTAGCCGGCACCGATGCGCCACTGGTCGACGTCATTCTTGAACTTGTCGGTCTCCTGCGCGCTGTAGTCGCCGAAGATGTGGAAGTTCGGGTGCACCGCCACGGAACCCTTCACCTTCCAGCCATCGGCGTCGCCGCCCTTGGCATCGGTGTTCACGTAGCCGCCTTCAACGTAGTTGTACGACAGGCCGTCGGTTGCCGATGCAGCGAACGGCAGAGCAGCCAGAAGACCCAGGGCGAGCAGCGAATTCTTGTTTATCGGGACACACCTTTAATTATTTTGGTTTCGTCGGCCGCCTCCCGGGAGGGGGAGAGAGAGGAGGCGGTCGACAGGTGTGAATTATCCGTTAGGGGGTCTAATCAACCCTGAATATTGAACTGACTGGTGTATAAATAAGGCTGGCGTTCAGGGAACTCCACATGCCGCACGCGTTCGCCGCGTCACTGCTGTTTCCGCCCCATGCGCGCCGCGCAGTGCGGGTGCTGCTGCTGGTCGTCCTGCCGATGATGCAGCTGCCAGCCAGCGCCGCCGAGCGCGCCCAACCTTCTGCGCGCATCGTGGTTCAGACAGACGATGTCACGCGATTCTTCAGCGTGCTGGATGCCAGTGGAGGAAAACCGAGTGCCGAAGATCTGCAGCGCGGCTATCTGGACACCGGCACGGATGCATTGCGCAGCTTCACCGATAGCCGCATCGGTTCAATGGAGCGTTTGGCCAGGACCATCCAGGACAAGCCGGCATTGTTCGCCAGGGCGCGGACCTGTGCAGCGGCATTGCCGGCGATCCGCGCGCGGGTTGCCGACGCACTCGATCGGTTGGGCACGCTGCTCCCCTCCGCACGTTTTCCTCCGGTCACCGTACTGGTCGGGCGGGGCAACAGCGGCGGCGTCACCACCAAGGATGGTGTGGTGATCGGACTGGAAGCACTGTGCAACGCCGACTGGATGCAGCCCGATGTCGGCGATCGTTTCGTGCACCTGATCGCCCATGAGTACGTGCACGTGCAACAGCCCGGTGCGAGCGTCGATGTCATGCAGCCCACCCTGCTCTATCAGACGTTGCTTGAAGGCGGCGCCGAGTACGTGGGCGAACTGATCTCGGGGCAACCGGCCAACGCGCATCTGCATCGTTGGACGCAAGGCCGCGAATGTGCGCTGGAGCGCGCGTTCGTACAGGACAGTGCAGGCACCGATCTTTCGGAGTGGCTGTACAACGGCCCCGGCGATGAAGCACGACGCGGAGATCTCGGATACTGGGTCGGCTACCGCATCGCCCGCGACTATGTTTCCCGCGCGCCAGACAGGACCAGGGCCATCGCCACGCTGCTGGATGTGCGCCCCGACACCGCCGCGAGCGTGTTCGAGGCGAGTGGATGGAAGCCTGCCTGCACCGCTGTAAATGGCGTCGAAAAGCAGTTGCCGTGACAGCGGCTTCATACTGATGAATTGGCGATCTTGAACAGGCGCAAGGCGCTCCGCCGACGCAGATCAGCTCGCCTGATCCCGCTTGTTAATGCAGGGTCAGAAGCGGGCTTCACAGTGCATCCACGTATTCAAATTCCAGCTGAAAGCGCTTGGTAGCAGCGGGAACAAACGCCGCTATATTCCAGCTTCCCCAGACGAAGGAGGGAGTGCAATGAACCTGAACCCGCAACACATGAAGACGGCCCGCGCACTTGCTGTAGCGCTCATCGCTACCGTGAGCCTTGGCGCCTGCGCCTCTTACAAGAACGAGTTTGCAACCATCAACTCGCGTCTCGATCAGCTCGACGTCAAGGTGCAGGGTGCTGCGCAGAGCGCGGAGTCCGCCAACCAGTCGGCACAGCAGGCCAACCAGCGTCTGGACCAGATCGAAGGTCGCGTGCAGCAGCTTGAAAGGGCACCTGCCGGCCGCAAGCCGCGCGGGTAATCGCTCCCTCACCGTTTGAATTGATCCACTTCTGTATCGGGTGTATCGGGACCCAGTGGCCTTCGCCGGCCACTGGCATCCTTCCACCCACGATTGCATTGCAAGGAGCCGTCCCATTCGTACTTCCTCCTCCCCTGCACGCCGCGCCCTCCATGCCGCACTGGCCATGGCACTGGTCGTTGCGTGCAGCGGCGTAGCCAACGCCAGGGACAAGGACGCACCTGCACCACCGGTGGCCGCCGTTGATGAACTTCCGCCCGACCAGAGCGTGTCCGAGACGGTGATCGAGCTGGCTGGCTGGGTCGTCGCCAGCAAGGACAACCAGGGCTATCCGTTCGCGATCATGGACAAGGCGGCCGCCCAGGTTCTGGTCTTCAGCGGCGACGGCAAGCTGCGCGGTGCAGCACCGGCGCTGTTCGGTTCGGCCATCGGCGATCACTCCGCACCCGGCGTCGCCAAGCTCGCACTCAGCGCGATTCCCGGCCACGACCGCACCACGCCAGCGGGCCGCTTCATCGGTGGTTACGGCCCTTCCGACGATGCCGGGCGCGTGCTGTGGGTGGACTACGATTCCGCCGTGTCGATGCATCCGCTGCCTCCGGGCAGCCCGAAGGAAAAGCGCGCCGAGCGACTGGCGACGCCGACGCCGGACGACAACCGCGTCACCCACGGTTGCATCAACGTCTCGCCTGCGTTCTACGAGCAGATCGTGCAATCCACGTTCGAGAAGGGCGGCGTGTTCTACATCCTGCCGGACAAGGATTCGATCGCGAAGACGTTCCCGGAGTTCGCGCAGAGCCGTGGGGATGCAAAGGACGAAGACGAGAAAGGTGCACGGCGCGCGAGCAAATAGATCGCGCTAGTGTGTTGCCTCGGCTCCCCGCCCAGGCTCACGGTGAAACATGTCGCACTACTATGTCCACAATGGCTACTGCGGCTGGGCCTACGGCACGCCAAGCGATCCTCAGCTGATCTCGCCCGAGGATGCTGCCAGGCTGATGCAGACCGCGGGACTCAGCTCCATGCAGGTTTCATCCATCCTGCCACCGGCCGAGTACGCCGAAACTGGAAGCCGCCTCTTTGAAGTGACGGGCGGCAATCGATTCCTGTTCCTGGGAGACCACTCCGACTGCTCGGATGTCGATTCGGGGAAGGTCTCCTCGCCTCTCGTCATCGACTGGACGGCGGTCTGACACTGTCGTTGTTTGACGCCGTTCTCGGCCCTGCTCTGTCGTCATCGGCTTGGTGCGGCACCTGTACGCCACGTCATCAACTTCGACCCATGTCGCATATTCCCCATGCCGCTACGGCCGTTGCGCCGCCTACATCTGCGGCAGCTTAACAGCGTGCCAAAATGCCGAAAGCGTCTTTGTTTCAGCGTGGAATGCAACTGTTCTGATTGGCACTGCGCAGCGACCCGCGTACAGATGGCGGGCCACCGGAAAATGGGTGGCCGGGCCTCGAAAACCCGTTAGATCACGAACGTTGTTTGCGCTTGCCAGCCGGCGTCATCCCGCGTGGCGCCGGCTGGCATTCCGTCTGCCGGCTATGGCGGGCGGAGCGTGGAGGCCTTGCGCCTGCCGGTCTTGTTCGTGATCTCCCGGTTTTCGAGCCACGTCTCCGCCCGCCACCTTTGCGTGGCGGCTACCGTCTGTCCTGCACGGAGCACTGCCATGACCACTCCGGACTTCCCTCGCCTGCATCCGCATCACTCACCCGCCAAACCCGGTGAGCCGTCAGAACGCCTGCGGCCGATCCGAATGCCTTCATCGCCACGCTTCATCGCATAGGCAAAGGCGCGGCCGCCGACGGCCAGCCCTGGCCGGAGCGTCACCAGATGCCGGGACGCTGCATGGCGCTGGCCGATGCGGACTGCGCACTGGCAAGCCAGCGCGTGACGCTGCAACTGCTGCTGGCGGCCGAACGCGTGCGCCAGAACGGCACGGAGGCCGAGTACGTGGGCGACCGGGTGATGGAAGGGCTGATCATGGCGTGCCTGGCCATGAACGCACAGGCCAACGCACGCATGCGGCCGGACGGGTGACGCCGGCACCACATCACTCGCAGAGCGCGCTGTCTTCCTTCAAGGCGGCATCCTGCAGTGGCTGGCGCTGTTCGATCTGCTTACGTTGTTCCGCCGTCGGTTCGCCCAGCCACCACACACGACAGCGCGCGGTAAGTCGGCCGACCATCTTCGACTGATCGGGCGAATACAGCATCGCCAACGCGGTGCCGGGGCAGTCGTGGGCCTGGCAGGCGGTGTAGAACCACCACGGCTCGCCCTGCAGCACCACCAGTTCGCCAGGCCCGCTGGGCCCGCTCAACAGGCGTTCGCGCAGCGACGGAATCTCTTTGTCGGCGGATTCGGCCGCCGCCGTGTTCTTCATCAGGGCGTTGAACGCGGCCAGCACCTTCGGGTCCTTGCGGCCGCAGTCATCCACGGTGTTGCCGCCCACAAGGGTGAAGAAATGGGTCGCCAGCGGATTGTCCGCGCAGGTCAGTTCGCCGCCGGCGCTCGGGTCTTCCGGTTCGCCTTCGTTGTCCCACACCGCGGGGTCCACGCCGTCTTCGATGGACGGTTCCTTTTCGACCACCGTCGCCGTGGCCGCCGGTGCTTCGGTGGTCGGTGCCGGTGCGGCCGGTGCTGCATCGGGTGCCGGTGCCTGCCCGCAGGCGGCCAGCAGTGCGACCGTCAGTGCCATCCCTGTGATTCGAATCTTCATTCCGTGTCCTTGTCTGATCTGCGGTGCATGCAACCATGCGGGCGCCTGCGCGATTCTAACCAGCAGCGCGCTAGGATGCGTTCGCACCTTCCCGTCATCGCCTGGAGGCGGACGCATGCGCCGTGCACGACTCGCCATGATCTTCTGCAGTGCCCTGCTGCTGGCATCGCCGGCCATCGCCCACGATGCAGAAGGCGCGAAGCCCGCACAGCCGCTTCCCGATGCAGCCTTGCCCGCGCCGCTGGATCGCGTACTGCGCGACTACGAGCAGGCGTGGCGTGCGGGTGACGCCAAGGCGCTGGCCGGGTTGTTCGCCGAGGACGCTTTCATCCTGCAGAGCAACCAGCCCCCGTGCGCGGACGCGATGCGATTGAACGCGCGTATGCCGGACAGGGTGGCAGCCCGCTGCGGCTGCGTGCCCTGGCGTACTCGGTGGAGGGGAACGTCGGCTACATCATCGGTGCCTACACCTACGGCAACAACGTAGGAGACACCGGCAAGTTCACGCTGACGCTGAAGCGCGCGGACGATGGGCCGTGGTTGATCTTCTCGGACATGGACAACACCAGCGCGCCGCCACGGTCGCGGTGATTGCTGCCGCCGGGCGCCAACCAAGGTTGGCAGCTACCAGAAGCGGGTTCGGCAGTAGATCCACGCCATGCGTGGATGGGTCGCGCACAAAAAAACCCCGGCACGTGGCCGGGGTTTTTCGATTCACTTGAACAGCGTGTCCGGATATTCCGGTTTCTGCTCCCGCGCCAGCAATGCGCGCAGACCTTCTTCAGGTGTCTGCTCGCCGTGCAGCACGGCACGCACGCGGTCGGAGATCGGCAGGTCGATGCCATGGCGGCGCGCCTGTCGCATCACTTCGTCGGCGGTCTGCACCGACTCGACCACCTGGCCGATTTCGCGCACGGCATCCTGCAGCGTCTGGCCACGGCCCAGGGCCAGGCCCAGGCGGCGGTTGCGCGACAGGTCGCCGGTGCAGGTCAGCACCAGGTCGCCGAGGCCGGCCAGGCCCATCAGCGTTTCCGGCTTGGCGCCGATCGCCGCGGCCAGGCGCAGCATCTCGTTGAGGCCACGGGTGATCAGGCCGGCACGGGCGTTGAGGCCCAGCTGCATGCCATCGGCCACGCCGGTGGCCACGGCCAGCACGTTCTTCATTGCGCCGCCCAGCTCGGCACCGACCATGTCGTCGCCGGTGTAGGCGCGGAACGCCGGGCCATGCATCGCCTCGGCCACCGTCTGCGCGAACTCGGGCACGTCGCCGTGCACGGTGATCGCGGTCGGCAGGCCCTGGGTCACTTCCTTGGCGAACGACGGCCCGGTGACGACGGCCAGCGGCACGTCCTCACCCAGCACTTCGCGCGCCACTTCATGCAGGAAGCGGCCCGAACCGGGTTCGAAGCCCTTGGTGGCCCAGGCCACGCCGGCACCGGCCGGACGCAGCGGCGCCAGCGCACGCACGGTCTCGCCGAACGCATGCGACGGGGTCACCACCAGGATCCAGGCCGCGCCCTCCACGGCCGACGCCAGGTCGGTGGTGGCACGCAGGCTGTCCGGCAGCGGGATGCCCGGCAGGTAGCGCGGGTTCTCGTGGCGCTGGTCGATGGCCTCGACCACGGCAGCGTCGCGCCCCCACAGCACGGTCGGGTGACCGTGCCGTGCGAGCAGGCTGGCCAGCGCGGTTCCCCAGGAACCGGCGCCCAGCACGGCGATCTTGTCAGCGGTAGTGCTCATCCGTGACGTCGCGGCAGGAATCAGGCGTTGCCAGCCGGCTCGGAGTCAGCCAGCGACGGTGCGTCGCCCTGCTCCTGGCGCTGCCGCAGGGTTTCTGCGTACAGGCCTTCGAAGTTGATCGGCTGCAGGAAGAACGGCGGGAAGCCGCCGGCCTGGATCAGGTCGCTGATCAGCTGGCGCACGTACGGGAACAGGATGTTTGGGCACTGGGTGCCGAGCAGCACGTCGATCGACTGCGGGTCCAGGCCGACCAGGCCGAACACGCCGGCCTGCTTCACTTCGGCCACGTAGGCGGTGCGCTCACCGGCCTGGCAGGTCAGGGTCACGGCGAGCACGACTTCGAAGGCGTTCTCACCCAGGCGCTGCACCTGCTGGTTCAGGTTCAGCTGCAGCTCCGGCTGCACCTGGTCGTTGAAGATGGTCGGGGCGTTCGGCGACTCGAAGGAGACGTCCTTGACGTAGATCTTCTCGACGGTGAAAGCGGGGCCGGTGGCGGCATCGACCGGCGCAGCGGCGCCGTTGGTGATCTCTTCGGACATTTCCAGTAACTCCAGGTGAATGCAATGAAAACGATGGTCGAACTACTGCGATGGGGGCGGGATCAGGCCCATACAAGGCCGGATCCGCCACCTGCGACAATCAGTTGCGGCCCTTGACCAGCGGCAGTTCGGCCTGCTGCCAGGCGGGAATGCCGCCGTCGAGCACGTAGACCTTCTCGAAGCCGGCCTTCTTCAGCGCCTTGGCGGCGGTTTCCGAGGCGTTGCCGCTGCGGCAGACCAGCACCACCGGCGACTGCCTGGCGTTGGCCACCAGCTTGTTTTCCGGGCCGAAGGCACTGGCCTGGGCGTTGCGGCTGCCGGCGATGTGGCCCTTCTCGAAGTCACCGCTGGCCGACAGGTCGACCACCACCGTGCCGCCCGCGTTCATCAGCTGGGTCAGTTCGGCGGGCTTGATGCCCTTGAAGCCCCGGAACAGGCGGCGGATCTCGGTGACGATGATGGCCACGGTCAGGCCGACCAGGGCCGCGGACAGCATCGGGTTTCGGCCTGCAAAGGCCAGCAACTCTTCGTAATTCACTCAGGTCACGGGTCGATTAAGCGGGCGCCGATTGTCGCACAAGCCGGACGCGGCCCGTCACTGCCCCTTCCACAGGTCCGGCAGGCCGGCGGTCTGCCACCAGCGCTTGGCTTCCGGGTCCCAGCGCCAGCGCTCGACCACGACCACGGTGCGCTCGGCCTGGGTGTTCTGGTTGATCACCCCGATTTCGACCCGGCGCTCGACCAGGCCACCGTCCAGCGAGGCGCTGCTGCGCTCGCGGTAGGACGACACGCGCAGCTGCGCGTAACGGTTGAGCTCGAACTCGGTGAGCGGCTTTTCCTTGCGCAGCTTGGGGTCGAGGTAGCCGATGGCATCGTCCATGCTGCCCCAGCGGATGGTCGCCCCGTAGGCGATCTGGGTCTCTTCCAGCAGCTTGCGCTGCTTGCGGCTGAGGTCGTCGGCCGAGGCCACGGCGCTGGCCAGCAGCAGGGAACAGATCAGGAACTGGATCAGGCGGCGCATCAGTGGTTTCCCCGGAACGTCAGCCTGCCATCCTACCCTTTGGCGAAGGCAACGAAGCGACCGCTGAATTCGGCGGCGGGCTTGCCATCGGCACCGGGCTGGGTGGCGATGATGCTGATGCGGGCCTTGCGGCGCTGGCGGAAGGTGTTCAGGAAGGCATCCCAGCCGGTGGCTTCGGCTGCTTCGGCGTGGGCGTGCAGGTCTTCATAGACCGGCGCCAGGTAGCGCAGGTTGCTGTCGGCCACATAGACCTCGGCATCATGGCCGGCCAGGCGCAGGCGCAGGCTGACCAGCGCCCAGCCGGACAGGGTCAGCACCGAGGCTAGGCTGCCGCCGAAGGCGTTGCCCTTGTCGTTGACGTTGGCAGCCAGCGGCGCGGTGATGCGCAGCACGCCGTCGGCATAACCATCGAGCTGGATCTGCATGGCGCGCACCGCCGGCATGCAGTCCAGCACGTCCTGCAGGGCGGCCAACGAGGAAGTCAGGGCATCAACGGACATCGGAGCAGCGACCACGACAACGAAGGGCCCGCATAATGCAGGCAATGGTCGACCATACGATACCCACTGGCGCCACCCGTTCCGGCGCGCGCTGGACCCTGATCTCGCTGCGCCCGCAGGGCCAGAACGCGGCGCTGCGCCGCGCCGTTGCTGGGCTGGGCGGGGATGTACTGGCCCTTTCGCCCTGGCGCCTGCAGCGCCTGCACGGCACGCCTGTGGTGCGCCAGCTGCAACGCGCGCTGAACTGCGATCGGGTGGTGTTCACCAGCCCGGCCGCCGTTGCCGCCGCCGCGTCCCTGCTGCCGCTGGCCGAAGCGCAGCGCAGCCCGTGGCTGACCGTGGGCGAAGGCACTGCGCGCGCATTGCAGGCACACGGCATCACCGAGGTGCACGCGCCGCAGCGGATGGACAGCGAAGGCCTGCTGGCGCTGCCGGTGCTGGCCGACGTACAGGGCCTGCGCATCGGCCTGGTGACCGCGCCCGGCGGGCGTGGCCTGATTGCCGCGCAGTTGCAGGCGGCGGGCGCCACGATCGAACGTGCCGACGTCTACCAGCGTCGCCTGTTGCGCCTGTCGCCCCGTGCGCTGGCTCGATTGGCGCATTCAGCACAGCCGTGGGTGCTGGCCGTGAGCAGTGGCGAGGCGCTGCAGCATTTCTGGCAGCAGCTTCCGCCGGCATTGCAGCAGCGCGTGCAGGTGCACGCGACCGCCGTGGTGGCCAGTGATCGCCTCAGCGAACAGGCCCGGGCACTGGGCCTGCAGCACGTCGTGCGCGCGGCCGGCCCCACCAGCGCACAGCTGGTGGCGGCCGCACACGCCACGCTCACCGTCCCGGCAGCGACCTGAACAGGGACGTGGGTCACGCTTGCCGCTGTCGTCGGCAACAGTGATGCTGTGCACAACGCGGCCTGCCGGCCCCCGACCGGCGACGTTGCCGACAAGGAAGCCCGATGAACGACACTCCGCCCGTTTCCCCGCCCCGTCGACCCGTGCGCTGGCTGCTGCCGCTGGCCGGTGTGGTCGTGCTTGGCGTGGGCGGCTATGCCGGCTGGTACGTCTGGCAACAGCAGCAGAACGAACAGGCAGCGCAGGCACAGACCACCGCCGTGCAGCTGCAGGGCCTGGAGGCCACGCTGGATGCACTTCGCCGTGACCAGCGCGCGAGCAGCCAGCGCCTGCAGGACGCGGCCGCCACCAACCGCGTGCTGCGCGACGAGATGCTGGGCCTTTCCCAGCGCAGCGCATTGCTGGAAGAGAACCTGGCCAAGCTGGCCGACAGCGCCAACCAGGGCCGTCAGGCGGTACAGCGCGATGAGGCCGAACTGCTGTTGACCCAGGCGGCGCAGCGCTTGAATTACGCCGATGACGTGGAAGGCGCGCGCCGCCTGTATGCACAGGCCGCCACCGCGCTGGCCGATCTGCCCGACAGCGACGGCCTGAACCTGCGCCAGGCACTGGTACAGGAACGCGATGCACTGGATGCGCTGGGCACCGGCCCGCGCGTGCAATCGCTGCAGCGGTTGGATGCGCTGGCCAAGGCCTTGCAGGGCCTGCCCTCGCAGGTGAGCGGCAGCGCTGCGACCAACACCGCCAGACCGTGGTGGCAGTCCACGCTGGCACCGTTCGTGGACATCACCCCGAGCCGCCAGAATGGCCCGCTGACCGCCGCCGAACGCCGCAACGCCGACGACGCGCTGCAGCTGGAACTGACACTGGCGCGCGCCGCGATCGAACGCGGCGACCGCACCGGCCGCGATACCGCACTGGAACGCGTGGAGCACTGGGCGCAGCGGCGCTGGCCGGATTCACCGGCCCTGCGCGCGCAACGTGCTGAACTGAAGGCCTTGCGCGAGCTTCCGCTGCAGGCCAGCAACAGCATTCTTGGCAGCACCCTGCAGCAACTGCGCACCCAGACCGACCGGAGGTAATCCCGCATGAAACCCCTGCAATCCCTGGTCGTGCTGTTGCTGGCCGTGGCCATCGGCGTGGTGGCCGCGCAATGGCTCGGCGCCGATGACCTGAACCGCTTCGGCGAAGTGACCCTGCGCTACGGCGGCTACGACTACCACAGCAACCTGCCGAAGGTGGCGCTGCTGTCGGTGATCGCGGTGCTGGTGCTGTGGCTGCTGTGGAGCCTGATCGCCGCACCGTTCCGTGCCTGGGGGCGCTACCGCCGCAAGCAGGGCCGGGTGCGCCTGATCGACGGCCTGCAGGCCTATGAGCATGGCCAGTGGCAGCGTGCGGAGAAGCTGCTGGACGGCGCCGCCAAGGATCCGGAAGTAAGCGCGGTGGCGCTGGCCAATGCCGTGCGCAGTGCACAGGCACGTGCCGATGGCCCCGCTGGCGAGGCGCTGCTGCAGCGCCTGGGTGAGAGCGATGCCACCCTGCAGGCGCTGCTGCGTGCAGAACAGCTGCTGGCGCGCGATCTGCCGGTGGATGCGATCAACGCGCTGGACGTAGCGGCGATCCAGCCACTGCCGCCGCGTGGCCTGTGGCTGCGTACCGAAGCGCTGGCACAGGCCGGCCGCGCCCATGAGGCGTATGGCCAGCTGGGTGCGTTGCGCCAGAGCAAGGTGCTGCCGGCCGACGCGAACAGCGAGCTGGAAGCGCGCCTGGCCGCACAGGCGCTGCTGGAAGCGGCCGACGTCAATGCGCTGGCCGCGCAATGGGAAGCCACGCCGAAGGCACTGCGACCGACCCCGGACGTGGTGGGTGCCTATGCCAGCCGTGCGGTGGCACTGAACTGGGATGAGCCTGCATTGCTGGCGCTGGAACAGGCGCTGGACCATCGCTGGGACGACGAACTGGTGACGCTGTATGGTCGCCTTCCGGCCGAGCGCCTGGCCACGCGCCAGAGCAATCTGGCGCGCTGGCGCAACGTGCATGACGACTCGGCCGCGCTGCGCCTGGCACAGGGCCGCGTGGCCCTGGCCCAGCAGCAGTGGGATGCCGCCGACGCGTTCCTGCACGAAGCCATCGCCGCAGGCGCGGGTGCACCGGCGTGGGAAGCGCTGGGCGAACTGTTCGCGCAGCGTGGCGAGCACGCGCTGGCCGCGCAGTGCCTGGCCAATGCGCTGCGCCTGCAGCGCGGCGAGGACAGCGTGGAACTGGTGCGCGGCAGCGAAGCGCCGCTGCGTGCCACTGTGGAAGAGCAGCCGGTTACGGTGCAGCCGCCGGTGTATGACGCCAACGAAGAGCGCGACGAATTCGGTAATCCGCGGTTGCCGTAAGCATGGCTGAGGTGTGCCGACCAACGGTCGGCACCCACCGGAGCAAGAAAAAACGCCGCCCATCGGGCGGCGTTTTCATCTGTGGAACCCGGTAGTCGCCAACCTTGGTTGGCGCTCTGACATCTTCCGAACGATGACATCGCATGGCCGACCAAGGTCGGCATCTACCACAGCAGATCCAGCGCGCATTCGCGGTAGTCGCCAACCTTGGTTGGCGCGCGGTCGCAGCGATCAGCGTTCGACGATCGCCACCACGCCCATGCCGCCGGCGGTGCAGATCGACACCAGCGCACGGCCACCGCCGCGCTCGGCCAGCTGCTTGGCGGCAGTGGCGATCACGCGTGCGCCCGTGGCCGCGAACGGGTGGCCGGTAGCCAGCGACGAGCCCAGCAGGTTGATCTTGTCCGGATCGATGCGGCCCATCGGCGCGTCCAGGCCCAGGCGGTTGCGGCAGTAATCCTCGCTCTCCCACGCGCGCAGGGTGCACAGCACCTGCGCGGCGAAGGCTTCGTGGATCTCGTAGATGTCGAAGTCCTGCAGGGTCAGGCCGTTGCGCTTGAGCATCTCCGGCACGGCCACGGTAGGTGCCATCAGCAGGCCTTCGCCATGCACGAAGTCCACCGCAGAGACATGCGCATCGCGCAGATACGCCTGAGGCTCATGGCCGTGCGCACGCGCCCACTCTTCGCTGGCCAGCAGCACGGCGGCGGCGCCATCGGTGAGCGGGGTGGAGTTGGCGGCGGTCAGCGTGCCGCGGCCGGACACCTTGTCGAACGCCGGCTTCAGCGTCGCCAGCTTTTCCAGCGAGGTATCCGGGCGCAGGATGTTGTCACGCTCGACGCCACGGAACGGTGCGATCAGGTCGTTGAAGAAGCCGCGCTCATAGGCTGCGGCCAGCTTCTTGTGCGACGACACCGCCCACTCGTCCTGCGAGTCGCGCGAGATGTTCCACTCCTTGGCCATGTCCTCGCAGTGGTCGCCCATGCTCTTGCCGGTGCGCGGCTCGGCCACGCCCGGGAACTCGGGCTTGAGCTCGGAGAACTTGAAGCCGGCGGTGAGCGCGCGGATCTTGTCGCCGGTGCTCTTGGCACGGTTGGCAGCCAGCAGGCGCGCGCGCAGCTTCTTGCCGTAGACGATCGGCACGTCGGAGGTGGTGTCCGAACCGCCACCGATGCCCGATTCGATCTGGCCCAGCGCGATCTTGTTGGCGACGGTGATGATGCTGTCCAGCGAGGTGCCACAGGCGCGCTGCAGGGTGATGCCCGGGGTCAACGGCGACAGGCCGGAAGACAGCGTGGCTTCGCGGCCCAGGTTCCAGTCGCTGGAGTGCTTGATCACCGCACCCATCGCCACTTCACCCAGCTGCTGGCCATGCAGGCCGAAACGTTCGACCAGCGCGCCCAGCGTACGGACCGACATGCCGAGGTTGCCGACATCCGAATACGCGGTGTTCTGGCGGCAGAACGGAATGCGGACGCCACCGAGGATGGCGACGGGACGAGCGTTGGGCATGGAGATACCTGGCATGGATGAGGGTGTCTGCAACATGGCCTGCACGACGGAGCAGGCATAATGGAGCCAAGTGTAGCTGCCGCCCTGTGATGGGCCAACCGTGGAACCATGAGCAAACCCGACCCCGCGATGAATGCCCTTGGCGTGCTGGCCCTGGAACTGGCCGGCGGCGAAATCCCCCGCCAGGCGGTGCTCAGCGCTGAACAGGCCGGTGAACTGGCCGAACGCGTCGGCCGCGACCTTTCCAAGCTGGTGCCGCAGGTGGCCGAGCTGGACCTGGTATTCGCCGCCGCCCATTTCGATCCGGCCGAAGTACTGCGCCCGGGCTGGCCGATCCATCGCCGCCTGGAAGAACTGCAGATGCGTGCCCCGGGCCGCAACCAGGGCCCGCGCCTGCTGGCCTTTGGTACCGATGCCGAGGGTGACGTGCCGCTGCCGTTCCAGGCCGATGCCAGCCTGGTGGGCGGTGGACTGCGCGTGGTGCCGTTCCTGCTGACCGGCAGCGATGTGGCCACCACCAATGCAGTGGCCAATGCGCTGGAAGAGACACTGCTGGCCAACGGCATGGCGCATGCCGACACCGCGTTGATGGCGCAGAACAGCTTCGGTGCCCGCATCGAGCACGCGCGCTATTTCACCGTGAACGACCTGGCCGCGATGATGTCGATGCAGTACGACAACCAGGGCCTGGCGGCGCTGTGGCCGCTGATCGAGACCGCGATCATGGCCCCGGGCGAGGACGAGTGGCTCAACGCCGCGCCCGAGCCGCTGCTGCGCTATACCCACGGCGAAGCACGCATGGCGCTGTTCGATCCGGCCGGCTGGTGCGCCCACTACAACCACGGCAACAACGACTGCGACCGCCTGAAGGGCATCTACGAGCAGTTCCTGATGCGCCAGCGGCAGATGGCTGCGGTACTGGAAGCACACGGCGTGCCGGTGCTGTTCGTGCATTGCGAGGCCGGGCAGGACGCGCGCGAGCTGCTGGCGCGCTGATCCGGGGGGGCCTGTTGGTAGTGCCGGCCGCTGGCCGGCAACCCTCATATCTGCGAATGCCGGCCAGCGGCCGGCACTACCGATCAAGAAAAACGCCGGCTTGCGCCGGCGTTTTCCATTTCCAGCAGGACCGCGCTTACGGCGCCTTCTGGATCACCGCGCAGGCCAGGCGCGCGCCGGCGTTGCCGGTCGGCTGGGTCTTGTAGTCGTCCGCATCGGCGTGGACGATCAGGCCGCGGCCGATGATGTCGAAGTCATCACCCTTGCCGATGTTGACGTTGCTCGACACCGGGCCGTCGATGGTGGCCACGCCCTTGTCGTCGGCCTTGATGTTGGGCATGTCGCCGCCGTGGTGCGGATCGGTGGCGACGTTGCCGTGATCCTGGTGGCCCGGGTTGAAGTGACCGCCGGCGCTCATGCCGTCCGGCGCGCTGCAGTCGCCCTTTTCGTGGATGTGGAAGCCGTGCTCGCTGCCCGGCTTCAGGCCGGTGATCTGGCCGGTCACGTGGACCTTGCCGTCGACCACCTTGAAGGTAACGCTGCCCTTGGCCTCGTTGCCCTGGGTCGGTGCCAGCTCGGCGGTGGCCGAGGCATCGGCCGCCGGGGCGGCAGCGGGTGCCGGGGCTGCGGCCGGTTCGGTGGTGGCGCCCTCGGCCGGGGCGGCCGGCGGGGTTTCAGTCTGCGGAGCGGCCGGCTGCTGGCCGCAGGCCGCCAGGCCCAGCGCGGCGATGGCCGCAAACAGTGAAGTGTGGATCAGACGCATTGGAATCTCTCCCTGGATGAAGCCTGCGGTGATCAGCGGACGACCCGGATCACGCCACAGGCGATGCGGACGCCGGCATTGCCGGCGGGCTGGCTGCGATAGTCGTCGGCGTTGGCATGCACGACCAGTGCACGTCCGGCGATATCGGTGGCGGCGCCTCCGCCAAGGGTAACGCCCTTGAGGTGGATATCGACGTTGGCGCGGCCCTGGGCGTCGGCACGCAGGTTGTCCATGTCGCCCAGGTGGTGCTTGCCGGTGCCGGCGCGACCATGCGCGGCGCCACCGGGGTTGAAGTGGTTGCCGGCGCTGCTGGCATCCACCGCGCTGCAGTCGCCACGCTCGTGGATGTGGAAACCGGCCTGCTGCATCGGCTGCAGGCCACCGATCAGCCCGGTGATGTGGATGCCACCAGGCTCCACCATCAGCGCGATGCGGCCACTGACGATGCTGGCCGAGGCCGGCGACAGGTTGGCCTCCGCCTGCTTGGCGGCACTGACCACGGTCGGCGGCGGCGGGGTGGGCTCGGCCTTCTTCGGTGCGCTGCCACAGGCAGACAGCAGCACGGCGGCGGACAACGGCAGGATGGCAAAGGACAGACGCATCGAAGACTCCTTGCAGGTGACACTACGGACGGCATCGTCCATGAACGATCAACGGTTCGGCAAGCGGGCGCGAGGATCGCGTGCAGGGACCGTTCAATGGCCCCCGCGGCGGCGCCCGGCGCCCAGCTTGCGGGTAAGGGTATTGCGGCCGAGTCCCAGGCGGGCAGCGGCTTCGGCGCGGCGGCCATGGGTGATCTGCAGCGCGGCCTCCAGCAGGGCATGGTCGACCCGCTCGCGCACCTGCGCGTGCAGCCCTTCCACGCCTTCGGCCAGCTGACGGCGCGCCCATTCGGCCAGCAGCGCTTCCCACTGGCCCGGATCGGCTGCGCTGGCACTGTTGCGGCGGCCGCGCGCGCGGTTCAGCGCGGTATCGACATCGGCCACGCCGATGGTGTCGGCGGCGGCCAGCGCGGCCATCCGCCAGCACACGTTCTCCAGCTCGCGCACGTTGCCCGGCCAGTCGTGCTCGCGCATCGCCTGCAGGGCCGCAGCGGTGAGGCGCTTCGGCGGCGTGTCCAGCTTGCGTGCGGCGGCGGCCAGGAAGGTGCTGGCCAGTTGCGCGATGTCCTCGCGGCGCTCGCGCAGCGGCGGCAGCTGCAGGCGCACCACGTCCAGGCGGTGCAGCAGATCGGCGCGGAACTTCCCCTGCGCGACCAGGCCTTCCAGATCCTGGTGGGTGGCGGCAACCACGCGCACGTCGACGCGGATCAGCTCGCGGCCACCGACGCGGAAGAACTCACCCTGCGCCAGCACACGCAGCAGGCGGGTCTGCAGCGGCAACGGCATGTCGCCGATCTCATCCAGGAACAGCGTGCCGCCGTTGGCCTGCTCGAAGCGGCCGATATGGCGGCGTTGCGCACCGGTGAAGGCGCCCGCTTCGTGGCCGAACAGCTCACTTTCCAGCAGTTCGGCCGGAATCGCGGCGGTATTGAGCGCGACGAACGGGCCCTGCGCACGCGGCGATTCGCGATGCAGCGCATTGGCCACCAGTTCCTTGCCGGTGCCGGTCTCGCCGGTGATCAGCACCGCCAGCGGCGCCTGCGCCAGGCGACCGATGGCGCGGAACAGCGCGCGCATCGGCCGCGTATCACCCACCAGTTGCGGCGGCAGGTCGCTATGCGCTTCCGCCGCAGGCGTGGGCGCCGCCAATGCCGGCGCAACTGCCGGCAGCACACGCTGCGCCAGCGCCACGGCATCGTCCAGGTCGAACGGTTTGGACAGGAATTCATGCGCGCCACCGCGGAACGCGCCCGCGGTGCTGGCCACGTCGGTATAGGCCGACATCACCACCACCGGCAGCTGCGGCAGCGCGGCCTTGAGCTTGTCCAGCAGCACCAGGCCATCGTCGCCGGGCATGCGCACATCGGTGAACAGCAGCGCCGGCGGCGGGCCTTCGCTCAAGGCCTGCAGGGCGGGCGCGGCGCTGTCGAAATCGACAACCTGGTAGCCCGCCTCGCGCAGCGCGGTGCACAGTACGAAGCGCACCGCACGGTCATCGTCGACCACCCAGATGCGCTGCGCGGTGGTGGGGGACTCAGACATCGCGCGGGGCCTCCTCGGCCGGGGCGGCGCCGTTGCCGATCGGCAACAGCAGGGTGAACACGGTATGGCCCGGACGCGAACGGTAGGTCAGCGTGCCGCGATGCTCGCGCGCGACCTGCTGGGCCAGTGCCAGGCCCAGCCCGGTGCCTTCGGCACGGCCACTGACCAGCGGCAGGAACAGGTGTTCCGCCAGTTCCTCGGGCACGCCACGGCCGTCGTCGGCGATTTCCAGGCGCAGCGCCAGCGTGTGCAGCTGCTCGGCGATGCGCACGCCATGCTCCACCCGGGTGCGCAGGGTGATGCTGCCGGCGCCGGCCTGGATCGCGTTGCGCACCAGGTTCCACACCGCCTGGGTGAGGCGGTCGGCGTCGCCGTGGAATTCGGGAATGCTGGGGTCGTAGTCGCGCTGCAGGCGTACCGCCCAGCCGGCCTCGTTCTCGGCCAGGCGCAGCACGCGCTCCAGCGCGGCATGGATGTTCAGTTCGGCATGCGGTGCGGCCGGGGCCGGCGACAGCAGCTGGTCGAGCAGGCCGTTGAGGCGTTCGATCTCCGACCCGATCAGCTCGATCAGCTCGCGTTCGCTGGCATCGCGCTGGGCCGCGCGGCGGGCCAGCAGCTGGGCCGCGCCCTTCAGCCCGGCCAGCGGGTTGCGCAGCTCGTGGGCCAGCCCCTTCAGCGCTGCGCTGAGCGCGCTGGGCAGGGCCTGGGTCGGGTCGAGCCCGGGAAATTCATCGACCGGATGCGCCTCCAGCAGCCAGCCTCCATCGTCGCGGCGGCTCATCCAGCCCTCGGCGAAGCGCGGTGCCTCGCCGGGCACCGCCAGCGCCAGCCGGTTCAGGCGCAGGCTGTCGCGCTCATCGCGGGCCAGGAAATGGGCCAGCGCCTCGCCCTGCACTTCCAGTGCGGCCAGCGGCCGGCCCAGCAGGCGCCGGACACTGACACCCAGCCAGCGGGCAAAGGCCGGATTGCAGCCGGCAATGCAGCCATCGGCCCCGGCCCAGGCCAGCGGCGTGCCCAGGGCATCGAGGGACGGCGGGGGTGCGGGGTCGGACATTGCACCAATGTAGTGCAAAACGCGGGGTTCGGGGTCGGATCCCTTTCCGTCAGGAAAGGGCTCTGACCCCAGCCGGGCAGCGTTACACCGGGTAGCCGGTGGCTTCCCGGGCCTTCTTCCAGGCGCTTTCGAATTCGCGCGCGGAGATTTCGTCGTCTTCGTCGAAATCCAGGAACGACACCGGCTGGTCGGCCAGCAGGAAGCGGTCGTCGCTGTGGGCATGCTCGTCGGCCCAGACCATCTTGGTGCCGTAGATTTCCACCTGGCGCACGATCTTCTCGCCGCGTGCTTCCATCAGCACGTTGCCCTTGCCCAGGCCCGATTCGGCCCAGTGCTTGTAGTACTTCTTTGCGGCCGATTTCGCGCCGGATCTTGCGTTGTGCTTTGCGTAGGTCATTGCAGGGGTCCTGGCCGCAGGCGCGGCCGGAAAGTTCGGAATGGCGCCATTATCAGGCATCCGGGGGCCAACCTACTGCGGCAACGCCACGCCCTTCGGCCACAGCATCCAGATGTTGCCCTTCTGCTTCATGTCGCCGGCCAGCTTGCCGGCGGCATCGCCGCTGCCCCAGTACAGGTCGGCGCGCACTTCACCGGCGATGGCGCCGCCGGTGTCCTGCGCGGCCACCGGTCGCACCACCGGGCTGCCGTCCGGGCGCGTGGTGGACAGCCACAGCAGGCTGCCCAGCGGCACCACGGTGCGATCCACGGCGACGCTGTAGCCGGCGGTGAGCGGCACGTTCAGTGAACCGCGTGGACCCTCCGGGCTGTCCGGATTGCGCACGAAGAACACGTAGCTGGGGTTGCTGCGCAGCAGCTCCGGCACGCGCGCGGGGTTGGCCCGGGCCCAGGCGCGGATCGCGTCCATGGTGACGTCTTCCTTCTTCAGCTGGCCCTGGTCGACCAGCCAGCGACCGATGGCGCGATACGGGTGGCCATTCTGCTCGGCATAGGCCAGCCGCACCTGCGTGCCGTCTGCCAGGCGCACCCGGCCGGACCCCTGGATCTGCAGCAGCTGCAGGTCCATCGGATCGGTCAGCCAGGCCAGCACCGGGGCCTTGGCGCCCTTGGCCGCGATGGTGCCGGCGTCGTCATAGGGCTTGAGCACCTTGCCGTCGAGGCGACCGCGCAGGCGCTTGCCCTTCAGTTCCGGGTAGACGCTGTCCAGCTGCACCACGATCAGATCATCCGGCGTGCCGTAAACCGGTACGGTGGCAGCGGCCGTGCGGGTGAGGCTGCCGGCGTAGATCGGCTCGTAGTAGCCGGTAATCAGCCCATCGGCCTGGTGACCGCCGGCACGCAGCGCATAGACATCGAGGTCGCGCTGCAGGAACTGGCGGATCGCGGCCGGGTCCTTGTCCGATACCGCGGCGGCGGCGGCGCAGGGCTTGGCCCAGACCGCATCGTTCTTCAGGCGGGTGCAGCTGCTGCGCCAGGCAACGAAGCCGGCCTGCAGGTCGCTGTCGGCGACCGGCGGCAGCGCACTCCAAGCGGCCTTGGCATAGGTGGCCGTGGGCGGCGTGACCGGCGTCGGCACTTCGGATCCAGTGCGGGGAGCGGTGGTGGAGCAGCCTGCGAGCACGGCCGCTGCCAGCAGGATGCAGTGCTTGCGCTTGAAGAAGGTGGCGGAATCGATCATGCCGCCATGGTGGCCGGCCGGCCGCTGGGCGGCAACCCAGCGCGGGGTCAAGCGTTCATGCGCGTGGTCACGGCGTCTGCAGCAGCAGCGAGTGCAGGATGCGGGCGTCTTCGGCATCCAGCGTCTTCGGCAGGTCGTCGCGGCCACGGAAACGGCGGTGGAAGGCAGCGACGGTGGCGTCGCGGTTGTCCAGCGGATAGCCGAAACGGGCCAGCGCATTCCACGCGTCGAAGCCTTCCGGCGCAGCACCATCGGCCGCACGCGGCCAGACGCCGAATCCGGCCTCGGCCAGCTGCTGCCACGGGAAGAACCGGCTCGGATCCTGCTTGCGCGTCGGCGCCAGGTCGGCATGGCCGATCACCTGTCGCGGCGAAATGTTCAGGCGCGTGGTGAGATCGCGCAACAGCACGATCAGCGATTCGATCTGCGCCGCACTGAACGGGCTGCGGCCATCGTTGTCGAGCTCGATGCCGATCGAGGCGGAGTTGAGATCGGTGATGGTGCCCCAGCGCCCGGCCCCGGCGTGCCAGGCACGGCGCTCATCGGCGACCAGCTGGTAACGATGGCCATCGGCGCCGATCAGGTAGTGCGCACTGACCGGTCCACCGCTGTTGGCCGTGCGCAACGTATGCAGGCTCTGCTGCACCGACTTCTGTTCGGTGTGGTGGATGACGATGATGACCGGCGTGCGCGCGTTCTGGTTGGGTGACGGCACCCAGGTGGCGAGCGGGTTGTGCTGCACGGGCGCGGTGGCGGTGCAGGCCGCCAGGGCCAGCGCCAACAGTGTGGAAGCCAGGAGGCGGGGGCTGATCATGGGCAGATTGTAACCATGGACCGCAGCCGTGGTTCGGCGCAGCGCGCCGATCGTCCAGACACCCCTTGGCCCTGAAACCGGATATTCGACAGTCAAAATTCGCCTAATGACCTGCACGAGTCCAAAGGAACAATTGCACGCAGAAAAGCCTGCCCGACACCAGCCACAGCCCCACCCCCAATAACAACCAAAATAATCAAAAATCCGTAACTTCAATCAGACCCTAAAGTACCAACTAGCACCCGAAAACAGCTGACATCAAACTATCACTTCAAATACCAATTCATCCCTAAAAAGCGTAAGCCTTGAAACTTCCGCAATGGACGCAAGGTCTCTCCGGGTCGTCCCTTCGCGAACTACTCCCGATATGAGGATCTCATCAAAGTATGAGGCAACACCACCAACCCATCCTCCCACGGCCTCATCAAGCAATCTTTCGAGACCAGGTGAACTCACCTCCACCCTAAGATCAGAAAATTGATGATCACGACTATCTACCAGAAAGCATTCCCTACCACGAACAACCAGAAAAGCCCTCAACGATACAACGCTTCCATACAGAGCCGGAAAATCAATACAAGAGAATTTTTCGAAACCATCAGACATTAAATATCACCTATTTACTAGTAATAATTGCTTCACCAGAGAATTTTCTTTTAAACTCATCAATGGGCGTGAAATACTGCCTGCCCATTGCAGGGTCACGTATGGCAACTACATATTGCCCGTTCCTCATCGTAACACCGTCCACGACAACAGCATGACCTCCTCGATCCAAGCTCATTCTAACGATTGCAGGATCACCCTTCGCTGTTGCTTCCGCGAGCTCTTCAATAGTGACCGACGCCCTTCTGGTTGAAGAAAGTCCGTTGTTTCTTAGAACTTGGGCCAAGGCAGGCATAGTGGTCCCTTCAGCTCTTACATTGGACTGTATGATAATGGCGCCCAGGTCCACCTTTTTACCGGCGGTATCCAGCACCATTGCACAAGAAGTCGGCCCACAGGTGGGAAGCTGTCCCTGATCAATTAGCAGCCTATCCCCGAAACGCGGGAGACTTGAACTACTTGGGTTGCCCGGCTCAAGTTTGCCGATGACATCGCCTGATGGTGCATCTGAATGAGGCGTTCCATCTTTGACGCCGACTGCTGGCTTCGCACCTTCCACGCCATTCGTTGCGACCTCCCTCTCCAACGCCGCCAGCTTCCTGGCCTTCGCGGCCGCCCGCATCGCGGTGACATCACCCAGGCTGACCACGGCCAATGCGACGTCCAGTCCCATGTCGCCCTTGATGAAGCCGTTTGCTGCCACATCTGCCAGGTTCCACTTCTGGTTCAGGCCCAGCTCGTAGGTCGCCGCATCCCAGCCGTTCCCGAAGTAGCCTGAAATGGACGACCAGGCGCCGGCACCCTTTTCCTTCACGACACCCCAGCCGCCAATTTCGCCGATGCGCTGGAAGTCGTTCAAGGCCTGCTTGGTGCTCTCAATGGACATGTAGATGGCATTCATCTTCGCCATGTCCATGACCATTCCACCCGCGTTGGTCACCACGCCTGCTCCCGAGCCCACCTTGTCGAACAGCAGATTCAGTGCCGCGTTGGCTGCCGCCTCCTGTGTCTTCCCATTCAACGCGAGCACGCCGGCGGTGAATGGATCGCAGCGCCCTGCCGCTGCACAGGTGATCTTGTAACGGGCATCCAGCGAGGACGTATGCGTCAGCAGATCGGAGGCGACCTGGCCACCATTGCCCTTCGTCAGTGCCGCCTGGGCCAGATCAAGGCCATTGTCCTTGATCCATCGCAGATAGGTGGAATCATTCTGGGTAAGTGACCAATAGGCGTCACCCAGCTTCGTCTGCTCTGCGCGGCAGGCAGGCGAATCGGCAGCCGCGGTACATGCAGCAATCAGTGCCGCATTGCGCGCGTCCGACAGTGCTGCCAGCTCCTTCTGTTCGCCGCAACGCTTCCCGCTCTTCATGCAGCTCAGCATGGCGTCGAGGAACTGCATGCGCTCGGCATGATTCAGATAGTTGTTCTCGACGGAGTTCCTGGCGATGGTGGCTCCCAACGCCGCACCCATGGCTCCGTCTCCACCAATCCCACCTGCCATCGCGCCGACCGCCTGGCCCAATGCCTTGATCTGCTGTTCCTGCTCCGGAGTCAGCTGCCCGCCATTCTGCCGCGCGTAGTAGTCACCCAGGAATTTGGCTGCCAGTTCACCCCCTCCGGCAGCAGCGGCTCCGGTACCCGCCGAACCCCCATTCGCCTCCGCAAGCAGCGCGCCCAGAAGCGCATGCGAGAGCATCTGCATCGCCTCACTGGGGACGGCGCTCTGCTTGTTGGGATCGAATGTCTTTCCAATCAGCTCAGCGGCGTAGGGCGCGAGTGTGTTCGAGATGACCTGACCACCCGCCTGCCCTGCCACGCCGCCGACCAGCGCGGTGGAGACCGCGTTGAGCGCACGGCCATAGGTACCGTCGGGTGCCCACTTCTGCTGCGTGACCAGCGCATCAGGGTAAGAGCTGTCAAAGCCGGCAAGGGCGGTGTACTGGTCCTTGGGACTGAGGTTGGCAAAGGCCTCCTTCTCTGCGGCGCTCTTACCCTCCAGGTAGGCATCGGTGATCTTGTTGATCCCGTAGCTGCCAATGTCCGATGCGATCTGCTTGCTGGTGGCCAGTACTGTGCCGGCTGCGTTCGCCAGTGCCTGCTGGTCGGCCAGCATCTTGTTGGCATCAGGCATCGCCTCCAGCGCACGGTGTGCCGCAGCCGCATCGGTATTGACACCCAGTTCGGCCGCCGTGGTCTTCCTGCCGCCGATGGTGATATTGCCCTCGGTCAGTGTTGCACGCGTGCTTGAGCTGTCGCTGCCACTTTCATGCATCGGCAGTCCACCGCCGAACGCGACACCATCCACGCCGCCGAACGTTCCGGATTTGATGTTGCTGCCGATGCCTTGCAGCTGCTCAACCGCTCCCACACCCTTGTCCGTCGGGCCCTTGCCACTGCTGCCGAAGCCACCACTGATGCTGCCCGACGTGGCCTTGTAGTCCATGTGGTTCTGCAGGTCGGTGAACGTCAGCGAATCCGCAGTCAGTTCACTGTTGCCCGCATTGGTGCTGGCAATCGTGCCCCCCACCAGGTTCACGTGACCTGCATCGACGTGGTACCCGCCATTGCCGGCAAACAGGCCGCTCTGCTGGCCAACACCCTGATAGCTGCCGTTGGCCTTGCCCGCACTGGCATACCCGTCAGCATTCCATGCGGTACCGAACGACACCTGCACGCGACCGCCCACCTGGCTGTTCTTCGACATGCTCTCGGCGATGTCCTGCAGCGATTCGATGGTCAGCGTCCCGCCGGTCTTGACGTCGATGCGATCAGCGGTCGCCGTGGCGCCACGCAGCGTGGTATCGCCCTCGGCCTTCATCGAAATGTTCTTGCCTGTCAGTGTGGTGTTCTGCCAGGTGCTGCTCTCGGCATTGGACTTGCTGCTGCCGACGCTCGCTTCGGCGTACACATACACACCGGTCTGCGCGCCCACCGCAACGCCCACGCCGACTTCGGCGCCGGCATTGCTGCTCTTGCTGCGGTCGGCCACATGCGCCTTGCCCGCTTCCAGCAGGATGTCGCCGGCCGAATCCAGACTGAGCGTGTTGCCCGCGCTCAGATTGCCCTGCACCACGTGGATGTCGCCCTGGGTACTGGTCAGGTTGACGTTGCCGCCACCTTGGATGGTAGAGCCGCGCGAGACCTGGCTGCTGCCATCGGCACTGCTGCTGGAGGTCTTGAAGCCGACGCCGGCCTCGGCACTGAGCAGTGCCCCGCCTCCGCCCTTGCCGGCCATGCTGGAAATCGCACTGGCCGCTTGATAGGCATTGGCACCAGCAGCAAGTCCCTGCATCTTCTGCAGGCGATCGTCGGACTTGCGCGCGGCGTCGACGTTGTTCAACAGATCGATCAGCGGCGACTTCACCCGCGCGAAGGCACCGATCTTCAGGTCCTTGTCGCTCTGCGAGTAATGACCACTTTCATCGGCGGTCAGCAGCTCGATCTCGGCAGCGGTGATGTTCACGTCCTTGGCGGCCACTACATTGCTGGCGCTCTGCGTGTACTTGCCACCTGCGGTGAGGTTGACGTTGCCGCCAAGGCTGCCGACAGTGCTGGCCACCTGTGAGACCTGCGCGCTGTCATCGCGATGCTGTTCGCGATGCCAGCCGGAGAACTTCTCGGTGTCGGAGATCTGCACAGTGCCGATCGCCTTGCTGTCGGAGCGGTTGGCATTGCTGACCGTATCCTGCCCGCTACGGATCGTCAGGTCGCCCGCAGCGCGGATGTTGACATCCTTCTCGGCCGCGATGTTGGCGGCGGTCAGGCTGATATCACCCTCGGTGGTGGCCATGCGCAGGCCACCACCGACCGACAGCTGGGTGCCGGTGATGGTGTCGCTCTGTCCGGCGCCATCGCTGCGTGAGTTGTTGGTGCCGAACGGCAGCCCAGCGGAGTTGGTGGCGATACCCCAACCCTTGCCACGGCTGTCGCTGCCACTACGCTCGGTGTTGTGCGCGACGTCGAAGACGATGTCCTTGGTGGCCAGCAGGACAGCATCGCCCTCGGCCGACATCTGCGCGCCCTGGCTGGTGATCGAGCCGCCATTGGCGATCAGCGAGAGATTGCCCCCTGCATTGAGGTTGCTGACCCGGGCATCACTGCTGGAGTGGCTCTGGTTGCTGTTCGAGCGCTGGCTGCCGGCCGTGATCGCCGGCAGCACGGCGGCCACACCGGCCGCCACGCCTTCGGCGGTGCGCGTGATCCGGCCCATCATCGTGCCGCTGTCGGCCATGCCTTCGGTGGCCTTGTCGCGTGCGGTGCGGTAGGCCTTGGCGGGATCGTAGGTGACGCCCACCGAGAACCCGCTGGACTTGCTCGACTGGCTGGACTGGGTGTCCTCGGTGTCCTGGCGGGCAATCAGATTGATGTCCTTGCCAACCAGGGTCAGGTCCTTGCCGGCCGCCACGTCCGAGGCAGCGATGGTCAGCTGGTTGCCCGCGTTGATCAGCACGCTGCCCTCGCGCGAGGCAATGGCCGAGCCGACCTGGGTGGTCGACTGCTCGGCAGTGCTGCTGCTGTTCTTCGAGCTGCCGTAACCGATCGAGGCGGTGCCATTGGAGAAGCCACCGGTGAAGCCGGACTTCTTCCTGCTCTCACTGGACTCGCTGCTGTGATGGTCTTCAGCGGAGGTGATCAGCACATTGTTGCCGGCGCCGAGAACGACCGTACCGGTGGCATCGACTACCGCACCCACCGCGGTCAGGTCACGGCCGGCGGTGACGCTCACGCTCTCGCCCATCAGACCGGTGCCGATCGCGTAGCTGTCGCTGCTCTCGGCATGGCGGGTGGTGGTGGTGCTCGAAAGTGTCTTCTTTTTCTTATCGTAACTGTCCAGGCTGAAGTCATGCGTCTCGCTGGCCGAGAGCAGGTTGAGGTCGCGACCGGCGGTGACACTCAACGTGCCATCCGAGCTGGTGGCCTGGGTAGCGGTCAGATTGATATCGCGGTTTGCCCTCAGCACCATGTTGTCGCCAGCCAGCAACTGGCTGCCGCGCACGGTCTCATCACTCTGGCTGATCTGCAGCGAACTGCGCTTGCCGCCTGCATTGAAGTCGCTGCTGCGGCTGTCCACCAGCACCTGGCTGTTGATATCGCCGCCGGCCTGCAGGGCCATGCCGCCATCGGCCTTGATGCGGGTCGCAGCCAGGTTGATGTCCTTGCCCGCTGCCAGCACCACATCGCCGGCGCCCTCAATCGAAGTCACCGCGTGCGTGGTCTGGCTGTTGCTGGTGTGGTTGCGGCTGTCGTGGTTCAGCGCGCTGCTCTGGCCCAGCGTCTGTGCGCCGAGGTCCAGGTTGCCGCCGGCAACCAGCTGGGTGATGCCATCCTTGCCGGCATTGCGGATCTCCGCCGCCTTGAGGCCGATGTCACCGCCAGCCACCACCGACAGCACACCGTCGCCGCTGGGATTGGTGACATACAGGCCTGCCACGCGGTCGAGCGTGGTCTTCTGCTGCGACAGGCGATCGCCCTGGTCCTTCCATTCCGTGGTGGTCGAGGCCACGGTGATGTTGCCGCCGGCCTTCAACGCCAGCGCGTCGGTAGCCTTGACGGTGCTGCCGATGATGTCGATGTCCTGCCGTGCCGACAGGCCCACCTGGGCACCGCTGATCTGGCCGCCGGACAGGTTGCGGATGTTGCCGGCATCGATGCTGACCAGCTGGCGGCCGGCAATCGTGCCGCTGTTGACCAGGTCACCGCGCAGCTTGACGTCCACCTCCGCGCCGGCCAGCAATGCGCCATCGTTGCCAAGGTCGCCCGGCAGCACCCGCAGGTAGACCTGCGGCACCAGCGCGCGAACCACCGAGCCATCGGCCAGGGTGACGTCCTTTTCCACCAGCCAGACGATGTCGCTGGTCAGGCGCGCCATCTGCTCGGCCGTGAGCGCTACGCCGGGGCGCAGGCCCCATTCGCTCGCCACTGTGGCACCGGCCTCCAGCAGCGCGCGGTACTGCTCCTCGTCGCTGGCGTGGCCGGTAAGGAAGCGACGGCCGGTGAGTTCGCCGATCTGTTCGCGCACCAGCTTCTGCTCGTAGAAGCCATCACCCAGGCGCTTCTGCGTCTGCGCGGGATCAAAGCCTGCGCGCTGCAGAAGGTAATCCGAGCTGAGCCAGTCACGGTAGCTGGTAAAGCGCGGATCGGTTTCCACGATGTGGCTGCCACGGTTGGCGTCCACGTTGAACAGGCTGGCCGTGGGCGCACTGGCATTCGGGCGGGTGGTCACCACCACGCGCGGGTCAGAACCGGTCGTCGTGGTGGCCTGCTTGCCCTCCACGGCGGTGTTGCCACCACTTCCAGTGTGCTCCCCAGCGCGGACCGTGCCCGGGCCATTGGCATTGGCCTGCCCGGCCTGTGCCGCACTGATGTCCTGCGCCGTGCCGGCACCGGTGCCTGCATTACCGGCCTGGCCCGGTCCTTGTGCACCGGCTGCATCCGCGCGCACACCGTCGGCCTGGGCTACCGCCTGCTGGTGGCCGCCATTGGCGCCCTGCGCCGCGCCGGCCGTGCCCGGCCCCTGCGCATCCACGCTGCCCGCACCCTGGCCGGTGCTATGGCCAGGCCCCTGCACGCTGCCCGCGCCCGGACCGACCGCGCCTGTGCCGCGGCCACCGGTATCCAGCTGCGCCGTGCCCTTGCCGCCACCGGCATTGGGGTTGCTGCCACCGCTGTTGTCGTTGCGCAGGTTGCCGACATCGATGGTGAGCTTGCCGCCCGCCGTTATCGACGAGCCCAGCGCACCGGTCTTCTCGGTGATGGGGGCCGCCTTCCAGCGGCTGGAGGAGCCACCGTACGTGATGGACACATTGTCGAAGGTGCTGGTGCGGGTCAGCTGCTCGGCGGCATTGATCACCTCGGACTGGTCACGGTTCAGGCCGACGATGGCCAGGTCGCGACCCGCGGCGATGTTGGCGAAACGGTTCTCCAGCCGATCAGTGTTGATCCGCATGTTGCCACCCGCATTGATCACGGCATTGTTGCCTGCCGAAACCACCACATCCTCCACGGTAGTGCGGGTGGCAATGCGGGTCTTCTCGTTGCCGCTGGTCTCCTGCGGGTGACGCTGCATGTTGATCAGCGTCGCGTCCGGATTGTCATAGTCCGGATAGGTGATGATCTGCACGCAGGTGGTGGTGCAGGTGCCGTAGGCGTTGTTGTACCTGAGGGTGTCGGTCACGTACTCGACGGGCGGCGAACCGGGCCCCCGGGTGGACAGGTCGCGGAACGGATCCTCCGCCCCCGCACCGAGCTGATCGGGGTTGTTGCGGTTGTCGGCACGGCCGATGTAGTAGACCGTAACGGTGCCGTCCTGCACGTTCAGGCGTTCGCGCGAAGCGCGCGCACCATATGCGCCACCGCGGGCGAAGGCATAGGCACTGGTGTTGCTGGTCAGCCGGATGACCGCCTTGCGGATCTGTTGGCCATCCGGGGTGACATAGGGGGTGTCTTCGAGGATGTCCGACGGATCAAGGTAGTAGATCTCGTACGGCTGGTAGTTCGAAGTCGCCCTGAAATCGCGGTTGTTGTTGGTGGCGTTCTTGAACCAGCCAGGCTGCTCCAGCCGGACCGGCGCGCGCACGGTGGTGACCTTCTCCACGACTACGTTCTCGCGGATGTTGTTCACTGCCAGTGCGGACAGGTCCAGATTGCCGCTGACCTCGATGGTGGAACCGATGTTGTCCACCTTCTGGGCACTGCCTACCGCGCCCAGGCCGTTCAGGGCGCCGCCGATCGCGGCGTCACCATCACTGAAGATCAGGCTCTTGCCGCTGTTGGTCAGCGTGCCGACGCCGAGGTCCAGGCGCTGACGCGCGGCGATGGTGCCCGCACGGTCCGCGCCACCGATGTTGGCGGCGAGGTTGTTGAGCGATCCTGCCTGGATGGCGACGTGGTCACCGTAGATGCGGCCGCTGCCGATGTTGTCGACGGTCGCGGCGGTGATATGGGTGACATTGCCGTCCAGCAGGCCGTAGTTGACCAGAGCGCCACCCGCTGCAAGGCGGGTCAGGCCGATGCTGCTGATCTCGCCGGTGGAGGCGTTGGTGATGTTGCCGGCGTTGATGTTGACGTTGGCGCCGGCCAGCTTGCCGCTGTTGTCCAGGTTGCCCTGGATGGACAGGCTCAGCGTGCCGTTGGCCACCATCTCGCCACGGTTGGTGTGGCTCTGGCCCAGCTCCAGGGTCATGTCACCCTGCGACATCAGCCGGCCGTCGCCGATGATCTCGCGGGTGCGGAGCGTCTGCTGCCGGCCGGCCACCAGGGTGCCTCCGCTGTTGACCAGGGTATCGGCGCGGACATCGGAGGTCAGTGCCGCCGACACCTGGCCACCGCTGTTGTCCAGGCGCTGGTTCACCTGCAGCAGCAGGTTGTCGGCAATCACCTGGCCGTTCTGGTTGTCCAGGTTGCCGGTGGTCACCTGCAGGGTCTTGCCCTGCAAGCCCAGCGCAGGGCCATTGGCCTGGCTGAGCGTATTGCGGTTGTCGATGTAACCGGCCTGCAGGTCGAGGCGGCCGGTCGCCGCCACGAGGCCGCCACTGTTGAGCAGCGCGCCCTGCAAGCCGATGTCGGCATTACCACCGGCGGTTACGCTGCCACCGCTGTTGGCCAGCTGCTGCGCACGCAGCAGTAGATCGGCAGCACTCACCAGCGAGCCGCCACCACTGTTGTCGATGTTGATGGCCTGCACGTCGGCACCGGCCTTGGCGAACACGGCGCCACCACGATTGTCGAGATCGCCGCTGCGGATCTGCAGCGTGCCGCTGCTGACGATGCCATTGCCATTGGAACCGGCATTGATCAGCCGCTGTCCCGCGGTGTTGATGCTGAGTGCCGCCGCCGACTGCAGCAGCCCACCGGTGTTGTCCAGCGCACCACTGCGCAGCTCCGCATTTCCGGAGAGGCTGGCAATGATCCCGCTGCGGTTGTCCAGCGCCTGGCCGCGACTATCCAGCTGCAGGTCGTTGGCAATGATCCGGCCACTGTTGTTGTTCAGGCCACCGGCCGAGACCTGCAGGTGCTTGCCGGCCTGGACCAGGCCGCCGTCGTTGCGCAGCAGATCGGCACTGGTCAGCCGCAGATCCTGCCCCGCGGCCACAGTACCGCCGCTATTGTTGATGGCCTGTGCCTCGGCCAGCAGCGTGCCTCCCGCGGACAGGGTGCCCTTGTCACTGTTGTCGAGCAGTCCGTCCACGCGCACGGTCAATGCGCTGTTGCCATCGCTGTGCACGGTGCCGCCACGATTGTCGAGCGTGCCCGCGCTGATGCCTGCGTTGCCTGTGGTCAGGATGCGGCCGCCGCGATTGTCCAGCGCGTGGGTGATCGCCAAGGTGCTGCTGCCGCTGCCGGCGGCCTGGATCGTGCCCCGATTGTTGAGCAGTTGCGCGCTGCGCAGATCCAGCGCGCCATTGCCGGCAAGAGTGCCTCCGCTGTTGTCCAGCCGATCGCGGGCGGACACCTTCAACGCATCGGTGCCGGAGGCGATGATCGAACCGCCCGCGTTGAGCAGCGTGCCCGTATCCACGGCGATGCGGACCGCGGACAGCGTGCCATCACGCAGGTCGGTGGTCTCGCCGGTCAACTGCAGGGCGCCATTGCTGAGCAGCTTGCCGCCCTGGCCATTCAAGGTGTGCGCGTTGATGGCCAGCGTGCCGGTACCGGCCTGCTGCACGGTGCCGCCGGCATTGCCGAACCGTGCGCTGGTCAGGGTCAGGTCGCCATTGCTGGCGATCAGACCGTTGCCACCATTGTCCAGTGAGGTGGTGGCCTGCACGCCGCTGGCCTGCGTGCCCGTCGCCAGCAGCTTGCCATTCTGGTTGTCGAAGCGGTCGGTATTGATGTTGAAGTGATCGGCACTGAGCGTGGCGTCGCGATGGTCCACAGTCATCGCATCCAGCTGCAATGCGCCTGCCGTGGCGATGCTTCCGGCGGCTCCATCCAGCTGGTCGGCATGCACGTTCAACACGCCCTTGCCTGCATGGACGATGCTGCCCGTGGCGTTGACCAGCTGCCCAGCATCGATACGCAGGTTGGCGGCATTGCTGGCGAGGGTGCCGCCACCGTTGTTGAATCGGCCGGTGACGGAGATCCGGCTGTCGGACGTACCTGCCGAGCTCAACGTGCCGCCTGCATTCGACAGCGAATCGGCTCTGATCTGCTGCGCGCCGTTGGCGGCAATGGTGCCGCCGTCATTGCCCAGCGCGCCGCGCACCTGCAGCGCCATCGCCTGGTTGCCGGTGGCGTTCAGCGTACCGCCCGTGTTGTCCAGCTGCCCGGCCTCGATGCTGACCTGCTGCGCGGCAGTGGTGCCTGCGCTGAGATCCAGCGTCTCACCCTTCAGCTGCAGCTCGCCGTTGCTGACGATGCGGCCGGCGTGGCCCTGCAGTGTGGTGGCATCGATCTGCAGCAGGCCGTCGCCTGCCTGCTCGATGCTGCCGCTGCGGTTGTCCAGCGAAGCCGCCGCCACCTGCATGCCCGCGCCGCTGGCGATGGTGCCCTTGTTGCTGTTGTCGAGCAGGCCATCGGCCTTGACCACCAGCCGTGCTGCGCTGTGCAGCGTGCCGCCCTGGTTGTCGATGCTGCCGGAGGTGATGCCGAGCCCGCCGTTGGCCAGGATGCGGCCGCCGCGGTTGTTGAGGTCCTGGCCGATGATCAGCTGGCTGGCCGCCGTGCCAGCGGACTGCAGCGTACCGCCAGCGTTGACCAGCACGGTGCTGCGCAGATCCAGCCCACCGTTGCTGGATACGGTGCCGCCGCTGTTGTCGATGCGCTCGCGCGCGCTCAGCCACAGCATGTCGCTGCCGGTCGCAGTGAGCGTGCCGCCGGCGGTGATCAGGGTGCCGGTATCCACCTCGATCCGCTTGGCCGAGGTGACACCCGCCCGCAGGTTGGTGGTGGTGCCCTTGAGCAGCAGGCTGCCATTGCTGACCAGCGTGCCGCCAGTACCGTCGAGCGTTCCGGCGCTGATCGACAGCACGCCTTCGCCGGCGTGCTGCACGGTACCGCCGGCATTGCCGAACACCGCCGCATGGACATCCAGGTCGCCGTTGCTGGCCAGCAGACCGCCCTCACCGTTGTCCAGGTTGCCGACCACGTCGATCCGGCTACCCTCTGCACCGGTCGCGATGACCTTGCCGGCCCGGTTGTCGAACGACTGTGCATCCAGTTCGATGCGCTCGGCCTGCAGGGTGGCGCCGCGATGGTCCACGCTGCCCGCCTGCAGGGTGATGCCGCCTGCGGTGGCGATGGTGCCGCCCTGGCCATCCAGTTGCCCGGTGCGCAGCAGCAGGCCCTGGCTGCCGGCATGGCTGAGCGTTCCCTTGACGTTGGTCATGTGGCCGGCATCGATCTTCAGCGCGGCGCCGTTGCTGGCGAGCACGCCGTTGCTGTTGTCGAACAGGCCCGCTACGTGCAGCTCGGTCGTGGCGCTGCCTGCCGAACTGAGCGTGCCACCGCGGTTGGAGAGTTCGCCGGCTTCGATGCGCTGCGCACCGTTGCTGGCGATGGTGCCCGCGTCGTTGGCCAAGCGGCCGCTTACCTGCAGTGCCAGCGTCCCGCTGCCGGTTGCGCGCAGCGCGCCTGCGCTGTTGTCCAGGCTGTCGGCCACGATATCGAGCTGCTCGGCCGCCACGCTGCCGCCGCGGAGATCCAATGACCCGCCCTGCAGTGACAGCGCGCTTGCGGCACCGATGCTGCCGCCCTGGCCCGACAGCGTATCCGCCTCGATGTGCAGCTTGCCGTTGGCGGAGATCGAGCCGCTGCGGTTCTCCAGCTGCGCGGCGCGGATCACGGATGCAGCATCACCGGCAGCAATCAGCGTGCCATGGTCGTTGACGAAGCGGCCTGCGCGCACATCGACGGTGCCATTGCTGCCCAGCGTTCCGCCGGCATTGTCGAGCAGGCTGCGGGCCTGCAGCTGCAGCGCCCCGGTGCCCAGCGCACTCAGTTTGCCGCCCGCGGTGATCACGCTGTCACCGTCGATGCTGATGCGCTGCGCGGTCGTGGTGCCGTTGCGCAGATCGAGGGTGTCGCCCTGCAGCTCCAGCGAACCGTTGCTGAGCAGGGTGCCACCGGCGCCGGTCAGGTCCTGCGTGGTGATGACCAGGCTGCCGGACCCGGCCTGCTGCACGGTTCCACCGGCATTGCCGAAGGTACGCGCGTGGATATCCAGGTTGCCATTGCTGGCCAGGGTGCCGCCATTGCCGTTGTCCAGCGTGCCCTGCACGCGCAGCGTATTGCCGCCGGTGCCGGTGGCGATGATGCGCCCGCCGCGGTTGTCGAACCCGGTCGCCGTGATGTCCAGTTGCGCGGCAGCCAGCGATGCGTCCTGGTGGTCGACCTCGCCCGCAGTGAGCTGCAGGGCGCCAGCAGTGGCGATCTGACCCTTCGCCCCGTCCAGGCGCCCGGTGTCGATGGCCAGGCCGGCGCTGCCCGCATGGCTGAGGGTACCGTTGGCATTGACCAGTGCGCCGCTCTTCAGCTGCAGATTTGTCGCATTGCTGGCGATGCTGCCGCCGCTGTTGTCGAGCGTGCCGTCGACCCGGATCTCCGAAGCCGCCGTGCCCGCCGAGTTGAGCGCGCCGCCGCGGTTGGACAGCGCGCCCGCCTGGACCTGCTGCGCACCATTGGCGCTGATGCTGCCGCCGTCGTTACGCAGCAGGCCCTGCACCTGCAGCTGCATCGCGTTGTTGCCCAGTGACAACAGGCTGCCACCGCTGGTGTCCAGGCCCGTGGCCGTGATCTTCACGTCACGGGCGCGGGTGTTGCCCTTCTGCAGGTCCAGCTGCTGCCCGCTCAACTGCAGCTGGCCGTTGCTGGCGATGCTGCCGCCAACCCCCTGCATGGTGGTCACTTCGATCTGCAGCGTGCCGGTGCCAGCATGATCGACGCTGCCGCCCTCATTCAGCAGGCCATCGGCCTTGATGTCCAGATCGCCATTGCCGGACAGCAGGCCGCGCTGGTTCTGCAGCCGCTGGCTGGCATGGATGCGGCTGGTGCCGGTGCCTGCGGCGATCAGTTTGCCGCCATCGTTGATGAGGATGCCGCCGTTGATGTCCAGCGCACCATTGGCGCCAACGGTGCCGCCGCTGTTGTCCAGGGTGCGCGATACCTGCAGCTGCAGCGCGTCGCTGCCCGTGGAGGTCAGCATGCCACCGGCGGTGGTCAGGTCGCCGGCGCGCACATCGATGCGCTGCGCGGCGGTGGTGCCGTTGCGCAGGTTCAGCGTATCGCCGTGCAGCTGCAGGGTGCCGTTGCTGAGAACGGTGCCGCCCTGGCCCTGCAGGTTGGCGGTGGCAAGGCGCAGGTTGCCAGCGCCCGCCTGCTGCACGGTGCCGGCAGCATTGCCGAAGGACGCTGCATCGATCTGCAGGTCAGCATTGCTGGCCAGCAGGCCACCGTCGCTGTTGTCCAGGTGATTGCGGACGTTGAGCGTACTGGCCTGCTGCCCGGTGGACAGCACGCGGCCGCCACGGTTGTCGAAGTCCTGTGCGGTCAGCTGGAGCTGGCGGGCGACCAGCTGCGCACCGCGGTGGTCGGCACGGCCCAGCTGCAGGCCTGCCACGCCAGCAGTGGCGATGCTGCCCTGCACGCCATCCAGCACCCCCGCACGCAGCAGCAAGCCCTCGCTGCCAGCGTGGTTGATGCTGCCTCGCGTGTTGACCAGGGTGCCGATGTCCAGACCCAGGCGCGTGGCATTGCTGGAGATGTTGCCCTCGCTGTTGTCGAGCTGGCCAATCGTCCAGGTCGTTTCGGCGCTGCCACCGTGGGCAAGGCTGCCGCCGCGATTGATCGCCGACTGCGCCTTCAACTCGAAACCACGGGCGAAGGTCATGCGGCCGCCGCTGTTGTCCAGCTGTTGCACCTGCGCGCTGGCCGCGCCCTGGACCTGCAGGGTGCCACGCATGTTGCGCAGCGCTTCTCCCTGCACCTGCAGGGTGCTTGCGCCCAGCATGCCGTCGCTGTTGTCCAGACTGTTGCGGGCGCTGAGCTGCAGGTCACCACTGGCTTCAATGCGGCCGCCATCGTTGCTCAGGGTTCCGGCGATGTTGAGCAGGCCGGTTGCCAGAGACGGGAGCGGCGTGACCGGCGGGGTGCCGGTGCCAGGGGAGCCGGTGCCCGGAGTACCCGTGCCTGGCGTGCCGGTGCCCGGGTTGCCGGTACCCGGTGTTCCGGTTCCCGGCGTACCTGTGCCCGGAGGGGTGCCGGTCCCCGGCGACGCACTGGCCACGTTGCCGATACGGCCCTGCAGATTGCTGACGTCGGCCGCCTGCAGCTGCAGCGCCTGCGCTCCAAGCTGTTCGATGCTGCCACCGCGGTTGCGCAGCGCATCGGCATTCACGTCGATGCGCCGTGCGTTGAGCGTGCCGCCGCTGTTATCGACATCTGCCGGGGTCTGCAGGCGCAGCTCGCGCTCGGCACTGAGCGTGCCGGGATTGGCGATGCCCGCGCTGGCGTCGATGCGCAGGTCCTGCTGCGCATGCATCGCGCCGGTGTTCTGCAGCCGGCCGTCGGCGGTGACCACCAGCTCGCCAGCCTGTGCGCCGATCTTGCCGGCGTTGCTCACACCCACGCCGTGTTCGTTGCCGACCAGCCAGATGCGGTTGGCGTACATGCCACCCAGCGCGCCCACATCCAGGGCAAAGGTGGGAGGCGCAGATGCAGGCTTCTGCAGCTGCACGCTGCTGTGGTCAGCGCTGACCACGTTGCTGCCCAGGCTGGCCTGCAGCTGGTTGGCCCAGATGCCGGCGTTGACCTGCAGCGAACGGGTGATGATGTCGGTGTAGTCGGCGCGACTGGTATCCAGGCCTGCGCCACCGACACCGATGCTGCCGCCCTGCACGCGATAGCCCTCCAGCACGCCATTGTTCACGATCGGCGTACCGGTGGTGAGGGTCACCCGGCTGGCATTGAGGAAGCCCGCGCCATTGACCTGGATGCCGGCCGGGTTGGCGATGACCACCTGCGCCCGCGCACCCGCCACTTCCACATAGCCATTGAGGTGGCTCGGATTGCTGCTGTTGACCTCGTTGAGGATGACGCGCGCGGTACCTGTGGCCAGCCACGGATTGCCCTGTACCCAGCCGCCCAGCTGGGTCTGCACCTCACCGCGCGAGTTGTTGAGGATGACGCCCTGCTGGCCGACGTCGAACTGCTGGTAGGTATTGCGCGACACCCCACCAGCGCTGGGCGTGGTGATGTTCACCTGGGGCGTGCCGTTGGCCGAGGTGATCACCGTCGGGCGCTGGTTCGCCGGCGCACCGGGGTCTGCGGCAATACGGCCCGGGTCGGCCGGCGCCTGCTGCGCGGACAACGGCTGCACCAGACCCACCCACCCCAGCATCAGCCACAGCGCGAAACTGATCGGACGCAGCGTGCCAACCGCACGGCCTTCCCGGTTGTCGGCGCCGCCGTGCGCGGCGTTGACCAGCTCGGACACAACCTGCATGACCCCGAGCGTACGGTTGAAGACCAGACGGTAGATTCTGTTCACGGCGCTGATTCCTTTCGGTGCTGTTGGGTTGTATGCGCAGCAGGCTGCGCGGTACCGCATCGTGCTGGCCGCGCAGCAAGCAGCGCAGGCCGGCCATGTGCAGGCGTCAGAACGAGACGCCCATGTTCATTCCGAACGTGGTGTAGGCAGTCTGGAAGCCGCGTGGCTTGGACAGGGGGCTGCCGACGAACGCTTCCCAGTTGATGTGGCGGGTGCCGCCGCGAAGCCCGAGGGCCGTGCCGGTGAGCCGGTCGCCCGCCAATCGCGCCGTGGAAGGTCCACCGACACGCCCGTGATCGACGGCGACATAGGCCTCCACGCCACCGCCCAGGGGCACGCCGAGTTCATTGCGCAGCAACCAGCCACGCTCGCCGGTCAGCGACATTTCGCCATCGAAGCCACGCACCGTGTAGCGGCCACCAATCGAGAATCGATCCTGCGGCACCAGCGGCGAGCGGTTCCACTGCGCTCGCCAGCTGCCGGTGTAGCGCAGGCTCTGGCGGCCCCATTGCATCGGCAGCACCAGCTGCGCGTCGGCGGTGTAGATGCGGCCATGCGCCGTACCTTCGCCAAACGCCTCTTCCGGCGCACGCAACGCGTTGAAGGCGCCGGTACCCTTGCGGTACGCCAGGTTCACATCCAGTGTGGCCTTGCCGATGAAGTGACGGTGGCCCAGGCCCAGCTCCCAGCCGGCCATGCGGCGGCGCTGCACTTCGATCTCGGTATCGTTGATGAAGTTGTCCGATTCGCGATACCAGCCGCGCGCATACATGTTGGTCTTGGCACGCGCGTTGCGGAACAGCATGCGTGTCAGGCGCAGCTCGGCGTTGCGGCTGGAGCCACTGTAGACGTAGTTCTCGAACGCGCCGGCAACGGTCTGCTCATAGTCGAAGTTGCTGGCGTTGGCGCCCAGCAGCCATCCGCCCAGCGGCACGCTGTAATGCACCGCCCAGCTGTCGGTGCCACGCTCGCTGCCGTTGAACACCGATTTGCCCACGTTGATGTAGAACAGGTCGCTGAGACCGGCCGCGTTGTCCACCGACACCGTGGTACCGGCCTGCATCTTGCCCGTGGACTGGCTGCCGGCATCGTCCAGGGTCAGGTTGACCCGTACCAGATGCGCCTGCTGCCAGCTGATCACCAGGTCGCTCTCGCCCGGTTTGGCAGCCGCGCCCTCGGCCGGGGGGGCGATCTGGATGTCCACCGAAGCGGTCGGCACACGCTGCAGGTTTTCCAGCGCCTGCTCGATGTCACGCAGGTTCAGTACTTCGCCGCGCGCGACCCGCACCGCGTTCCAGAGCGCGGGCGTACGGCCTTCGCCATCGGCGAAGCGGATGGCATTGACGCGCCCTGGCACGACCGTGAGCGTCAGCACGCCGGACTTCAGGTCCTGCGGCGCAGCGAGGATGCGGGTGGTGACGTAGCCACGCTCGATGATTGCGTTCTGCACGCGCTTCATCACGATGTCCACGCCGGCGGTGCCCAGGCAGCGCCCGGTGGCGGGGTCGCTGCGCGGATCGGCCGCCGCCAGTGCCCAGCGGAAGCGTTCGGCCAGATCACCCTGCAGCGCGATGCGGTTGATGGTGAAGCAGGGCGACTCGTCCGCCGGCAGATGGCCGAGACCTTCGGTGGCCGGCTGCAGCCGGACATCCGGCGCGGATTCCTGTTGTTCCCGCAGCGCGCGCTCGCGCTCCTGCTGCCGGAGCAGCTCCTGCTCCGGTGACACTACCTGCGCCAGGACAGGTGCCGGGATGCCAACGATGGCCAGTGCCACGCCCACGGACAACCGCCACTGCAACGCGCGGCTGCGCACACTACGTCCCTGTTTCACGATGCTCTGTTCCCTGCGGATAGCTGCCAGTCCGACGAATAGTCGGCTGGAAGAGGCAGCACTTTAGGGGAATCGCATCGCAGGCAACAGGGCCGGCGAGCCAAGCGGAGCGGGGCTTTCCCGGCAAAGTGTGATGTCCGACGGAGCGTCTTTCGCGAGCCGGCGATGCTTGGAATCTGTGCCGGATCTGCCCGCGTACCAGCAGACACCGGCCGCACTAAGGCTGCCGGTGATGGACGCCCGCCACTGACTGCGGCGCAGTAGTGACGGGGCGTCCACGAAACCGTGAAACCGATCAGGCCTCGTAGGCGGACTCGCCATGCGAAGTCACATCCAGACCCGTGCGTTCGGCTTCCTCGGTGACGCGCAGGCCGACCACGCTGCGCACCACCAGCAGGATCAGCGTGGTCACCACCGCCGACCAGACCACGGTCAGGCCGACGCTGACCACCTGCACCCAGACCTGATGGGCGATATCCAGATCGGGCTTGGTACCGCCCAGCGACTGTGCGCTGAACACACCGGTAAGAATCGCGCCGACGATGCCGCCGACACCATGCACACCGAATACGTCGGCGGTGTCGTCCACCTTCAGCAGGCGCTTCAAACCGGTCACGCCCCACACGCAGACCACGCCGGCGACGAAGCCGATGATGATCGCGCCGAGCGGGCCGACGGTGCCGCAGGCCGGGGTGATGCCGACCAGGCCGGCCACCGCGCCCGAAGCGGCACCCAGTGCCGACGGCTTGCCCTTGCTGATTGCTTCCACCAGGGTCCAACCGAGCACGGCGGCGGCGGTGGCCAGCACGGTGTTGAGGAAGGCCAGTGACGCCACGGTATCGGCAGCGGCGGCGGAGCCCGCGTTGAAGCCGAACCAGCCCACCCACAGCAGCATCGCGCCGATATAGGTGAACGGCACGTTGTGCGGCTTCAGCGCGGTCTGGCCATAGCCCAGGCGCTTGCCGACGAACCATGCGGCCACCAGGCCAGCCACACCTGCGTTGATGTGGACCACGGTGCCACCGGCGAAATCGATCGCGCCCATCTCACCCAGATAGCCGCCGCCCCAGACGATGTGCGCCATCGGGATGTAGCTGAGGGTGAACCACAGCGCCGAGAACAGCAGCACCGCACGGAACTTGATGCGCTCGGCGAAAGCACCGACGATCAGCGCGGTGGTGATGCCGGCGAAGGTCGACTGGAAGGCGACGAACAGGTAATCCGGCAGGCCCTTGATCGGCGTGTTGCCAACCGAGTCGGGCGTGAAGCCCTTGAGGAAGGCGAATTCGGTGAACGAGCCGAAGAACGGGTTGCCCACGCTGAACACCGCGCTGTAGCCATAGGACACCCACAGCAGCAGGACCAGCGAGAACACCACCAGGATCTGGCTGAGCACCGACAGCACGTTCTTCGAACGCACAAGGCCGCCGTAGAACAACGCCAGCCCCGGCACCACCATCAACAGCACCAGCAGGGTGGAGGTGAGCATCCACGCGACGTCGCCGCGGTCATAGGCGGCCGCCGCTTCGGCCACGGCCGGTGCAGCCGCTGCGGCAACCGGATCCTGCAGCGGTTCAACTGCCACGCTCTCGCTCGGCAACGGCGACACCTGCACCTGGGCATGGGCACTGCCCGGCCAGGCACCGGCCGCCAGCGCGCTGAGCAGCATCAACAGGCACACCAGATGGAACCGGGCTTGCCACCCGGTGAGAAGGCGCATCTTCATGGGGGAGTCTCCGGAAGGGGGTTACAGCGCGTCGGCACCGATTTCGCCGGTGCGGATGCGGATGACCTGTTCGACGGCAGTGACGAAGATCTTGCCGTCACCGATCTTGCCGGTGCCTGCCGACGACTGGATCGCTTCGATCACCGCGTCGGCACGCTCGTCGGTGACCACGGTTTCGATCTTGATCTTGGGCAGGAAATCGACGACGTACTCGGCGCCGCGATACAGCTCGGTGTGGCCCTTCTGACGACCGAAGCCTTTCACTTCGGTCACGGTGATGCCCGACACGCCCGCGTCGGACAGGGCCTCGCGGACCTCGTCGAGCTTGAACGGCCGGATGATGGCGGAGATCAGTTTCATGCGCATGTCCCGAGGGTGGATGGGGCCAGCGCGCCAGCGCGCGTTGGCATCAGGCAACCAGCGGCCATCAGGGTGATGGCCGTGGCTGTTGCACCGGACACGTACAGGGCCGGGACGGCCGTGCCTCTCTCCTTGCACGACCGACGCGGGAGGGAGGGCAGCCCTGGTCGCGTATCCGGTCTCTCTCTTGCCCCTGGATCAGGGGTCAGAGCCCATTCGTAAACGAACGGGATCCGACCCCGATCTGACCGCGGCTCCCCAGCCGCGAAAACGGGTGCGATGGCGGCGGGTGGGAGGGGGATGCCCACCGCCATCGCGCCCGGTCAGCTGGCGTAGTACAGCTGGTATTCCAGCGGGTGGGTGGCCGCGCGGAACTTGGTCACTTCCTGCATCTTCAGCGCGATGTAGCCGTCGATGAAGTCATCGCTCATCACGCCGCCGGCCTTCAGGAACTCGCGGTCCTTGTCCAGCGCTTCCAGCGCCTGGTCCAGCGAAGAGCAGACCTGCGGGATCAGCTTCTCTTCTTCCGGCGGCAGGTCGTACAGGTCCTTGTCGCTCGGTGCGCCCGGGTCGATCTGGTTCTTGATGCCGTCCAGGCCGGCCATCATCAGCGCGGTGAAGGTGAGGTAGCCGGACTGGATCGGGTCCGGGAAGCGCATTTCGATGCGGCGCGCCTTCGGGTTGGAGACCCACGGAATGCGGCACGACGCCGAACGGTTGCGGGCCGAGTAGGCCAGCATCACCGGTGCTTCGTAGCCCGGCACCAGGCGCTTGTAGCTGTTGGTGCCCGAGTTGGCGAAGGCGTTGATGGCCTTGGCATGCTTGAAGATGCCGCCGATGTACCACAGCGCCAGCTGGCTCAGGCCACCGTAGCCGTCACCGGAGAACAGGTTGGTGCCGCCCTTGGACAGCGACTGGTGCACGTGCATGCCGCTGCCGTTGTCGCCGACGATCGGCTTGGGCATGAAGGTGACGGTCTTGCCGTTGCGGTGCGCGACGTTCTTGATCACGTACTTCATGCGCAGCAGTTCGTCGGCCTTCTGCACCAGGGTGCTGAACTTGGTGCCGATCTCGCACTGGCCGGCGGTGGCCACTTCGTGGTGCTGCACTTCCACTTCGATGCCGACCTGTTCCAGGGTCTTGCACATCTCGGCGCGCAGGTCGTGCAGGGTGTCGGTCGGCGGAACGGGGAAGTAGCCGCCCTTCACGCCCGGGCGGTAGCCGCTGTTGGCGCCGTCGTACTTGGCGCCGCTGTTCCACGCCGCTTCTTCCGAGTCGACCTGGAAGAAGGTGTGGCCCATTTCATTGGCGAAGCGGACCGAGTCGAAGATGAAGAATTCCGGCTCCGGGCCGAAGAACGCGGTTTCGGCGATGCCGGAGGACTTCAGGTAGGCCTCGGCGCGCTTGGCGATGCCGCGCGGGCAGCGGCCATACGGCTGCATGGTGGCCGGGTCGAGGATGTCACAGCTGATCACGATGGTCGGATCGGCGTAGAACGGGTCGACGTAGGCACTGGCGGTATCCGGCAGCAGCACCATGTCCGATTCGGCGATGCCCTTCCAGCCGGCGATCGAGCTGCCATCGAACATCTTGCCTTCTTCGAACAGCGACGGCTCAACGATGCTGACCGGGAAGGTCACGTGCTGCTCGACGCCACGCATGTCGACGAAGCGCAGGTCGACGAACTCGATCTGGTTGTCCTTGATCAGCTTTTCTACGTTTTCCACGGACATCGGTACGACCTCGGATGGGGATGAATGCCTGCTGAGGTACAGCAACGACCGTGCCAACTTTTCGCTGGCCGCAAGTCATTGATTTCAAAAAGGGCGCCCCGTGGCGGTGCGGAACCGTGCGCACCAAACGGGTGCGCCCGTCACCAGACGCACCCGTTTGGTGCAGCAGGGATCGTCTATCCTCTCGACCTTCTTCCTTCCGCCGCGCGTGCACGCACCGTCCATGTCCGACCTGCTCTCCGCCCTGCTGCTGGGCATCCTCGAAGGCCTCACCGAATTCCTGCCGATCTCCAGCACCGGCCACCTGCTCATCGCCCAGCACTGGCTGGGGGCCCGCTCGGACTTCTTCAACATCGTCATCCAGGCCGGCGCGATCGTGGCCGTGGTGCTGGTGTTCCGCCAGCGCCTGCTGCAGCTGGCCACCGGCTTCAACCAGCGCGAGAACCGCGAGTACGTGTTCAAGCTGGGCGCCGCCTTCCTGGTCACTGCGGTGGTGGGCCTGGTGGTGCGCAAGGCCGGCTGGTCGCTGCCGGAGACGGTCAGCCCGGTAGCCTGGGCGCTGATCATCGGTGGCGTCTGGATGCTGCTGGTGGAGGCCTACACCGCGCGCCTGCCCGACCGCGACCAGGTGACCTGGACGGTGGCGATCGGCGTGGGCCTGGCGCAGGTGGTGGCCGGCGTATTCCCCGGCACTTCGCGCTCGGCCTCGGCGATCTTCCTGGCCATGCTGCTGGGCCTGAGCCGCCGCGCCGCCGCCGCCGAGTTCGTGTTCCTGGTCGGCATTCCCACCATGTTCGCCGCCAGCGCCTACACCTTCCTGGAAATGGCCAAGGCCGGGCAGCTGGGCAGCGAGAACTGGACCGACGTGGGCGTGGCCTTCGTTGCCGCGGCCATCACCGGCTTCGTCGTAGTGAAGTGGCTGATGGGCTACATCAAGTCGCACAGGTTCACCGCCTTCGCGATCTACCGCATCGCGCTGGGCGCGGCGCTGCTGCTGTGGTTGCCCTCCGGCAGCTGAACAGCGCCGGGGCACGGTAACCCCGTTGCCGGCCCCACCCCGTTTCCCCCACGGTTCCCCAAGGAGAATCACCATGAACCGCAAGCTCACCCTGCTCCTCCCGCTGGCCCTGATGGCCGCCTGCAGCCAGACCCCGGCCCCGGCCGGCAACGGCGGCGACGACGTGGCCCCGGCCGCGGCCAAGGCAGCAGACCAGCAGACGCTGGCGCACCTGGATGCGCAGCGCCTGCAGAGCCAGCACTGGCTGCTGCAGCAGGCCACCGGCGCCGACGGCAAGCGCATCGACGCGCTGTTCGCCCGCGAAGACAAGCCGGTCACCCTGGACTTCGCTGATGGCCGCCTGTCGGTCAGCAACACCTGCAACCGCATGGGCGGCGGCTACACCCTGGCCGACGGCAAGCTGACGGTCAGTGCGATGGCCTCGACCCTGATGGCCTGCACCGACAAGGCGCTGATGGCGCTGGACGAAGCCGTGTCGAGCCGCCTGCAGGGCGAGCTGAAGGCCGAGCAGGATGCCGATGGCAAGCTGACCCTGACCAACGCCAAGGGCGACGTGCTGGTGTTCAACCCGGAGCCGACCGCTGAAACCCGCTACGGCGGCGCCGGCGAAACCGTGTTCCTGGAAGTGGCCGCCAAGACCGAGAAGTGCTCGCATCCGCTGATCCCGGACTACCAGTGCCTGCAGGTGCGCGAAGTGAAGTTCGACGACAAGGGCCTGAAGCAGGGTGAGCCGGGCAAGTTCGAGAACTTCTACGGCAACATCGAGGGCTACACCCACGAAGACGGCGTGCGCAACGTGGTGCGCGTGAAGCGCTACGAAGTGAAGAACCCGCCGGCCGATGCGCCGTCGCAGGCGTACGTGCTGGACATGGTGGTCGAGTCGGCCATCGAGAAGAAGTAAAACCACAGAAGGGCGGCCGCGAGGTCGCCCTTCTTCGTGGTGGGTAGAGCCGGCCGCTGGCCGGCTGCCCTGCGGAGCACCGCCAACACACGGATGTTGCCGGCCAGCGGCCGGCACTACCCACATGCATCGGGAGATCGGCATGAAGCATGTCCCCGCCCTCATCGTTGCTGCGCTGCTGGCCATGTCTGCGGATGTGGCCGCTGCCAGCACACCCAGCACCGATCAGCTCGAGGCACACCGGTGGCAACTGGAGCGCGCCACCGACGCGCAGGGCCGGCGCATCGATGCGTTGTTCGTGCGCGGTCGACCGCCCTACACGCTGCGCTTCCAGCCCGGTTACATGAGCCAGTTGAACCTGTGCAACCAGGCCAGCAGCACCTATCGCCTGCAAGGTGACCGGCTGGTTCTTGAGGGCGGCATCATCACCACGGCCGCCTGCATCCGGGCCGAGGTGGCCGAACAGGAACGTGTCGCCGGGACGGTGGTGAATGCGCGCGCAGAGATGACACTTGCGCTGGATGGGCGTGGCCGCCTGCTGCTGCGCAACGCACATGGCGATGTGCTGGAGTTCGCGCCGGTATCCGGTACGGACGAATGAAAAGGGCGGCCGAAAGGCCGCCCTTCTTCATGGTGGGTAGAGCCGGCCGCTGGCCGGCTGCCACGTCTGGCTCAGGCAGCACACGGACGTTGCCGGCCAGCGGCCGGCACGACCCGTTATGCCGCCTCAGCCCAGCGCGGGGTTCAACGTGTAGGTGCCATGCAGCGTCGCTTCGGCCAGCACGTGGCCGTGCATGGCGCGGTAGGCGTCGGCGGCGGTGAAGCGTGCCGGCAGCTGCAGCGAGGCCACGTCCAGCGCGAACACACGGAAGAAGTAGCGGTGCACGCGCTCGTCGTTGAACGGCGGGTACGGGCCGTCGTAGCCCAGGTAGTCGCCGGCCATGTCCGGGTTGCCGGCAAACCAGCCGGTGAAGTCGTTCAGGCCCTGGCGGCTGCCTGCCGGGCCGGCCGGTGCGGACTTGCCCTTCACCACGAAGCCGTCGCTGCAGCTGCCTGCGGCGATCTCGTGCACCGAGGCCGGGATATCGGCCATCACCCAATGCACGAAATCACAGCGTGGCTGATCGCGCGGCACGCTCATGTCGGTGCGGCCAACCGTTTCCGGCACGGTCGGCACGTCCGGATCGACGCACACCAGCAGGAACGAACGGGTGCCCTCCGGCACATCGCTCCAGGCCAGGTGCGGATTGCGGTCGGGTGCGAAGCCCGCGGCATCGCCGGCGGCGAATTCGCGGTCGATCGGTGCACCGTTGGTCAGGCTGTGGCTGCTCAGTTGCATCGGCGTGTCCTCACTCTTCCGGGTAACCCAGGCGCACCGCGATCGGGGTGAGCTTGGCGAAGGCGGCGCTCATCACGTCGCGGTAGTTGCGCCAGTGGCCCGGCGGGAAGCGCGGCGCGCCCAGCTGCGCGGCCGGCGGCATCGGCCGCTCGAACAGGCGGCCCAGCAGATCGGCCATTGCCTGCGGATCGTTGCCGATCTGGTCGATGCGCAGCAGCACCTGCGGGTACAGGTCGTCCTCGTGCAGCGCGGCGACCTGGGCCAGCGCGCGCGCCAGCCATTCGCTGGCTTCGGCCAGCGAGGTCATCGCCAGCGGTGCAGCCGCACCGTAGGCCACCCAGTCCAGCAGCATGTCGCGCGGATCACGCAGCACCACCAGCAGGCGGCCCTGCGGCAGCTGCGGGCGCAGCGCCCACAGCAGCGCGTTGTCCCACCACAGCAGCCAGTCGATGACCGCGTCGTCCTGCACGCCGCGCGACGGCAGCTGTTCGCGCCAACGCTGCACCAGCCGCTCCGGGGTCAGCACGCCGGAGGCGAGGTCCTGCAGCGTGTGGTAGTTCTGGAAGGCGTCGTCAGGCGCGTTGGAGGTATAGCGGTCGCTGCGCAGCACCGGGCTGGCGGCGGCCAGGCCGGTCGCCACGCGCTCCACGCCCGAACCCGGCGCGCCCCACAGGAAGATCGGCGCGGAGGTGGCATCACCGTCGATCTCGCCCTTGTCCGGCCAGCTCGGCGGCGCCTTGGCCTGCGGCGGCAGCGGCAGGCGCTGCGAGGCCTGGTCGGCCTGCAGTGCCAGCCAGGTCTGCAGCGCATCTTCGTGCTGGCCGGCGCGATCCTGGATCTCACCCAGCCAGGTGCGCAGGTCGGCGCGGTGGCCTTCCGGTGCCATGTCGATCAGCGCCTGCACGCGGGCGACCGCGGCGGCCGGATCGCGTTGCAGCAGGCCTTCGACCAAACGGGTTTCGCCGCTGACACGACCCGGTTCGAGGCTGACGATGCGCTCGGCGATCGCTTCGGCCTGGGCGTGTTCGCCCACCATGTCGTGCAGGCGCAGGCGCGCTTCCAGCGCCGGCAGGTGGCCCGGCATCGCGTCCATCCAGCGCTCGACCGTGGCGGCGGCGGTGGCACTGCCAACCTCTTCCACCGCCAGGCGTGCCAGCCACAGGTCGTGCAGCTGCGGGTGCTGCTCCAGGGCGGCATCCAGGCGGGCGCGGGCCTCGTCTTCGCGGCCCAGGCGCTGCCAGGACATCAGCAGCAGCTGCAGCACGTCGCGGTCGTCAGGCAGCGACTCCAGCAGCGGCAGCAGGTGCTCCAGCGCCTGCAGCGGCTGGCCGCCGCGCAGTGCCAGTTCGCCGGCCAGGCGGCGCATCGATGGCGTATCCAGGCCCTGCTGCTGCAGCGCGATCTGCATCGCTTCGGCGGCAGCGTCCAGGTTGCCCTGGCGCATGGCCAGCTGCACCACCAGGCCATGCAACGAGGCAATGGTGGGGTTCAGTTCCAGCACGCGGCGGAACGCCTGCTCGGCGAAGGCCAGCATGTTCTTGCCCAGGTAGGCAAAGCCCAGTGCGTAGAGCACGCGAATGTCGTTGGGCTGGGCCTGGTTGGCGGCCGACAGCAGCGTCAGCGCGCGATCGGCATCATCGCGGCGCAGCGCGATCATGCCGTCGATGGTCAGCAGTTCCGGGTGGTCCGGTTCGACACGCGAGGCCAGGGTGGACAAGCGCTGCGCTTCATCGAAATCGTTGCGGCCGATCGCCAGGTGGGCCTGCATCAGGTAGGCGGCGAATGCGTTCGGGTCCAGCCCGGTGGTGCGCGTCAGTGCCTCGCCCGCGCCGTCGAACTGGCGCAGGGCCAGCAGCAGGCCGGCGTGCTGCAGGTGCAGCTGGGCATTGTCCGGGGCCAGCTGCAGCGCCTGCTGCAGGGCCTGCATCGCGTCCTCGGCCTTGCCCTGCTGCTGCAGCGCAAGCGCCAGCCAGCGGTGGGCCTCGGCCTGGCCGGGTTCATCACGGGTCCACGCCTGGGCCAGCTGCACGGCCTGGTCGGCCTCGTTCTGGCGCAACGCTTGGATGATCTGGTCTTGCATGGCGGTCCGGTTCAAGGGCAAACCCGCATTGTAGCGGCCTGCGCGCCCGTGCCGGTTCAGCCTTGCAGCACGCGCTGCAGGCGCTGCGCCACCCAGCGCTCGGAGAAGCCGTCACCGCGCCAGTTTTCCAGGAAGCCGCAGTGGCCTCCCCAGCAGGCGGTTTCCAGGTGCGCCTGGCGCGGCAGCTGCCAGTCGCTGAAGGTCGCGTACGGGATCACCGGGTCGTCCTGCGCCATCAGGATGTCGGCCGGCACCTGCAGGGTGGACAGGCGATCGCCGGCAATCGAGTAGCCATCGAAATAGGCCTGCAACGAGCCGAAACTGGTGTGGCGTTCGACCAGCCAGGCGGTCAGCGCGCGGATGTCCAGCTTCAGCACGCGGTCGTCGCAGTCGCTCAGCTCGGGGAACAGGTCGCGCTTGCGCCGCAGCGAACCGGCCCACTTGCGGCGGAAGTACCAGTCGTACATCGCCGGGCCGTTCTCGATGCTTTCCATGGTCAGCGCCGGGTCCAGCACCGGGCATACCGAGGCCACGCGCAGCAGCGGCACGCCGGCCGCTGGCGCGCGCAGGGCCAGGCGCAGCACGAAGTTGCCGCCCAGCGAATAACCGGCCGCCACCAGCGGCAACTGCGGCCAGCGCTGGGCGATATCGCCCGCGGCATGCACGACTTCGTCGATCAGGTTGGAGTGGAAGATGCCGGGGTTGAGATGATGGGTATTGCCGTGGTCGCGGAAATTCAGCCGCACCACGTCGAAGCCCTGTTCGAGCATGCGCGCGGCCGCCATGCGCATGTAGCTGGATTCGGCGCTGCCTTCCCAGCCGTGCAGCAGCAGGGCCATGCCCTTGGGTTCGCGGCCTTCGACGTGGCTGTGCCAGCCCTGCAGGCGCACGCCATCGCCGCCGTCGAGGATCAGTTCTTCGCTGATCGCGCCGGTCGCGGCCAGCAGCAGTAGGCCGCGCTGCAGGCGCATGCGGCTGGAGCTGAGCATCGACTGCAGGTGCGGATTGCGCAGCCAGCGCGGAGGCTGGTAGTCAGCCGCGTGCAGCGTCGGCGTGCCGGCGTCCAGGACGGGTGGCGGGATCAGGGCCACCGCACCCTCACCCGGTGCTCATGGCCGCCACGATGCGCGCGCGCGAAGTCTCCGCGATGCGCCGACGGCCTTCCAGGTCCTGCGCACCGATCGGTGCCAGGAAATGCACTTCTGCACGCCGCGCCGGCTCACCGAGCAGGCGCAGGAAATTGGCGAAGAAACTCTCGCCGGGACCGAATGCGACAATGGTCTGCGCATCGCCCCTGACGCCGTACACCAAGGCCACCGGCTGCACCGGCACGCCGGTTTCAACCGCCGCCTGGAAGATGCGGGCATGGAACGGGCCGACTTCATGGCCGCCGCGGGTACGCCCTTCCGGGAACACGCCCACCGCCTTGCCTTCGCGCAGGCGATCGGCCATCACCTGCATCACGCCACCGAGTGATTCGGTGTTGCCGCGCTGGTGGAAGATGGTCTGGCCACGCGCGGCCAGCCACCCGACCAGCGGCCAGCTGGCGATCTCGCGCTTGGCGACGAAGCCCATCATGCGCTGGCTGTGCAGGATGCAGATGTCGACCCAGCTGACGTGGTTGGCGACGAACAGCACGGCACCGGGCAGCGGCCTGCCGATCTGCACCAGGCGGAAGCCGAAGATCCACATCAGCCCGCCCTGCCACCAGTTCACCACCTTGGCACCGAAGGTCGCTTCGCCCACGCGCAGTTCGCCCCACGGCCGAAGCATGCCGATCAGGATGAGCGGCAGGAACACGAGGATGTGGACCAACAGCAGCGGTACGCGGTACAGGTAACGGCACACACGCGCCACGCCGCCACGGGGGGCCGGAGTGGGGGAAGTCATCCGCGCACGATACCGGAGGGCCGTCATCGCTGCCAGCCGATTTAGGCCATAACCTCCATCGACCGGGGCAATCGGCAGGGAACGCTGGGTTCCGCTGCCGTCACCGGCCGTCCGAGGCTCAGCCGTGGCCGGCCGCCACCACCGCCAGGGTCAGCCGCGAGATGCATACCAGCCGGCCCTGCTCGTCCTCGATGCGGATCTCCCACAGCTGGGTGCTGCGGCCCACGTGCAGCGCGCGGGCAGTGCCGGTCACGGTGCCCGAACGCACCGCACGCACGTGGTTGGCGTTGATTTCCAGGCCCACGCAGATCTGTTTCGCGGTATCCACGCACAGGTTGCCGGCGCTGCTGCCCAGGGTCTCGGCCAGCACCACCGAGGCGCCGCCATGCAGGATGCCGTAGGGCTGGCGGGTGCGCTCGTCCACCGGCATGGTGGCCTGCAGCCAGTCGTCACCGGCCGCGCTGAAGACGATGCCCAGCGACTCGATCGCGGTGTTGCGGCTGAGCGTGTTGAGCTGCTCGAGGGAAACGGCTTCGCGGAACACCTGGGTCATGCGGGCACCTTCAGAGGATGGGAACGAGGCCAGCGCCGAATGCGGTCAGCATGCGTACCAGCAGCCACTTCGGGCCGACATTGACCTCGGGGAAGTCGCCCACGGCGACATAGCAGCGGTGGAAGCCCGGGTCCTGCCGCGGCAGCGGCTGCGGGCAGTCCGGACCGGGCTTGAACTCGTAGTCGGTGGCATAGCGCCACGGCCAGAAGTCGAGGATCGGCAGTGCTTCGGAAGCCTTGCCGACGCTGTAGTTGAGCCCGGACAGCACCGGCGGCTTGGCCCGCGGCGCCACCGTCCACGAGTTCTGCGGGTGGGTGTCGCGCAGGATGCTCTCGGCCAGCTGCTCGGCGAAGGCCGGGTCATCGATGATCACCGCGCCTTCGGTGTTGTAGTTCTCGCTGCGCGGATCGAAGTTGTGGGTACCGACCACGCCGATGCGGCGATCGACCACCAGCGACTTGGCATGCAGGCCCATGCGCGCGCCCTTGCGGGTGACCGGCAACGGCTTGTTGACCGCCTTGCTGCCCAGGAACGAGGGACGGGTCTCGGTGCGCAGCAGGCGGGTCTCGACCTCGCTGCCGGCCGCGCGGCGGCGCTCGCGCGCGTTCTGGTAGGCACTGCCGGTGCGCGGATGGTTCACCGGCCCCTGCTTGCCGGTGGGTGCCGGGGGCTCATCGCGATCGCGGCTGTCGCCGGCGTTGCTGCCGGCGGCGCTGCCGCCGATCAGCGGATTGCGCCCGCCGTCGTCGTCGCCTTCCGCCGCGGCGATCGGGTCGGGCAGCAGGTTGCGGTAATCGACCGGTGCATCCAGCGGGAACGGCTTGTATTCGAAGATGTTGAAGCCCAGTTCGCGCATGTTGCGCCGCTTGTACTTGTACGACAGCGCATACACGATCGGGTTGTCGGTAGCCGCCAGGCTGTTGCTGGACACCACCACGCGCGGCGGCTGCGGGCGCTTGCGCAGCTCGCGGAACAGCTTCTGCGCCGGCTTGGACAGCACCAGGTACGGCGTCTGCAGGATCACTTCCTTCTGCGCGCCGGCGATCAGCGCATCCAGCTGCGGCTCGGTCACGTGCTGGCCGGCCAGCGGCGCATCGGCCTTCTCGCGCCGGTGCTTGCGCGGCAGGTCGGCGACATAGCGCACCGAGGCCACCGGCAACGCGGTATCGACGAAGGAACGGCTGACGAAGTCCATGTCGTTGGCTTCGGCACTGACCCGCTGCACCCGCTCGGGGCGTCGGAAGCTGGCCGGCGGCAGGGTCGGCACGCCCTCGCGCAGCAGGGTGCGGCCGACATCGTTCAGGCGCTCGGCCGGCACGCTGCGCCTGGCGCGCCAGAAGGCATCGAAGTTGGCCGCCATCGCCCGCGCCTCCGGGCCGGCGATCAGCACGTCGCGGTCGCGGAAGTTGTACTCGCGGTCCCAGTCGTAATAGTCGTCCTGGTAGTTGCGGCCGCCGACCACGCCGATCGCATCGTCGATCACCAGCAGCTTGTTGTGCATGCGCTGGTTGAAGCGGCGGAAGCAGCACAGCACGCTGCCGGCATAGTCGAAGTAGTTCAGCCGGGCCTTGCCGAAGGTCGGGTTGTAGACCCGCAGCTGGAAGTTCTGGTGCGCCCCGGACAGCGCGCCGAGGATCTGCAGGTCGGAGATCGCCGAGAGCTGGTCGATCAGCACCCGCACCTTCACCCCACGCCGCGACGCGGCCAGCAGCTCGTCGATGACCAGCCGGGCGCTGTCGTCCTTGTCGAAGATGTAGGTCTGCAGGTCGATGCTGCGGGTGGCGCTGCGCAGCAGGTTCAGGCGCGCCACCAGGGCGCCCTCGCCCTCGTCGAGCAGGGTGGCGTAGTGGCGCGGCTGTTCCGGGGTGGATTCGGTGAACGCCCGCCCGGCCAGCGCACGCAGCGGCGAGTCCTGCGCACAACGGTCGGCACGCTGGCAGTCGACGTCGGTCGAGCGCGCCTGCACGGCGATCGCTTCGGCGCGGTCACGCTCGGCATGCGAGAGCGATGCACAACCGCTGCCCAGCAACACGGTTGCCAGCGCCAGTACACGCAGCAGGAGGTTCACGGTTTCGGCGCCTCGCTCAGGCGCGCACGCAATACGAAGGTCACTCGGTCACTCAAGGCAAGCTGCCAGCTGTCCATTCCATACCGGCCTCGCTGCACGGTACCGCGGCTGACGACGTCGCAATCATAGCCGGGTCGGGCGCACTCCGCTTTCTCGACCTGCAGCGACTCGGGGTGGCTGATGCCGCGCAGGGTCAGCCGGCCGTTGATGTCGCCGCCCTGTTCCACGGTCTCCGGCCAGTATGGCAGCGAGTCGAACTCGACCACCGGATGGCGCCCGGCATCGAAGAACTCCTCGCCACGCATCCAGCCCGTATAGCGTGCCTTGCCGGGGATCTCCACCGAACGGGTGAACATCTTCAGGTGCACCTGGTGGCGGCCATCGGACAGGATCTCGATACGCCCCTCGAAGTGCGGGAACACGCCTTCGATGCGCTGGCCGAAGCGGGTGCGCACCTCGAAGCCGATCCGCGAGCGCTGGGTATCCAGGCGCAATACCCGTGGCGCTTCGGCGGACACGGGCGGCAACGGGGTCGGTGGCGGCGCCGCGGCCCAGGCCGGGCCGAGCGCCAGCAACGCGGGCAGCAGGAAGCGGCTGCGCCGCGCCAGGCTCATCGGATCACGGCCACCAGAACGCGTTCAGGCTGGCCACGCCGGGTTCGATCGAGGCCTCACGCGGGAAGCCAAGCACGGCCACGCCGCCCGGCGGCATGCCGCGATAGTCACTGCTGGTGCCGTCGGTCATCAGGGCCACCAGCTGCTCCAGGCCCGGGTTGTGGCCGACGATCAGCACCCGGTCCATGTCACGACGCTCGTCCACCAGCGCCGCCAGGGTGCCCGGGGTGGCTTCGTAGATACGGTCTTCCAGGCGCTTTTCGACATAGCCGATGGCCGTCATCACCGCTTCCAGAGTCTCGCGGGTACGTCGCGACGGCGAGCACAGCACGCAGTCGGGCAGCAGGTTGTTTTCCTTCAACCACTTGCCGGCGGCTTCGGCCTCGGCGAGCCCTACCGGCGACAGCGGCCGGTCGAGGTCGGCCTGGCCGGAAACGGCGGGTTCGGCATGGGCATGGCGCAGCAGGATCAGTTCACGCATCGCGGGTTTCCATGAAAAGAGGGTGGAGACGTGCAGCGTTACAGCTTCAACCAGGACAGCAGCGGCTCCCAGTCGGCCTGGTGCTCGCGCACCTGGGCCGAGCGGTAGTCGAACAGGCTGCGGCCCAGGCCGGTCATGACCACGTAGCTCTGGCTGTCACGCAGCTGCGCGACCACCGGGTACGGCCACTCGCCCAGCATCTGCAGCGCCTGCTGCGAGGTCTGGGTCCAGGGTTTGGTGCGGTTGAGGACCAGCCCCACCGGCAGCTTGCGGCTGTGCACGCGCGGGTTCTGGGCCAGGCTGTTGAGGAAGCCGACGATGGCTTCGATATCCAGTGCCGAGGGCAGCACCGGCACCACCACGGCGTCGGCCGCGTCCAGGAAATGGGGGATATCGTCGGCCAGCGCACCGGCTGGTGCATCGATGATGACGGTATCGGTACCGTCCGGCAGCTTCTGCGCCCACTGCTTCTTCCGATACACATCGATGGGGAGCACCGCGCTTTCCAGCCCGGCACGCCGTTGTGCCCAGCGGGTGCTGGAGCCCTGCGGGTCGGCATCGGCGATCACCGTGGCCTTGCCCTGCAATGCCGCGTACGCGGCCAGGTGGGTGGCGACGGTGGTCTTGCCCACCCCGCCCTTGGAACCGGCCACCAGGATCGTCTTCATGCCAGCCTCGCTTCCGGGTACGTGCCCCGAGCGTACACCGGCGGTGGTGACGGGAGGTAGCACCGTGCTGAACCAGTGGCCATCGCCTTTGCTATCGTGGCGCCCCCGAAGGATCGAACCGGCATGAGCGAACTGCAGGACCTGAGCGCACTGATCCGCGCCAATACCCCCCTGATCGTGATCGAGACCCAGGATGAGGGCCGCATCGTCGAGCTGTTCCGGCAGACGCTGATGCACGTGTGGCGGGCCCTGCACCGCTGGTCCATCACCGAGGGCCTGCGTCGCATCGACCTGGACCGCGAGGACCCGCCGGTCGGTCCGCCCGATGCCAGCGCCGCCCTGCAGATGATCCGCCAGGCCGACCAGCGGGGCGTCTACCTGCTGCTCGATTTCCACCCCTACCTGGGTTATGCCAGCCACCAGCGCGCGCTGCGCGACCTGATCCAGCGCCGCCACAGCGAGCCGCACGTGCTGGTGCTGATCGGCGCCAAGGTCGAGTTGCCGGCCGAGCTGGAAGCGCTGGCGGTGCGCTTCAACCCGCGCCTGCCCGATGCCAATGCCCTGCTGAAGATGCTACGCGAGGAGGCCGATGCCTATGCGCGCGAGCACGGCGGCCGCCGCGTCGAGGTCGACAGCGAGGCGGTGAAGAAGATCCTGAAGAACCTGCAGGGCCTGAGCCTGGTCGATGCCCGCCGCATCGCCCGCCAGCTGATCTACGCAGACGGCGCGCTGCGCGACGACGACCTGCCGCAGCTGGCACGGCTGAAGTTCGAGCTGCTCAACCGCAGCGGCCACCTGTTCTTCGAGCATGACAGCGCGCGCTTCGGCGACGTGGCCGGCGCCAACCGGCTCAAGCGCTGGATCAGCCAGCGCCGGGTGGCTTTCATCGCCGGCTCGGCACCGGCCGGCCTGGACCCGCCGCGCGGCATGTTGCTGCTGGGCGTGCAGGGCTGCGGCAAATCGATGCTGGCCAAGGCCACCGCCGCCGGCTTCGGCGTACCGCTGCTGCGCCTGGACGTGGGCGCGCTGTACAACAAGTACCACGGCGAGACCGAGGCCAACCTGCGCCAGGCGCTGGCCTCGGCCGAGCAGCTGGCGCCCTGCGTGTTGTGGATGGACGAGATCGAGAAAGGCCTGGCCAGCGGTGGCGAGGACGGTGGCGTATCGCGCCGCGTGCTCGGCTACCTGCTGACCTGGATGGCCGAACGCAAGGCGCCGGTCTTCATCGTCGCCACGGCCAACCAGGTGCACGAGCTGCCCGCCGAACTGCTGCGCAAGGGCCGCTTCGACGAGATCTTCTTCGTCGACCTGCCCACCCCCGAAGTGCGCGTGGAACTGCTGCGGCTGCACCTGGGGCGACGCCAGCTCAATGGCGACGACTTCGCGCTGCCGGCGCTGGCGGCGGCGGCGAATGGTTTTTCCGGCGCCGAGATCGAGCAGGCGATCGTGGCCGGGCTGTATGCGGCGCACGCCGAAGGCCGGCCGCTGGATACCGAGCTGCTGATGAACGAGATCCGTGCGACGCGGCCGCTGTCGGTGCTGATGGCCGAGCAGGTCGAGGCATTGCGGGCGTGGGCGTCGGGGCGGACGGTTTCCGCGGACGACTGAGGTTCCCGCGAACGGCGCAGCCCCTCGTGGCTGGTCGCTCAACGCAAATGCCGGGTAGGGCCGGGCGGGTAGGCTGCGCAGGGGGCGCTGCAAGTACGTCCCTGTAAGCTCGATCGCCGCATCCATGCGGCTCACGCCCCTGCGCAGCCTACCCGCCCGGCCTCTGACAGTTCCCGGGGCGTCCATCCACGTAGAAGAAAGTAGAAGAGCAAAAGCAAAAGCGCTTGGCTGGCTGCTTTTTGTAGAGCCGAGCCCACGCTCGGCTGCATTTCGATCAGATATCGAATAGTTGATTCCGATGCGGATGCATCCACGCATGGCGTGGATCTACCCACCGTCGCCGAGAACCTGTCGGGGTCGGGGCGGTCTGGGGCTGCAGGACCGTTGGCGCCATGGATGGCGCCATCGAGCCCCCAGGGGTGAGGGCGCTTTGCCTGCGAGGCATGCCTCGCAAGCGCCCGAACGCACAGCCGCCAGCGGCTGGGCCGGACCCCGGAGGGGGGTTTACGGCGTGTCCTGCAGCCCCAGACCGCCCCGACCAAGCCACAGATAGCTCAGAGCCGGCTGTTGCTGTTGCTCCAGCCGTTGCCTCTGCGGGTGCCGGGTGCAACCCGGCCAACCCCCTTCCCTCAGGGCCAGGCCGGCGGGGCGGCCGCCCAGGCCTGCTGCACTTCCGCCAGCGAGGCGCGCTCGTCGTCACGCCACAACGGCAACAACTGCGCATAGCGGCTGCTGTCGCTCCATTGCGTCGGCTCGGTACGCACCGCTGCGGCATACCACTGCACCGCCTCCTGCTTCTGCCCGGCCCGCCACAGCGCCAGCGCATAGGTGGGTGGCAACCAGCCCGGCTTGCTCAGCGAACCACCTGCGGCGGCCTGCCATTGCTCCAGGGCCGCCTCGGCCTGGCCCTGCCGCAGCAGGTCCCAGCCGTAGTTCCAGCGCACGCCACGGCCCAGGCTGCCCTGCACCGGCGCATCCTTCAGTGCTTCGCGATACAGCTGTTCACCCAGTTCGGTGCGGCCCTGCGCAATGGCCACTGACGCCAGCTGCACGGTGGCCTCCACGGTACGCCGGCCGCGCTCGCGCTGCTTGAGCAGCTGCGCCACCAGTTCATCCCCGTCGGACTGGACCACGACCATCGGCACGGCGGCCGCATCGCTGTCGAAGTAGAACTCCTGTGGTGCCGGCACCGCCGGCGCGGCCCACACCGGGGCCGTTCCCGAGACCAGCAACATGCTGCCCAGGATCTTTCCTGCAACTGACATCCCTTCTCCCCAGGCCGCAACCGCAGCCTCCCTCTCTCTCCCCGATCCTAACCCCAGCATGGCCGCCGGCGCGAGTGCCGGGGCGGAAGGGCCTCGCTGCTACAATTCGCGCCTTTCCCGCCGCGTGCCTGCACGCGGCCGGTGCCAGCCGATCCTGACCGGGCCAGCCATGACCAGTACCGCGCAACTCACTTCGCCCTCTTCCGCCGACCTGATCGACCGTGACTACACGCTCGACCACAAGTACACCCGCAACGAGGGGCGGATCTACCTGAGTGGCGTGCAGGCGCTGGTGAAACTGCCGTTGATGCAGCGGCTGCGCGACGCGCACGAAGGCATCGACAGCGCCGGCTTCGTCAGTGGCTACCGTGGCAGCCCGCTGGGCGGCTTCGACCTGGAACTGTGGCGCGCGCGCAAGCACCTGGACGCGGCCAAGGTGAAGTTCACCCCCGGCCTGAACGAGGACCTGGGCGCCACCATGGTGTGGGGCACCCAGCAGACCAACCTGTTCCCCGGCGCCAACGTGCAGGGCGTGTTCGGCATGTGGTACGGCAAGGGCCCGGGCGTGGACCGCTGCGGCGACGTGTTCAAGCACGCCAATGCCGCTGGCACCTCGCGCTACGGCGGCGTGCTGGCGCTGGCCGCCGACGACCATGCCTGCCGCAGTTCAACCCTGCCGCATGGCAGCGAGGATGAGTTCGTCAGCGCGATGATGCCGGTGCTGAATCCGGCCGGCGTGCAGGACATCCTGGACATGGGCCTGCTGGGCTGGGCGATGAGCCGCTACACCGGCCGTTGGGTCGGCTTCAAGACAATCGCCGAAACGGTGGAATCGTCGGCCTCGGTCGAGGTCGACCCGATGGCGCGCCGCATCGTGCTGCCGGAAGACTTCGAAATGCCCTCGGGCGGCCTCAACATCCGCTGGCCGGACCCGCCGCTGGACCAGGAAATGCGCCTGCACCGCTATGCGGTGAAGGCCGCACAGGCATTCGCCCGCGCCAACGGCATCGACAAGGTGGTGATGGACGCGCCGCGTGCGCGGCTGGGCATCGTCACCACCGGCAAGAGCTACCTGGACGTGCTGCAGGCGCTGGAATACCTGGGCCTGGATGAAGCCGCGTGCGCCGACATCGGCATCCGCGTGTACAAGGTCGGCATGACCTGGCCGCTGGAGCCGCAGGGCATCGCGCGCTTCGCGCAGGGCCTGGAAGACATCATCGTGGTGGAGGAGAAGCGTGCCTTCATCGAGCGCCAGATGAAGGAACAGTTCTTCAACTGGCCGGCCAGCTGGGGCCAGCGCCCGTCGATCGTCGGCAAGTACGACGAGAGCGGTGAGTGGATCCTGCCATCCACCGGCGAACTGACCCCGGCCACCATTGCCGGCGTGATCGGCCGCCGCATCCAGAAGTTCTTCAACAACGAGTCGATCGAGCAGCGCCTGCAGTGGATGCAGGAAAAGGAAGCCGAGCTTGCGCTGCCGCGCGCCAGCTTCCCGCGCGTCCCGCACTACTGCTCCGGCTGCCCGCACAACACCTCCACCAACGTGCCGGAAGGCTCGCGCGCGCTGGCCGGCATCGGTTGCCATTACATGGTGACCTGGATGGACCGCAGCACCGACACCTTCACCCACATGGGCGGCGAAGGCGTGACCTGGGCCGGGCAGGCGCCGTTCACCGACACCCCGCACGTGTTCCAGAACCTCGGCGACGGCACCTACTTCCACAGCGGTTCGCTGGCGATCCGCCAGGCAGTCGCGGCCGGCGTCAACATCACCTACAAGATCCTCTACAACGATGCGGTGGCGATGACCGGCGGCCAGCCGGTGGACGGCCCGCTGAGCGTGCCGGACATCGCAAAGCAGATGCGCGCCGAAGGCATCCACACCATCGTGGTGCTGTCGGACAACATCGGCAAGTGGACCGGCAAGCGCGAGCACTTCCCCAGCGATGTCGAGTTCCACGACCGCAGCGAACTGGATGACGTGCAGAAGCGCCTGCGCGAGGTGAAGGGTGTTTCGATCCTGATCTACGAACAGACCTGCGCCACCGAGAAGCGCCGCCGCCGCAAGCGCGGCAAGCTGGAAGACCCGCAGAAGCGGGTGCTGATCAACTCGCTGGTCTGCGAAGGCTGCGGCGACTGCGGCAAGAAGAGCTTCTGCGTGTCGGTACTGCCGAAGGAAACCGAGTTCGGGCGCAAGCGCGAGATCGACCAGTCCAACTGCAACAAGGACTATTCGTGCGTGAACGGCTTCTGCCCGAGCTTCGTCACCGTGCACGGTGGACAGCCGCGCAAGGGCAGCAAGCGCGATGCCTCCACGCTGCTGGACAACCTGCCGGCACCGTCCCTCCGCGGCACGCTTGAGCAGCCCTGGAACATCCTGATCACCGGCGTCGGCGGTACCGGCGTGGTGACCATCGGTGCGCTGCTGGGCATGGCCGGCCACCTGGAAGGCAAGGGCGCGACCGTGCTCGACCAGACCGGCCTGGCACAGAAGGGCGGCGCGGTGACCACGCATATCCGCATTGCCCGTCGCCCTGAAGACATCCACGCCGTGCGCATCGCCGCCGGCGAGGCCGACCTGGTGCTGGGCTGCGACATGGTGGTGGTCAACGATTACTGGGCGCTGTCGAAGGTGCGCGCCGGCCGTTCGCAGGTGGTGCTGAACACCTATGAAGCGATGCCGGGCACCTTCACCACCCGCCCGGACATGCAGTTCCCCGCCGCCGACATCGTGGCCGGTGTGCGCGTGGCACTGGGTGGGCAGGAGCCGCTGCTGCTGGATGCCACCCAGCTGGCCACCGCGCTGCTGGGCGATGCGATCGCCGCCAACCTGTTCATCCTCGGCTACGCGTGGCAACAGGGCCTGGTGCCGCTGTCGTTCGAGTCGCTGATGCGCGCCATCGAGCTCAACGGCGCCGCCGTGGCGATGAACCAGCAGGCCTTCGCCTGGGGCCGCCTGGCCGTGGTCGACCCGCAGGCCGTGCAGCAGGCCGCCGGCCTGGTGCGCAACCGCCACACCGATACCGAATCCACCCCGGGCCCGCTGCATCCGCTGCCGCCGGGCGAGTGGGAGGGCAACGAATGGGGCGCCACTGCGGCGCCGCGCAATACCGGCGACGAACGCGAACTGCGTGGCCTGCCCTCGCACGGTGGCGATGTTGCGTTCCTGCCGCTGGACGACGCCCGCCTGTCGCGCTCGCTGGATGAAATGATCGAGCGCCGCGCCGCGTTCCTGGTCGAGTACCAGGACGCCGCCTACGCCAACCGCTACCGCAGCCTGGTCGAGCGCGTGCGCGCCGCCGAAGCCGACCGCATCGGCGGTTCCACCGCGCTGACCGAGACCGTGGCCCGCTACCTGTTCAAGCTGATGGCCTACAAGGACGAGTACGAAGTGGCCCGCCTGTACACCAGCGGCGACTTCCAGCGCCGTCTGCAGCAGCAGTTCGAAGGCGATTACCAGCTGCGCTTCCACCTGGCGCCGCCGCTGTTCGCCAAGAAGGACGAGCAGGGCCGGTTGCTGAAAAAGGAATACGGTCCGTGGATGTTCAAGGCCTTCGGCCTGCTGGCCAGGCTGAAGTTCCTGCGTGGTGGCCGCTTCGACGTGTTCGGACGCACCGGGGAACGCCGCATGGAGCGCAAGCTGATCGGCGATTACGAAGCCACCGTGCAGGTGCTGCTGGACGGCCTGGATGACGACCGCCTGGCGCTGGCGGTGGAAATCGCCAGCGTGCCCGAGCACATCCGCGGCTTCGGCCACGTCAAGGAAGCGCATTTCGAGCAGGCCAAGGCACGCGAAGCCGCCCTGCTCGCCCAGTGGCGCAATCCAAAGGCGCTGCACATCGTGCAGGTGGCGTAACGCCGCGAAACAGGGAGTGCCGGCCGCTGGCCGGCAGCCATCCTGGCACTCGGTTGCCGGCCAGCGGCCGGCACTACCGGCGGGTCACCCCAGCCGCCACAGCAACAGGCGGTTATTGGCCGGCATCGGCACGTCGCCCAGGCGGGTGAATCCGTGGTCGGCGGCCAGCGCCTGCACCGCTTCGCTATCGCGGATGCCGCTGCGCGGGTCGCGCGCCTTCAGCCAGGCATCGAACTGCGCGTTGCTGTCGCTGGTGTAGCGGCCACCGTAGTTGAACGGGCCGTACACCGCCAACAGCGCACCATGCCGCAGCACCGATGGCAGCGCGGCGAACAGCGCCTGCACGTGCTCCCAGCTCATGATGTGCAGTGTGTTGGCACTGAATGCGGCGTCGAACATGCTGCCTTCCGGCAGGCTCAGGCCGGTCGCCGGCGGCAGCTCCACCTGCAGTGCCACCGGCGGCAGCAGGTTCAGCAGCGCTGCTTCCGCGCGCCAGGCCTCGATGCCCGGCAGATGGTCCGGATGGTCGCTGGGCTGCCAGCGCAGCCACGGCCAACGCTCGGCGAAGAAGGCCGCATGCTGGCCGGTACCACTGCCGATTTCCAGCAGCCGGTGACGGTCGCCCATCCACGGGTCGAGTGCGGCGGCGATCGGTTCGCGGTTGCGCTCGCAGGCTTCTGAATACGGCTTGCTCGACATCAGGACGGTGTCCAGGCGGGGTCGGCCCCATTGTGCATGAGGGGGTGTCTGCAGGGCTTGCAGCCCTGCACCCGCAGGAGCAACGGCAAAGGCCGAAGCAACGTCAAAAGCTGGCATTCCGTGGGATGGCAGGGTGGGTCCGGTTGCGGGGGACGCCGTGAATCCGTCCCTGGAGGCTCGGTCGCGCCATCCATGGCGCTTACGCCCCCGCAACCGGACCCACCCCGCCTTCGACAGTTTTCTGCGGTCTGTTGGACCGGCTCTTGGGGTCAGATCCGTTTTCCGCAGGAAAACGGATCTGACCCCGGATTCATTTCGATATCTGACAGATGTGTCGACCAAGGTCGACACCCACCAACAGCCGCAACGATCTGTCAGAGGTGGGGCGGTGTGGGTGGGCAGGACCGTTGGCGCCATGGATGGCGCCATCGAGCCCCCATGGATGGGTTTACGGCGTGTCCTGCCCACCCACACCGCCCCGCCAACCCACGGAATGCCCGCTGTTGCTGTTGCTCCGGCTCTGAGCAGGTGCAGGGCTGCAAGCCCTGCCGAAACCCTCCCCAACCATGACTGCAGTCACTTGCCCGGACGCGCTGCGCTGGCGAAAGTCAGGCAGTTGACGTGATCGGCTCGGCCTGTTGCCGGCCGCACGCAAGCGAGAGAGAGAAACGCTGTGCAACGACGCGAGTTCCTGGCTTTTTCCGGTCTGGGCCTGGCGGGCCTGCTGCTGCCGCATTCCCGTGCCATCGCCGCCGAGCAACTGCTCGCCCCGGTCGACACCCTCCAGCGCAGGCGCCTGGCGGACGTGGCGCTGGCCACCGCACGCACGGCCAAGGCCAGCTACTGCGATGTGCGCATCGGCCGCTACCTCAACCAATCGGTCATCACCCGCGAGCACCAGGTCGGCAATGTGACCAACCGGGAATCGTCCGGCGTGGGCGTGCGGGTGATCGTCAACGGTGCCTGGGGATTTGCCGCGACCCATCAGCAGACCGAGGCCGCCGTGCGCGCTGCGGTCGAGCAGGCTGCGGCAATCGCCCGTGCCAACGCCAGCATCCAGACCCGGCCGGTGCAGCTGGCGCCGACGCCCTCGGTCGGCGAGGTGCGCTGGCAGACGCCCGTCCGCAGGAACGCGATGGCGGTGCCGATCCAGGACAAGGTCGAGCTGCTGCTGGCACTCAACGCCGCCGCGCTGAATGCGGGTGCCGACTACATCAATTCCACCCTGTTCCTGGTCAACGAACAGAAGTACTTCGCCTCCAGCGACGGCTCGTTCATCGACCAGGACATCCATCGCATCTGGCTGCCGTTCACCGCCACCGCCATCGACAAGGCCAGCGGCAGGTTCCGCACCCGTGCCGGCCTGTCCTCGCCGATGGGCATGGGCTACGAGTTCCTTGATGGCGATGCGCGCGGCAAGGTACACCTGCCCGGTGGCATCACCGCTTACCGCGATTCCTACGACCCGGTCGAGGACGCCATTGCGGCCGCCCGCCACGCGCGCGAGAAACTGAAGGCGCCGTCGGTGAAGCCCGGCAAGTACGACCTGGTGCTGGACCCGTCCAACCTGTTCCTGACCATCCACGAGAACGTCGGCCACCCGCTGGAGCTGGACCGCGTGCTCGGCTACGAAGCCAACTACGCCGGCACCAGCTTCGCCACGCTGGACAAGCGCGATGCGGGTTTCCGCTGGGGCAGCGACATCGTTACCTTCTTCGCCGACAAGACCCAACCCGGCAGCCTCGGTGCAGTCGGCTACGACGACGAAGGCGTCAAGACCCAGCGCTGGGACCTGGTGCGCGACGGCATCCTGGTCGATTACCAGGCCACCCGTGATGAAGCCCACATCCTCGGCCGCGATGCATCGCATGGCTGCAGCTATGCCGATTCCTGGTCCAGCGTGCAGTTCCAGCGCATGGCCAATGTCTCGCTGGCGCCGGGCAAGCAGCCGCTCAGCGTCGAGGACATGATCAAGGACGTGGAGAACGGCATCTACATCCACGGCCGCGGTTCGTATTCGATCGACCAGCAACGCTACAACGCGCAGTTCGGCGGCCAGCTGTACTACCAGATCAAGGACGGAAAGATCGCCGGCATGGTCGAGGATGCGGCCTACCAGATCCGCACGCCGGAATTCTGGAATGCCTGCACCGCCATCTGCGATGAACGCGACTTCCGCCTGGGCGGTTCGTTCTTCGACGGCAAGGGCCAGCCCGGCCAGGTCTCGGCGGTCTCGCACGGTTCGTCCACCACCCGCTTCAACGGCATCAACATCATCAACACCGCGCGCAGTCTCGGCGCTTGAGCCACCCATCCTTCGACATGGAGAGCAGCCTTGCAAAGACGTGACTTCCTGGCCCTGACCGGGCTTACCGCGGGCGGGCTGATCGTGCCCTCCTTCTTCGGCAAGGTGATCGCCGCCGAACAGCTGCAGTCCAGCCTCGACCCGGCGCTGAAGAAGCGCCTGGCCGACGCCGCCCTGCAGGCCGCGCGCAGCGCCGGTGCCACCTACTGCGACGTGCGTATCGGCCGCTATCTGCGGCAGTTCGTGATCACCCGCGAGGACAAGGTGCAGAACGTGGTGAACACCGAGTCCACCGGCGTGGGCATCCGCGTGATCGTCAACGGTGCCTGGGGCTTCGCCGCCACCAATGCGCTGGGCACCGCCGACGTGGCCAAGGCCGCGCAGCAGGCCGCGGCGATCGCCAAGGCCAATGCCGGCGTGCAGACCGCCCCCGTGCAGCTGGCCAAGACGCCGGGCGTGGGTGAGGTGAGCTGGCGCACGCCGATCCGCAAGAATGCGATGGAGGTGCCGATCAAGGACAAGGTCGGCCTGCTGCTGGACGTCAACGCCGCCGCGATGGGCGCCGGTGCCAGCTTCGTCAACTCGATGCTGTTCCTGGTCAACGAGCAGAAGTACTTCGCGTCCACCGATGGTTCCTACATCGACCAGGACGTGCACCGCATCTGGGCACCGATGACGGTCACCGCCATCGACAAGACCAGCGGCAAGTTCCGCACCCGCTCGGGCCTGTCCTCGCCGATGGGCCTGGGCTACGAGTACCTCGATGGCGCCACCGCCGGCAAGGTGGTCAGCCCCAATGGCGTGGTCAACTACAGTTCTTCCTACGACATGAAGGAGGACGCCATCGCCGCCGCCAGGCAGGCGCAGGAGAAGCTGAAGGCACCGTCGGTGAAGCCGGGCAAGTACGACCTGGTGCTCGATCCGTCGCACACCTGGCTGACCATCCACGAGTCGATCGGCCACCCGCTGGAACTGGACCGCGTGCTCGGCTACGAAGCCAACTACGCCGGCACCAGCTTCGCCACCCTGGACAAGCGCGAGCAGCATTTCCAGTACGGCAGCGAGCTGGTCAACATCTTCGCCGACAAGACCCAGCCGGGCAGCCTCGGCGCGGTGGCGTACGACGACGAAGGCGTGAAGTGCAAGCGCTGGGACCTGATCAGCAACGGCAAGCTGGTGGACTACCAGACCATCCGCGACCAGGCCCACATCCTCGGCAAGACCGAGTCCGACGGCTGCTGCTATGCCGACTCGTGGTCCAGCGTGCAGTTCCAGCGCATGGCCAACGTGTCGATGGCACCGGGCAAGAAGCCACTGAGCGTGCCCGACCTGATCAAGGACGTGGAGAACGGCATCTACATCATCGGTGACGGTTCGTTCTCGATCGACCAGCAGCGCTACAACGCGCAGTTCGGCGGCCAGCTGTTCTACGAGATCAAGAACGGCCAGATCACCCGCATGCTGGAAGACGTGGCCTACCAGATCCGCACGCCGGAGTTCTGGAATGCCTGCACCGCCGTGGCCGACGAGCGCGACTACCGCCTGGGCGGTTCGTTCTTCGACGGCAAGGGCCAGCCCGGCCAGGTCTCGGCGGTCTCGCACGGTTCGTCGACCGCGCGCTTCAACGGCATCAACGTCATCAACACCGCACGCAGCCTCGGCTGACCGGTCAGGAGCCCTTACACCATGAGTATCTTCACCGAAGCCCAGGCCAAGGCCATCCTCGACAAGGTCATCGCCCTGTCCAAGGCCGACGAGTGCACCGCCGTGCTGGCCGGCGCGATCAGCGGCAACATCCGTTTCGCGCTGAACAATGTCTCCACCAGCGGCATCGTCGACAACACCGAGCTGGCGGTCACCGTCGCCTTCGGCAAGCGCGTCGGCACTGCCTCGATCAATGAGTTCGACGATGCCGCGCTGGAACGCGTGGTGCGCCGTGCCGAAGACCTGGCGCGCCTGGCCCCGGAAAACCCGGAGTTCATGCCGGCCATCGGCAAGCAGAGCTACCGCGCCAGCCCGACCTTCAGCGAATCCACCGCTGCGATCGATCCGGCGTTCCGCGCCAAGGTTGCCGCCGATTCGATCGCCCCGTGCCGGGGCCACGGCCTGATCGCCGCCGGCTTCCTCGAGGACGGCCAGGGCTTCCAGGCTACCGCCAACAGCAACGGCAACTTCGCCTACCAGCGCACCACCAACTTCGATTACACCTGCACCGTGCGCACCGAAGATGGCCGCGGTTCGGGCTGGGTCGGCCGCAACCTGAAGGATGCCGCCGACTTCAAGGCCGACCAGGACATCCGCATCGCCATGCGCAAGGCCACCGAATCGGCCGAAGCCAAGGCGCTGGAGCCGGGCAAGTACACGGTGATCCTGGAGCCGGCCGCGGCCGCGGGCCTGATCAGCTTCATGATGAACTTCTTCAGCGCACGCTCGGCCGATGAAGGCCGCAGCTTCCTGTCGAAGAAGGGCGGTGGCAACAAGCTGGGCGAGCAGGTCTACGACCCGCGCGTGACCATGATCGCCGACCCGTGGCATCCGGATGCACCGGTGCTGCCGTGGGACAACGAAGGCCTGCCGCGCGAGCGCATGGCCATCATCGAGAACGGCAAGGTCGCCAACCTGGACTACTCGCGCTTCTGGGCGCAGAAGCAGGGCAAGACCGCCAAGGCCTCGCCGGGCAACCTGCTGATGAGCGGTGGCGACAAGAGCACCGCCGAGCTGGTGCGCGGCACCCAGAAGGGCATCCTGGTCACCCGTACCTGGTACATCCGCATGGTCGATCCGCAGACCGTGCTGCTGACCGGCCTGACCCGCGACGGCACCTTCTACATCGAGAACGGCCAGATCAAGCACCCGGTGAAGAACTTCCGCTTCAACGAGTCGCCGGTGATCATGCTCAACAACATCGAAGAGCTGGGCAAGCCGGTGCGCGTGGCCGGTGATGAATCCAGCTACGTGATGATGATCCCGCCGATGAAGCTGCGCGATTTCACCTTCACCTCGCTGTCCGACGCCGTCTGATGGATCGCCGGGCCTGCCTGCGCTGGTTGGCCGCTGCCGCTTCGGCGGCGGCGCTGCCAGCCTGGGCGCAGTCAGGCCCGCGCAGTTCACGCTACGACTTCTGGTTCACCCGGCTGCAGTACGACTCCGGTGACTGGGACGTGGACGCGCGCATGCCGTCCAACCTGATCACCTCGCTGATCGACTACACCTCGCTGCGCGTGGACCCGCAGGAACACGTGGTGGCGCTGGCCGACCCGCGCATGCTGGAAGCGCCGTTCTGCTACCTGGCCGGGCACACGCTGGTGGAGTTCAATGCCGCCGAGCGGCAGAACTTCGTGCGCTACGTGCGCAATGGCGGCTTCGTCTTCGTCGACGACTGCAACCATGATATCGATGGGCTGTTCGCCACCTCGTTCGAGGCACAGATGGGCCGCCTGTTCGGTCCGAAGGCATTGCAGAAGCTGCCCAACAGCCACGCGCTGTACCGCAGTTTCTTCCGCTTCCCGGATGGCCCGCCCGCCACCAGCTTCGAACTCAACGGCTGGGGCGACGACCTGGTGCACGACTACCTGAAGGGCATCGAGGTCGACGGCCGCCTGGGCCTGCTGTACAGCAACAAGGACTACGGCTGCGAGTGGGACTACGACTGGCGCAACAAGCGTTTCCTGGCCGAAGACAACACCCGCTTCGGCGTCAACATCGTGATGTACGCGTTGAACAATTGATAGGACCTGCACGCCCATGACCTCCCCCGACCTCGATTCCCTGTTGCCGCGCCTGGATGCGCTGCGCGCCGCGCTTGCACGCGCAGTGGTGGGCCAGCACACCGTGGTCGAGCAGCTGCTGATCGGCCTGCTCGCCGGCGGCCACTGCCTGCTGGAAGGCGCGCCGGGGCTCGGCAAGACCCTGCTGGTGCGCTCGCTCGGGCAGGCGCTGGAGCTGCAGTTCCGGCGCGTGCAGTTCACCCCGGACCTGATGCCCAGCGACATCCTCGGCACCGAGCTGCTGGAGGAAGACCACGGCACCGGCCATCGCCATTTCCGCTTCCAGCAGGGCCCGATCTTCACCAACCTGCTGCTCGCAGACGAACTCAACCGCACCCCGCCGAAGACCCAGGCCGCGCTGCTGGAAGCGATGCAGGAGCGCACGGTCAGCTACGCCGGCACCACCTACGCATTGCCCGCGCCGTTCTTCGTGCTGGCGACGCAGAACCCGATCGAGCAGGCCGGTACCTACCCGCTGCCGGAGGCACAGCTCGACCGCTTCCTGCTGCACGTGCTGGTGGATTACCCCAGCGAGGACGAGGAACGGCAGATCCTGGAACAGACCACCGGCGGTGCCACCGACGCGGTGCCGAAGGTGATGGATGCCGAAGCGGTGATCGCCCTGCAGGCCGCAGTACGCCAGGTGCATGTCAGCCCGGATGTGCTGGCCTGGATCACCCGCCTGGTGCGCGCCAGCCGTCCAGGCGAAGGCGCACCGGCAGCGATCAACCAGTGGGTGAAGTGGGGCGCGGGCCCGCGCGCCGGGCAGTCGCTGGTGCTGGCGGCGAAAGCACGCGCACTGCTGCAGGGCCGCTTCGCCGCCACCCGCGAGGATGTGCAGGCACTGGCCGCGCCGGTGATGCGTCATCGCCTGCTGCTGTCGTTCGCCGCCGAGGCCGAGCAGAAGCGTGCCGACGACGTAGTCGCCGCCCTGCTGCAGGCCGTGCCGTTCCCGGGTTGAGCCACGCGTGAACGCAGGTGCCCCGCTGACGTTGCCACCGGAACTGCGTGCGCGCCTGCGCATGCTGCGGTTGCGGCCGCGCCTGGCCAGCGGTGCCAGTGGCATCGGCCAGCACGCCAGCCGCAGCCGCGGTGCCGGCCTCGAATTCGCCCAGTACCGGGCCTACGAACCGGGCGACGAGCTGCGTCAGATCGACTGGAAGCTGTACGCACGCTCGGACCGCTTCTTCGTGCGCGAATCCGAACGCGAAAGCCCGATCACGGTCTGGCTGCTGCTCGATGCCACCGCCTCGGCCGGCCAGGCCGATCGCGTGGCACCGCAGCGCACGCGCCTGGACCACATGCGCGGCGTGGCCGCGTGCGTGGTGGAGCTGGCCCTGCAGCAGGGCGACCGTTTCGGCCTGCTGGCGATCAATGGCGATGGACTGCAACTGGTGCCCGCAGCGAACGGCGCACGCCAGCGTGATCGCGTGCATCTGCAACTGCATGCCCTGCAGGCACGCGGTGGCTGGCCTGCGGCCGATCGACTGCGTCCCCTGTGGGAGCGCGTACGCCCGGGCGACCTGCTGCTGGCAGTTGGCGACGGCTTCGACGAAGCCGGCATCGCGCTGCTGGAACAACTGGCCAGCGCGCGCCGCGAAGTGGCGCTGCTGCAGATCCTCACCGCCGACGAGCGCGACTTCCCATTCGACGCCGGCCATCGCTTCCGCGATCCGGAGACCGGCGAGGAACTGCTGGGCGATGGCGCGGCGATCCGCACCGACTACCTGCAGCGCTTCGCTGACGCACGCAGCGCATTGCAGTCGCGCCTGCAGGCCAGCGGCATCGCCAGTGCCACCGGCTGGCTCGACCAGCCGCTGGACCAGGCACTGCAGGCGCTGTTCGGTCGTGGGGGCGGTGCATGAACCTGCTGTTCCCTTTGGGCCTGGCCGCGCTCGCTGCAGGGTTGCTGCCGCTGCTGATCCACCTGGCCCGCCGCCATCCGTACACACCGCTGAATTTCGCCGCGCTGCGCTGGCTGCGCGCACAGATCCGGCCACGCCAGCGCATCCGCTTCGATGACTGGCCATTGCTGCTGGTGCGCCTGCTGTTGCTTGCCGCGCTGGCTTTGCTCCTTGCACGGCCTGCGTTGACCGGGCCTGCACCAGCCCCCACTGCGTGGACGGTCGTTGCTCCAGGGCTGGACGCGACCGCTCTGCGCGGCGTCGCCGACGCGGGCAACTGGCATTGGCTGGCGCCCGGCTTCCCGGCCATTGATCAAGTGCCACCTGCGTCCACGGCCTCCCTGCCCAGCCTGCTGCGCGAACTGGACGCACAACTGCCCGCGGGCACCGCAGTGACCGTGCACGTTCCCGATCCCCTGACCGGCCTGGACGGCGCACGCCTGCAGCTGTCGCGCGAGGTGCAGTGGCGGCCGCAGCCGATGCCGGTCGCTGCGCAACCGCGTGCCGCAACATCGCCGCGCCTGCGCGTGCACAGCGATGCTTCGGCCACCGCCCAGCATTGGTTAAATGCATTGCAGCGCGCGTGGGGCGTGCAGGCGCCGCTCGCTCCTCTGGTGGCGGATGCGCTGCCCGAACGCGGCGAGATCGGCGTATGGAGCCGCGACGGCGCACTGCCGGCGAACTGGCAGGCGTGGCTGCAAGACGGCGGACATGTAGTGACTGCCGGCAAGCCTGCCGCCGAGGCCAGCATCCTGCTGCGCAACACCGAGGGCGCCCCGCTGCTGTGGCGGCAACGCATCGGCCACGGTGTCCTGCTGTCTCTGCCCGGCGACTGGGATGCCTCAGGCAATGCTGCGCTGCGCGATCCGCAGTTGCCGCGTGCCCTGCTGCTGGCCCTGCAACCGCCTCCGCTGCCACGCCTCGGCGATGCACAGGACCAGGCACCCCGCCAGGCAACACTGCCTGCGGCAACGCCGCCGCTGCGCGAGCTCACCCCGTGGCTGCTGCTGGCCATCGTGCTGCTGTTCGCGCTGGAGCGCTGGATGGCCAGCAGTCGCCGACGCAGGGTGGCCGCATGAACACCCTGCAGCACGCCTGGCAACGCGCGCGCCGCCGCCGTGCACTCATCACCCTGCTGCTGGGCCTGCCGTGGGCGCTGGCCGCAACGGCGCTGGCGCTGCGCCTGGCGGGCTTCGACATCGCCTGCGTGGTTGGCACTGTCGGCCTGCTCGCCTGCGCAGCGCTCGCCACGGCACGCTCCCGCCAGCTGGACCAGCTGTGGTTGCAGCGCCAGCTCGATGGCAGCGGCGCCAGCGAGGACAGTGCCGACCTGCTATTCGCCGATGCCGCCATGCTCAATCCGCTGCAGCAGCGTCAGCGCGCGCACGTGCTGGCCGCGCTGGAACGTGCGCTGCCGGAACTGCGTCCGCGCTGGCCGCGTTGGGCATTGGCGCTGTGCTGGATCGCAGGCCCGGCCATCGTTGCGCTGGCAGTCGGCTGGCCACGCTCCAGCCCCGGCTCCGCGCCAGCCCGTGCGTCGGCGCCTGGCAGCACGGCTTCCGCGGGCCCACTGCACCTGCAGTCCACCCGCCTGCGCATCGACGCGCCAGCCTATACCGGCCAGGCCACGCTTACCCAGAACGCACTGGATGCCAAGGTCGCCGCCGACAGCCGGCTGTCGTGGTCGTTGCGCTTCGATCGCGCGCCGGACAAGGCATGGCTGCAGTTCCACGATGGTCGCCGGCTGCCGCTGAACGAACACGACGGCCAGTGGCAGGCACAGGACGTGGCGCGCACGCCGGTGCTGTACCGCGTGGTGAGCGAACCGGCATTGGCCGGAACCCGCCTGCATCGCCTGGACGTGGTCGCCGACCGCGCGCCCAGCGTACGCGTGCTGGAGCCGGCCGCCAGCCTGGTGCTGGGCACGCCCGGGCAACGCCAGTGGTCGCTGCGCTTCGAAGCCAGCGACGACTACGGCGTAGCCGCGCAGGCAACGCTGTCGATCACCACCACCCAGGGCAGCGGTGAGAACATCACCTTCGTGAAACGCAGCGTCACGCTTGCCGGCAGTGGCGAAGCCGCCGCGCGGCGTTTCGCCCACACGCTTGATCTGGCTGCGCTGGGCGCACAACCGGGCAACGATGTCATCGCCCAGCTGGAAGTGCGCGACAACCACGCGCCAACACCGCAGACCGGGCGCAGCAGCAGCGTGATCCTGCGCCTGCCCAGCGCCGAAGTCGCGCTCGGTGCCGAACTGGAAGGCCGCATCAAGAAGACCCTTCCAGCCTACTTCCGCAGCCAGCGGCAGATCATCATCGATGCCGAAGCACTGATCCGGCAGCGTCGCAGCCTCGCCGCCGAGGACTTCGTGAAGCGCAGCGATGCGATCGGTGTCGACCAGCGCATCCTGCGCCTGCGCTATGGCCAGTTCCTGGGCGAGGAGAGCGAGGGCGCACCCAAGCCGCCGCCGACCAGCGACCTGCCCACCAGCGATGCACCGGCTGCAGACAGCCACAACGACGAACACGATCACGATCATGGCGCCGAGGCCGGAGCGCACGACGCGCATGGCCACGATCACGGCGGCAAGACGTCCAATGCCGATGCGCCACCGGTGTTCGGCGGCGCCACCGATGTGCTCTCCGAGTACGGCCACACCCATGACCATGCCGAGGCCGCGACCCTGCTCGACCCGCAGACGCGCGCCACGCTGAAGGCCGCGCTGGACCAGATGTGGTCAGCCGAAGGCGAGCTGCGCCAGGGCCGCCCAGAGCAGGCGCTGCCGTTTGCCTACAAGGCGCTGGCTTTCATCAAGCAGGTGCAGCAGGCCGAACGCATCTACCTGGCGCGGGTCGGGCCGGAGCTGCCACCGATCGATGAGGGCCGCCGGCTGGGCGGCGATCGCGCCGGACTGGCCAGTCGCGAACTACCGCTGGCCGCACGCACACCGCCCGACCCGGCCATCATCGAAGCCTGGCAACGCCTCGGCGATGACACGGCCCCCCCCGATCTCGATGCACTCGCCACCTGGCAGCAGCGCAATGCCGCCTACCTGCCCGATGCACTGGATCTGGCCGCCGCCATCGAACAGCTGCGCATCGAACCCGGTTGCCGCGACTGCCGCCAGCGCCTGCGCGCACAGCTGTGGCGGGCGCTGCAGCGGCCACTGCCGCAGGCGATGCGGCGCAACGCCGCCGATGCGATGGGGCAGCGGTACCTTGATGCGCTGGAGGCGCAGCCATGAACGCCTCCGCCGTGAACCTGTGGATTGCGCTGGCCCTCGCCCTGATCGTGGTCATCGCCAGCGTGCGCCAGCTGCGTGGCAATGCCACGCGCCGTGGCCGCCAGTGGATCGTGATTGGATTGCAGCTGATCGCTGCCACGCTGCTGTACTTCTGCCTGGCCCCCCCCACCCGCCAGCAACCTGCGGTCGGCCTGGTCGTGCTGGGACTCGATGCCGGCAAGGCCGGCGCGCCGCCGACCGGCGCAGGCCCGCTGCTGCTGTTGCCGGAAGCTACCGATGTGCCCGGTGGCCAGCGCGTGCCGGACCTGGCCACCGCGCTGCGCCAGCATCCGGCCTCCACGCTCACCCTGGTCGGTGCCGGCCTGGTTGCGCGTGACCGCGACGCGGTACTGCCACGCGACGTGCGCTGGCAGCCGGCAGCGCCGCCGCGCGGGTGGATCGCACTGCGGACACCCGCCGACACCACACCCGGCGCACGCTTCGACGTGCATGCACAGGCGCACGGCGTCACCAAGGCCAGGGCGGAACTGCTTGACCCCGCCGACAGCGTGGTCGATCGCGTCGACGTTGCCGAGGACGGCCACGTGCAGCTCAGCGGCATCGCCCGTGCCGAAGGCCGCAGCGTGTTCCAGCTGCGCCTGCTCGATGCCGAGGGTCATGTGGTGGACAGCACGCCGGTACCGCAGCAGACCCTGCCGGCGGCACCGCTGCGCCTGCTGGTGCGTGCCAGTGCGCCGGGCCCGGAGCTGAAGTACCTGCGCCGCTGGGCCGCCGATACCGGCATCCGCGTGCAGGTGCAGGCCGATACCGGGGCGGGCGTCAGCGTGGGAGATGGCGCGGTCGCGCTGGATGCAGCGTCACTCGCGCGCAGCGATCTGTTGCTGCTGGACGAGCGCAGCCTGGCCGCATTGAGTGCCGGCCAGCTGGCTGCCGTGCGGCAGGCGTTGCGCGACGGGCTCGGCGTTCTGGTGCGCAGTGCAGGCGCACCTGCAGCCAGCGCGCGCCAGCGCCTGCACGACCTGGGCCTACCGGTGCAAGGCGACGGCAGCAGCCATGCCCTCGAACTTCCCGGCGACGGCGACAGCGCGGTCCTCGCCGCACGGCGTGGCCCACTCGCCGCGGGTACGCTGCCGACCGGCTACGGCGAAGAGGCGGACCGCAGCTCGCACAATGCTCCCCTGCCTGCGCTGGAAGCACTCGCGCTGCAGGCACCGGGCAGCAACGCCCTGCTGCAGGATGGCACGGGCAAGGCGGTCGGCGGCTGGCGCGCTGCCGGCAAGGGCCGCATCGGCCTGCTGCCCATCACCGACAGCTGGCGCTGGGTGCTGGCCGGGCGCGATGACCGCCACGGTGAACTCTGGAGCAGCGTGGTCGCCACGCTGGCGCGTGCGCAGGGCAGCGGTGATGCGCTGTGGTCGACGCAGGCGCTCAGCTGGGCGGGCGAACGGCAGGCGCTGTGCGGCGTGAAGGCGCCACTGCAGGTGTTCAACGCACGCGGCGACAGCGTGCCCCTGATCGTCGACGGCGCGACGTCGGCCCTGCGCTGCGCCGGCTGGTGGCCGCGCGAGGCGGGCTGGCAGCGCCTGCAGCACGGCGACATCACGGTCTGGCGCTATGTGTTCGACCCGAAGGACGCACCTGCACTGCATCGGCAGGCAATGATCGACGCGACCTCGCAGGCGTTGGCCGTCAGCAGGCCGACGAACACGGCGATGATGCAGCCCGTGCCGGGCTCGCGCTGGCCCTGGTGGCTGGCGTTCGCGTTGTGCGCTTCGCTGCTGTGGTGGCTGGAGCGACGGCGCTGAGCCCGGGGTCGGATCCCTTTCGTCCACGAAAGGGCTCTGACCCCATCCGTCATGCGTCCTTCAACGCTTGCCAGCGCGCCGGTACACGCCATTGAAGCGCACGTTCATGCCACCGCACTCGCTGTTGTCGGCCACGACCAGTACATCCCCCAGCGAGTGCACCCGCACCTTGCAGGTGTCTTCAACGAATTCCACATCGGCGCCGCGCGGCGTTGCGCGTGCTTCCACCTGGCCCAGGTTCGGCCCATACGGGCGCTGTTCCGGCGTGGGGTTGGCAGAGGGCCAGTAGGCGTCGCCATCCACATGCAGTTGTCCACCCTGCACGGTGATGCGCAGGCCGTTGTCGCCATCTTTCCAGTGGCCCGTCCAGTCCTGCAGCGTTGGCACGGCCACCGGCAACGGCTGCAGCTTGCTGCGGTCGACCCAGCCGGCGCTGCCGCCCACCTTGTTCGGGAAGAACGCGCAGCGGTAGCGGCCCAGGTCGCGACCGGTCACCACCGTATCGCCGTTGACCACGTAGCTGCGCTGCCGGCAGGCCGGCTCGCCCTTTTCCGGGCAGCCGTCCATATCGCCGAGCAGGTACAGGCGCGGCGCATCGACCACGCGTGCCAGCGCGAACTGGCTCTGTTCGGAGGGGAACGCGCCATTGCGGCAGGCGCCATCACCGGCGATGCCGGAAGCAAAGGCGGACGCTGGCAGCAATGCAGCCAGCAGGCAGAACGAACGCAGGAACATGGCAGCGCCACCGGTTGAGGAACCGGCAGGATATACCGGCCTACTTCACCGCCGGCGGATCACAGCCATCCTGCTGCTGGCAGAAACGCAGCGCACGCTGCTGCTGTTCGGCACTGAGCTCCGGCGGCGGCCGGGCAATGGCGGACTGGATCTGGTCGGGGCCGCCGGTGAGCTTGTTCAGGCCCCGACCCGCCGCCAGCACGCCCTTGACCACGCCCATCATGATGTAGCCGCCGCCCATGCTGACCTGCTCGGGTGACGGTGGCTCGCTCCAGTCGCGGCTGAAACGGTTGTCGCCGAACTTCACCGGGTTCTTGAAGCGGTACAGGTCCAGCGGCTCGTCATCGGGCTTGAGCGCACGCACTTCGCCAAGGGTGGTGACGTTGTCCTGCGGCAAGGCGGTGGAGACCGGTGCGGTGGTTGCAGCCGGCGCATCTGCGGGGGGAACGGGCGCGGGATCACGCGCCGCTGCCGGTGCGGCCTGCTGCGCCTGCGCGAGACCCGCCAGCAGCAGGCCGGCCAGGAGTGCTCCCTGCGTTCCACGTCGTGCCACAGCCATCCGCCCTGTTGGTTGCGTCCAGCGCTCAAGGATACGGATGCCGGCTTCAGATTTCGTTGTGACCTGCGCCGGTGTTCAGCTTCCATCGGCGCCCCCTACGTGGTGACCCCGACCGCGATCTGCAACTACTTGCATTCCCCTTGCAGGCAGAAGAACCCAGTCTGCGGACTGCCCTGCACCCGCTGTCGATGAAGCCCATGCCGCTCCCCTCCCGCCGTCCACGCCACGGGCACCGCTGATGTCGCCGGCGCTGGCGTTGGTCCTGGTGTTCCTGCTGGCCCCGATGGTGCTGATCGCCCGTGCCGAATGGGCGTCGCGCCGCAGGCGGGCCTTTGCCGAGCTGCGCCGGCAGCCACCTTGCCGCGTGCTCAGCGACAACGAAGACGCAGCCCTGGCCGTGGTGCGCGCACTGACCGGCTGCGCCCACGACCATCAGGTCCGCGTGGTATCCGGGGCATTCGGCAATGCCTCGTTGTTCGGCGCGCGCGCGATCAATCATGCCGACCTGGGGGAGATCCCGGTCCTGCTGCCCTTCGATGCCTGGCGCCACATCGCCACCGACAATCACGCCGAGGTGGTACTGGCCGATGGCATGGCCGTGGTCGTGCGTCTGAACGGCTTCCATATCGTCGGCGCACAGCGGCGAGCCGACCGCGCAGCTGCGGTCGAGGAGGCCCCTTTCGAACCCCTCGTCCTGCGGCCCCGGCGACACCGGGTGCATTCGCTGGCACCCAGTGAAGTACTTGGCATGCGAATGGAGAATGCTGCGGAAGTCCGTCTTCGCCGCCACCGCCCCCCACGCTGGACGGGGTTGCTGGTGGCATTGCTGGCCCTCGGAGCAGCGGCCGCCCTGCATGACGACTCGCCGTTCTGGTTGCAGCTGCTGCTGTGCAGTCCGCTGCTCGCGATCGCCGCGCTTGCGCTCTGGTTGTCGCGGCCGCGACGACGCGGGCCGGCGGTGCCGCAGCGTGTCCTGCAGGTCCGCGGCAGGCTCGCCGACTTCGCGCTGCACCCACAGCATCCGCCGTTGTGGCTGATCGGCAGTGACCGCCGCATTGAACTGCCGGCGGAGTGGCTGGGCAGCGGGCACTTCGTCAGCGGCAGATGCGTGCGGCTGGACGTGCGCGAGAGCGACGGCGTCGTACTGGGTGCGGGACCGCATTGGTCCCGCGTGGAGGACCACCACCACTATCCGCCGAGCGGCGCGCTGTGGCCACTGGCCTGGCTGGGGATGATGCTGGTGGTGCTGTTGTTCGGCGGGACAAGCCCGGACCTGATCAGCGATGCGGGCGCCGCGCGTGCGGACGCGTGGCGGCTGTGGTGGCTGCTGGCCCTGGCCATCACGCTGTGGCAGCCCATCGGGTTCCTGCGCAGGACACGGCATGCGCTGCGTCGGACGGCCCGGTACACCGCCGCACTGGCCAATCGGCCGCCGCCAGCGCACTGAACGGTTCACTCCGTCCCATGCCGATGTCTCACATCCTGAGACGTGGATGTGGTGCCATGTGACCCCTCGCAATCCGTCCAGGCTCCACTTTCCATGGCTTACGAACTCGCCAAGCGCACCGCCGATGCCGAGCAGAAGCTCGCCACCCGCGACGGCCTGCCCGCCCGCGACGGCGCCCTGCTCAGCGCGCGACTGCAGCGCCGCTACCAGGACCGCATCACCGGCAGCTTCGCCATTCCCGGCCGCGAGGGCCGCTACGCCCCCATTCCCGACTCGGTGCCACCGGCACTGGCCGCGGCACTGAAGGAACGTGGCATCGAGCAGCTCTACAGCCACCAGGCCGAGGCCTGGGAGGCCAGCCAGCGCGGCGAGCACGTGGCCATCGTCACCCCCACCGCCAGCGGCAAGTCGCTGTGCTACACCCTGCCGGTGGTCAGCGCGGCGATGCAGGACAACGCCAAGGCGCTGTACCTGTTCCCGACCAAGGCGCTGGCGCAGGACCAGGTGGCCGAGCTGCTGGAACTCAACCGTGCCGGCGACCTCGGCGTGAAGGCCTTCACCTTCGATGGCGACACCCCCGGCGATGCGCGGCAGGCGATCCGCCTGCATGGCGACATCGTGGTGTCCAACCCGGACATGCTGCACCAGGCCATCCTGCCGCATCACACCAAGTGGGCGCAGTTCTTCGAGAACCTGCGCTACATCGTCATCGACGAAGTGCACACCTACCGCGGCGTATTCGGCAGCCACGTCACCAACGTGCTGCGCCGGCTCAAGCGCATCTGCGCGTTCTACGGCGTGCAACCGCAGTTCATCCTGTGCTCGGCCACCATCGGCAATCCGCAGGCGCATGCCGAGGCGTTGATCGAGGCACCGGTCACCGCCATCACCGAATCCGGCGCGCCCAGCGGACCGAAACAGGTATTGCTGTGGAACCCGCCGGTGATCAATCCAGACCTGGGCCTGCGCGCCTCGGCACGTTCGCAGAGCAACCGCATCGCGCGCATCGCGATCAAGTCCGGGCTGAAGACCCTGGTGTTCGCGCAGACCCGCTTGATGGTCGAGGTGCTGACCAAGTACCTGAAGGACATCTTCGACCACGACCCGCGCAAACCACCGCGCATCCGCGCCTACCGCGGCGGCTACCTGCCCACCGAACGCCGCGAGACCGAGCGTGCGATGCGCGCCGGCACCATCGACGGCATCGTCAGCACGTCGGCGCTGGAACTGGGCGTGGATATCGGCAGCCTGGACGTGGTCATCCTCAATGGCTACCCCGGCAGCGTGGCCGCCACCTGGCAGCGCTTCGGCCGCGCCGGCCGCCGCCAGCAACCGGCGCTGGGGGTGATGGTGGCCAGCTCGCAGCCGCTGGACCAGTACGTGGTGCGGCATCCGGACTTCTTCGCCGAAGCCTCGCCCGAACACGCGCGCATCGCGCCGGACCAGCCGCTGATCCTGTTCGACCACATCCGCTGCGCGGCGTTCGAGCTGCCGTTCCGGGTCGGCGATGGCTTCGGCCCGATCGACCCGGAAGTGTTCCTGGAGGCGCTGGCCGAAACCGAGGTGATTCACCGCGAAGGCGAGCGCTGGGAATGGATCGCCGACAGCTATCCGGCCAACGCGGTCAGCCTGCGTGCGGTGGCCGACGGCAACTTCGTGGTGGTCGACCGCAGCGACGGCCGCCAGCAGATCATCGCCGAGGTCGATTATTCCGCCGCCGCACTCACCCTGTACGAAGGCGCCATCCACATGGTGCAGTCCACGCCCTACCAGGTGGAAACGCTGGACTGGGACGGCCGCAAGGCCTATGTCACCCGCACCCATGTGGACTACTACACCGACAGCATCGACTTCACCAAGCTCAAGGTGCTGGACCGTTTCGACGGCGGCGTGGCCGGGCGTGGCGATTCGCACCATGGCGAAGTGCACGTGGTACGGCGCGTGGCCGGCTACAAGAAGATCCGCTACTACACCCACGAGAACATCGGCTATGGACCGGTGAACCTGCCCGACCAGGAACTGCACACCACCGCGGTGTGGTGGCAGCTGCCGCAGGCGCTGCTGCTGCGCGCGTTCGCCAGCAGGCAGGATGCACTGGATGGCTTCCTCGGCGCGGCGTATGCGCTGCACATCGTCGCCACCGTGGCGGTGATGGCCGATGCGCGCGACCTGCAGAAGTCGGTCGGCAACGGCGATGGTGCCTGGTTCGCGATTGCCGACCAGAGCGGCCGTGGCCAGCTGCGCGGCAGCAATGGCGACCCGGGCACGGTGGAACTGCTGCAGGAATTCGTGCCGACCGTCTATCTGTACGACAACTTCCCCGGCGGCGTTGGCCTCAGCGAGCCGTTGTGGCAACGCCAGGCCGAACTGGTGCAGCGCGCGCGCGAACTGGTGCAGCGCTGCGACTGCAAGGCCGGTTGCCCGGCCTGTGTCGGCCCGGTGCTGGCCGCACAGGAAGAGGATGAGACCTCGCCGCGTGCGCTGGCGCTGCGCGTGCTGGACCTGTTCGATGCCGAGGCCTGCCAGCACGTACCCGACCTGGTGGTGACCGCACGCGACCCGATGGAGCTGCTGGCCCCGTGAGCCTGAGCCTGGACAAGCTGCGCCTGCTGCGGAAGCAGGCCGGCGACCCGAAAGCAGTCACGCCGGTGGCGCCCGAGCCGCCGCCAGCGACGGCCCCGGTGGCCGCCAACGATGCACAGCAGCCACCGGCCGAGCGTTCGGTGTTCGCCTGGGTCGAGCAGGAGATCCGCCACAAGCCGACCGGCGCTGCTGCGCCTGTGACGGCCGCCGCACCGCTGCGTCGACCGGAAGTGGGCAGCCTGCACCGCCTGCTCGGCCTGCGCTCGCGGGGTGGAGCCGCCCCGGCACGCGCCAGTGCGCAGGATCGCCAGCTTCCCGGTGAGGAAATCGCACCGGGCCTGTTCCTGATCGAATCGCTGCAACCGCAGCCGATCCCGACTGCCCCGCTGTCGCTGGCCTTCGCCAGGCGCGAAGACCAGCACGTGGCTGCGCGCGACCTGCTGTTCTTCGATACCGAAACCACCGGCCTGGCCGGCGGCACCGGCACCCGCGCCTTCATGATCGGCGCCGCCGACTGGCATGTGTGCCCGCAACGCGGCGAAGGCCTGCGCATCCGCCAGTTGCTGATGTCGACGATGGCCGCCGAGGACGCGATGCTGGCCACCTTCGCCCGCTGGCTGCAGCCGTCCACCGTGTTCTGCAGCTACAACGGGCGCAGCTACGATGCGCCGCTGCTGAAGGCGCGCTACCGGCTGGCCCGCCAGCGTTGCCCGATCAGCGCGCTGGATCACGTCGACCTGCTCTATCCGACCCGCCGCCGCTATCGCGGCACGTGGGAGAACTGCAAGCTGTCCACCATCGAGCGCCAGCTGCTGCGCGTGGTACGCGAGGACGACCTGCCTGGCTCCGAAGCCCCGGGCGCATGGCTGCGTTTCCTGCGTGGAGGCGACGCGGTGGACCTGCGCCGGGTCGCCGACCACAACCACCAGGACGTGGTGACCCTGGCCCTGCTGCTGCAGCGGCTGGTGCACGAGGAACAACGCGAACGTGAGACGCTGGCGCTGGTCGGGCAGTAACGGCATGGGGCCGCGTTGACATGCCCTGACGCTGGCAGCGGTGACACTGCCGCCACCATCCACGCCTGGAGCCCGACGATGCGCCTCAATCCCCTTGCCCTGCTCGCCATCCTGCCGCTGGCCGCCTGCAGCCACGCCGGCAGCACCACCCGCCACGATGCCGCACCGGCGCCGGTGGCCGATGCCGCGCACGAATGCAGGCCGGAAGCGCTGGAAGCCTTCACCGGCAAGACCGCCGACGAGGCCACGATCAAGAAGCTGGTGGCCGACAGCGGCGCGCGCAACGCGCGGGTGGTCAAGCCGGGCATGGCGGTGACCATGGACTTCCGCCAGGACCGCGTGACGGTGCAGGTGGACGGTCAGAACCGGATCGAGCGCGCCAGCTGCGGTTGATCAACGGGGTGCCGGCCGCTGGCCGGCACCCCACACATTGCCGGCCAGCGGCCGGCACCACCGATCAGAGCCGCTCGGCCTTGCCGCTGGCCAGTGCGCGCGCGATCACCTGCTGCGCCTGCCGCGACGCCTGCTCATGCACGCGTGCCTGGCGCTCACCCAACGCGGCCTGCTGGCTGCCCAGCGCCGCCTGGCGGCTGGCCAGTTCAGACTGCTGGCTGGCCAGGCGCTGCATGTCGCGGGTGTGAGTGGCCCGCGCGGTTTCTTTATCAACTTCCTGCATTGCACGACGTGCCTCTGCAGCGGCCTCACGTGCGGCCTCACGGGCAACAGCCGCATCGTTGGTCGCGCCCCGCGCCGCCGTCGCCGCTTCCGCCGCCGCTTCGCGGTTGATGTCATGCGCGGCCATCGCGCTGCGCGCGGCCTCGGCGGCAGCCAGTGCCATGCGGCGCGCCTCCTCGCCCTGCAGGCGGCCCATCTCGCCCATCTGCTTGCCGAGTTCGCCCTGCTGGCGACCCAGCGCACTCTGCTGGCGGCCCAGATCCGCCGCGCCGCTGTAGGCACGCTGCAGGGTCTGGATCATCATCGGATCACGCACCACGTAGCGCTTGTCGCCCTGGCGGAACCACAGCGCCGGGCCCTTGCCGAGCTGCCTGCGGGCGACCGTCACGTCGTCCATGCCGCCATTGGCGAAGGTCGAATCGCCATCGACCAGCACGAAGGCCTCCGGCGGCGACTTGCCCAGGTCCAGGCGGCCGTAGGTGGTGATGGAGGTGGCGCGGGAGGTCGTGTGTTGACTGTGCATGCCGGTATCGACATCGACATCCGCATCCACGTCGACCGCCACATCCGCATCGTCCGGACCTGACAACGCCTCGGCATCAGCCGGCTCGGCAGGCGGCGCGGGCGCCACAGGCACGGCCGGAACGCGCGCGGACGAAGGCGGTGCGGGCGGTGCTTTCGGAGCCTTCGGCGGCGACGGCACAGCGACCTTCGGCGCCGCAGGAGGCGCGGGCGGTGCCGGCGGCACCGGCGCAGCGACCAGTCGCATCGGCGCCACGCCCACCACCAGCACCACAGCGGTCAACGCCATCGCCAGGATGCGCGGGCAGGCCCGGCGTGGCTGCAACGAGAGCAGGCGACGCTTGAGGCTGGTGGTATCCGGTGCGGCACTGGCCACGCCCAGGTGCGGCTGCGGTGCCACACCCAGCTGCAGCAGCAGGCGCCCATAGGCCTGGCGGCTCGCGCCATGCTGGCCAACCACCGCTGCATCCACCGCTTCTTCGCGGGCCTGTGCGTATTCGCGCACCGACAGGCGCAGCAGTGGGTGGAAGAAGAACAGATGCTGGGCCAGCGCCGGCAGCAGGCCCCACTGCAGGTCACGCCGCTGCAGGTGCTGCAATTCATGGGTCAGGGCCAGGTCCAGCGCATCGCCCTGCAGGGCGTTGTCGCCGGCCGGCAGCAGCAGCACCGGGCGGAACGGACCGACCAGCTGCGGTGCGTCCACCTGCGTGCTCATCCACAACCGCGGCGCAGGACGCACGCCATGTGCATCGGAAGCCAGCTGCAGGGCCTGCACCAGCGCCTGGTCCTCGCAGGGATAGGCCGCTGCCAGCAGCGCACGGCAGCGACGCCACTCACCGAAGGTACGCAGTGCCATCAGCAGCACGCCGGACATCCACAGCGCGGCCAGTGCGACGGCCCACCATGCCACCGCCGGCACATCCGCGGCAGGCACCGGCATTGCGGCCAACAGCTGTGCCGAGGCCTCCGGGGCCAGCGGGTAGACGATATCGGCGGCCACGTCAGTCGCGCTCATCGCCACCGCCTGCGGCGCCGGCAGCCAGGCCAGCTGCAGCGGCTGGCTCCAGAACAGGCCGAGCACGGCCTGCAGCGAGACGAGCCACCACAGGCGGCAGCGGGTCGCCGCCGACAGCGACGGCAGCGCGCGGCATACGCCATACACCAGGGCCACCAGCAGCACGGTCTGCAGGCTGGTCCAGCCCAGCCGTTCCAACATCGGGATCAGCATCGTGGTGTCCATGGCTCAGCCCTCGTGGCGGCGCGATTGGAGTTGGGCGACCAGCGCTTCCAGCTCGGCCAGCTCGTTGTCGCTGACCTGCTTGCGCTGCGACAGATAGGCCACGAACGGCGACACCGAGCCCTGCAGGGTGTTGTCGACGAACTGGGCCACGGCGCCCTGCAGCACGCTCTCCGGGCCACGCGTGGCCTGGTAGCGATAGACACCGTCCTGCTGCCGGCGCTGAAGATACCCCTTCGCCCGCAGCCGCTCCATCATCGTCAGCACGGTGGAACGGGCCAGGCCACGGGCCTCCCCATAACCACTGGCGACCTCGCCGACCGTGGCCGGCGCATGTTCATCGATGTACTGCAGCAGGGCCAGTTCCTGGTCCCCGATCGTCTTGCCACGCATGACACCACTCCCTTGACTACACGTGTCGTCACTGTCTACGTGACGACAACTGTAGTCAACCCCCCGGAAGTCATGGGCCGACGAACGGTAGGCACCACCGAGCGCCTAAACCTTTGACCCGCCCGCTGCATCCGATCCGCAACGCCCCGCTGGAATTCCCCATGTCCCGCCCAATGCTGCGAGCCCTGCTCATGCTCATCAGTGCACTGCCCTTCGCCGCCGTCTCTGCCAGCCAGGACCAGGCCAACGACCAGACCCGCCGCCTGGTCCGCCAGATCATGCTGGATGAGCGCATCCCCGGGCTGCAGTTGGCCGTGGTCAAGGACGGCCAGATCGTGCTCTCCGAAGCCTACGGCCTGGCCAATGTCGAAAACGGCGTGCTCGCCTCGCGCGACACCCGCTTCCCACTCAACTCGGCCACCAAAGCCTTCACCGGGGTCGCCATCGCACAGCTGGCAGAGCAGGGGCGAGTGGATCTGGATGCACCCGCCTCGCGCTACCTGGACGACCTCCCCATGGCATGGCGCGAAGTGCGTGTTCGCCAGCTGCTGGCCCACACCTCGGGCCTGCCGGACATCCTCGATGCCAACGGCCTGCTGGGCGGGGGTTCCGAAGCGCAGGCATGGACGGCGGTCAGCGCGCGACCGCTCGAAGCGGCACCCGGGCAGCGCTTCGCCTACAACCAGACCAACTATGTGCTGCTGGCACGGATCATCGCGCAGCAATCCGGCATGCCCTACGAACGTTTCCTCGCCACCGGCCAGTTCAGCAGCGCGCGCATGGCCCGCACCACCTTCGGCGACAGCTACGACCTGATTCCGGATGCGGCGACGATGTACAGCCTCGCCCCTCGTACCAGTGATGCGGCCGATGCTCCGCCACGCCTGTCACACTGGTTCTACGACATTCCGCCCTCACTATGGGCCGGCGGCGGCATCCTCACCACTGCCGACGACACCGCGCGCTGGCTGGTCGCGTTGACCGAAGGCCGCCTGCTGCCGAAGACGGCCCTGCGGCGGATGTGGACCGCAGAGCGCCTCACCGATGGCTGTGCCGGCCCGTGGGCGGGCGGCTGGCCGGTGCTGCGCGCATCGCCCGACCTGCAGGTGGCCGGTATCGGCGGTGCCCGCTCGGCCTTCGTGGTCTACCCCGACCGCGACGTCGCGGTGGTGGTGCTGACCAATCTGGTCGGCGCCAATCCACAGCAGTTCATCCCCCGCATTGCCGATTTCTACGCGCGTGACGCCTCACCGCCCGCTCACGAACGGGTCGCCCTTGCACGGCAGCAACGGGCTGTCGTCGCAGGGCCATAAGGCGGCCGGTACGGTCCTGGCCACTTCGAAGTGATCCTGGTTCCAGCGCAGGAAACCGCCGTGGATGGCATTGCCATGGTCGAAGCTGCGCGCATCGACGGACAGTGGCTGTTCGGGGTCGGCTTCGGCCACCCAGCGCAGCACCGGCACCTTGTCCAGCACCCCGATGAAGGCGAACAGATCACCCGCGCCCTTGTTCTGGTAAGCCGTCATGGTCCCCGCGTCGGGCAGCTCGGCCTGCGACAGCAACGACGCGGTGACATCCTGCAGCGGTGCGGCTCCCTGTGCGATGTAGGCGCGCATGCCCGTGGTGGTTGCCGGGCAATCCTGCAGCTGCACCAGATACCCGGTGGTACCGCCACTGCCGGAGAACGACCGCATCCAGTAGCGGAAACGCGGCCCGCTGCGATCAGTAACCATGAAATCCTGCTGGCCATCCTGCGCGGGAATGGAAAGCACCTGCACCTTGCTGGCGCCCTCCACGTTGCACTTCAACTGCGCCAGCACCTGCCTGGCAGGTTCGGGCAGCGCAGCGTAGCGGCCGCCGGGATAGGCGCTGCCGGAGGCTTCCGGCAGTGCGGGCAATCCACGATCAGTGGGCAGGGTCTGCGCAGGCAAGGCCTCCGGTTTCGCCGCCGGGCTGGCAGTGGGCGCTACCGGCGCGACGCGCTCTCCAGCGGGCGCGCAGGCACTGCAGGCCAGCAACAGCATCAACGAAATGCCCGGCATCAGGTGTGATCGGATCATCGCTCAACGCCCTCCCATCGCCGGCGCTTCCTGCAGTTGTGCAGGCGCGGGTGTGGGTGCCGCCTGTTCGCGCGATTGCTGCTGCAGTTGGCGCAGGCTGCTTTCCACCGAAGTCTCGCGTACCTCGGCCGCATTGACGCCTGCGCGCAGCGCCGCAGGATCGCCCGGACTGCCCTGCACCAGGAACAGTGTCTCGCCCGCCGCACGTCCAGCACTGGGATTGCTGGCCACGATCTGGTCGACCCGGGTGATGCCCGCGGCCTTCGCTTCGCGCAGCATCACCAGACTATAGTCATCAGCATGCTCGGCGTAGCGTCCGCCCAAGGCCTGCAGGCGCGTGCTGATCTGCTGCTGCAGGGCATGGTCGCGATGCTGCGGCTGACGGGGGTCGTCATTGGCCGCGAGCGGCACGTCCTGCCCCAGCTCACGCGCCTGGCCGGGTGCGACCGAGGTCAGCACGTACTGCCAACGGTTCTGCCCGGGCGTGCCGCGCACCGTCGACACGAAGTCGTCGTACTCGCCGCCGCCGATGGTCTGGCAGCCGGCCGAATCGGTGTTGGAGCGGCTGCCCCGATGGATCTTGAAGGTGTCGTTGAGGTCCTGCACGCCCTGCGTATCTCGCGCATCGAACCAGCCGTCGCCATTGCTGTCGCGCTCCACCCGTCCGGCGCCAGCAGTGATCGCGTCCTGCGAAGGACGCAGCGCGAACTCATTCGGATGGCCATTGCGCGGATGGGTCGTTGCGCGCATCTCGGTGGTGCCCTCACCCAGGCGCCCCAGATCCTTGACCCGGTCGCCGTTGACGTCCTCACCCTCGGTCTTGGTGCGCGGCGCCACGTTGCCAAAGCCCGGGCTGCGTGGCGTGGTCTTGGCATGCCCGTCGTACTGGGCGGTCGGCTCAGTCGTGGCCTGGTTGAACTCGCGCACATGGCCGTGGCCCTGCGCATCCCTCCACAGCACCACGATGCGATCGTCGTAGACGCCACGCCCACGTGCCTCGGTGGTGCGGTTCTCGTCGCGCAGCCCCAGCACCACGCGGTCCTGCGTTGCCATCGCGTCATTCGCTGCGGTGTTGCCGCGCTGGGCCACCATGCTGCCATACACATCGTACTGCTGGGCCTGGCTCAGGGCTGCGGTCTCCGCCGCATCCGGCATTCGCGGTGGCCGCGTCGCCTCGCCCAGGCGATCCAGCATCGGGTTCACCGTTGCCGCATCCGCTGCGGCAACACCACCATTCCGTCGCAACGCCTCGAGCTCGGTGGCGGCACGCACCGATATGTAACGATCCAGCGATTCCTGCACCACGGCGCTCTGGCCGTCGTGCAGGACCTGCAGACGGGTGGCGGCAGCGCGCGCATCGTTCTGCCGCAGCAGGGCGACGACTTCGTCGGCCGCCGCATTGATATCCATCTCGGGCATGGTCGGTCCTGGGACGTGATCAGTACAGGGTCAGCCTACCCCAGCCCCCCACTGGGGCGTTTGACGCACTGCACACCCTCACTGCCACGCCGTATTCAGGCAGATCACGCCGTCACTCAGCCCCGTGGGCCGCCCATCACCGGCAGGATCACCCCGCTGATGTAACTGGCACAGACCGGCGAGGCCAGGAACACATACGCCGGTGACAACTCTTCGGGCTGTGCAGGCCGGCCCATATCGCTGTCCCTGCCGAACTCGGCGACGTCCCCGGCCTGCTTGTCGGCCGGGTTCAGCGGCGTCCATACCGGCCCCGGCGCCACGCAGTTGACCCGGATACCGCGTGGCAGCAGCTGGCTGGCCAGCGCCTTGGTGAAGGCATGGATGGCGCCCTTGGTGGCCGAGTAATCGATCAGCGCCTTGCTGCCGAAAATGCCGGTTTCCGAACCGGTGTTGATGATGCTGGCCCCCTCGCCCAGATGCGGCAGTACCGCGCGCGCCATCTGGATGTAGCCGCCAATGTTGGTCTGCAGGGTCTCCTGCAGGTGCGCGTCTTCCAGGTCTTCCAGCCGCTTGCAATGCAGCTGGAACGCGGCGTTGTTGACCAGGATGTCGATGCCGCCGAACGCCTTGGCCACCTGCTTGACCGCCTTGTTGCAGAAGCGCGGATCGCGCACATCACCGGCGATCACCACGCAGCGGCCGCCTTCGCGCTCCACGTGCTGGCGGGTGATGTCCGCGTCTTCGACCTCGTCCAGGTGCAGCACTGCCACATCGGCGCCTTCGCGTGCGAACAGCACCGCCACCGCACGGCCAATGCCCGAATCGCCACCGGTGACGATCGCGCGCATGCCTTTCAGCTTGCCGCTGCCGGCGTAGTCCGGTGCAAGGAAACGCGGCGCCAGCTCCAGTTCGTGTTCATGCCCGGGCTTGGCCAGCTGCTGCGCCGGCATCGCTTCCGGTTGCCGGCGTGCACCGGCCTGGGTAGCGGGCTTCTTTGTGGCTTTCTTTGCCGCGCGCACGTCCTTGGCCTTCTCCTGGTCCTGCAGGCGTCGCTGCCGGGCCGCGACGCGCGCTGCCCGTGGATCGCTGGCCGCCGCCTTGCGGGTTGCGGTCTTCACCACCCGTGGGCGAGCGGGGTCGGCAGCGGTCTTCGTCGCGGTGCTGCCTTTGCGCACCTTGGGCGAGGCTTTGCGGCGGACGGGGGTCTTTCGGGTGGTGGCCATGCAGGTCTCCTCGGGAGGGAAAGGGGCTGCCGGCCAGCGGCCGGCACTACCGGGGGCGGCGCACGCCGCTCCTGCAGTGTCTCCACCCAGGCTGTTGGCGGCAGTGAGCGCGCCGTGTCCACGATGTGCACGGTATTCATTCCGCCACCACGTGCGGCGTCGCACGCTGCACCCAACCACACCAAGGAATCCTTCCATGAAACATGCCATCGCCACCGCCGCCGTCTGTCTTGCCCTCGCCGCCTGCAGCAGCACGCCGATGGCCCAGGTGCAGCCGATCGACGGCGTGATTTCCGGCCAGTGCCACAGCGACATGGTGCGCGGCGCACTGGGCCTGGCCGCGTCGGACGCCACCGTGGCCCGTGCACGCGTGGACAGCGACAGCCTGCACGTACGGGTGCTGCGTCACGATGGTCCGCGTGTGCCGCCGGCCAGCGAGGGCGGCGACCGCCTGACCATCGAGAAGGGCCGCACCAACAACATCGTCGCGATCTACTGCGGCTGACGACTGCGGCTGAGCCGGCGCGCCCTGCGCAGCACGCGCAGGGTGGCCTGTTCCCACTGGCGCGGCCCACGCAGGCCGGCCAGCTTGGCCAGTTCGCCTCGCTCCCAGCCGGCGAACACGCACGGGTCGATGTAGGCCTTGCGGCACACCGCCGGGGTGTTGCCCAGCAGCGACGCCACCTCGCACACCACCGCGCGCTGCGCCTGCGCCAGGGCGCGCTGGCTGGCCGGTTCCGGGAGCTCGGTGGCGGCGAACGCCTGCACCGCCGCCACCGTGCCGCCCCAGGTGCGGAAATCCTTGGCGGTGAAGTCCTCGCCCATCACCCCGCGCAGGTAATCGTTCACCGCACCGGAGTCCACCGGCTGCAGCGCACCGTCGTCATCGCGGTACTGGAACAGCGCCTGCCCCGGCAGCTGCTGCAGGCGCCGCACCAGCAGCCCCAGCCTGCGATCGCCCACGGTCACCTCCTGCAGCTGCCCGGACTTGCCACGGAAGCGCATGCGCACGCGGCCGCCGCGCAGCAGTTCCAGATGCCGGTTGCGCAGCGTGGTCAGCCCGAACGAACGGTTCTGCTGCGCATAGGTTTCATTGCCGACCCGTACCAGCGTATCGGCCAGCAGCGCGACCACCATGGCCAGTACCTTTTCCTGCGGAAACCCGGGCCGTTTGAGATCCCGCGACAGCCGCCGCCGCAGCGTGGGCAACGCCTCGCCAAAGGCGATGATGCGGTCGAACTTGCCGGCGTCGCGCTCCTTCGCCCAGTTCGCGTGGTAGCGGTACTGCTTGCGCCCGCGGGCATCGCGGCCGGTGGCCTGCAGATGGCCATTGGCGTGGGCGCAGATCCACACGGCGGTATACGCAGGTGGAATCGCCAGCGCGCGGATGCGCTGCAGGGTGGCGGCATCGCGGACCGCGTGGCCATCGGCATCGCGATAGCTGAAACCCTTGCCGGCGCGGCGCCGGCTGATGCCCGGCTGGGTGTCATCGACATAGCGCAGGCCTGCAGCACGCGCAGCCTGTCGTTCGGGGGTAGAGGGGGTTGGCATGCCCGCAGTGTCGCCGCCGCGATGCCGCGAACCTGTCGATAACACAAGACAAACACGTGAGGGTCGGTTCGCCGCTATGCTCGGGCTTTCACAATCCCTTCCGGAGTCATGATGTCGTTCCCGATTCGCGCCCGTTCGCTCTCCGCCCTGCTGCTGCCGGCCGTACTGGCCCTGACCGCCTGCCAGGCACCGGCGCTGGATGAACAGGATTCGGCCACGGCCCATGCCCAGCAGGCTGCCGAAGCCGCCAAGGCGCCGGCCGACGAGGCTGGCAAGGCCACCGAGGCACCGCCGGTCGGCACCTGCGATGCCAGCCAGGTGCAGAGCCTGGTCGGCCAGGCCTACGCCGACGCGCTGGGCAAGCAGGCGCAGGAAGACGCCGGTGCCCACCAGCTGCGCGTCATGAAGCCCAATGACGTGGCCACGATGGAGTTCCTCGGCGACCGCCTGAACATCGAAGTGGACGACAAGGGCCTGGTCAGCGGCGTGCGCTGCGGCTGAGTTCGACCCCGCGCCGGCACTGGGTTGCCGGCGCGTTCTGTTGCACCTGCAACCGTGTATTGCGGCGCTGCAGCAACCTGTGATCTAGTCGAGGCATCCGGTGGCCTCACGATGCGCTCCAGGGATTGAGCGGGCTTGAGTGTCCCCGTTCAATTCATCCCGCATCGAGGTAGAGATGGCCCCCCGCAACCGCCAAGGGCTTTACGACCCGCGCTCCGAGCGCGATGCCTGTGGATTTGGCATGGTCGCCCAGCTCGACGATCAACCTTCGCGCCTGTTGGTTGATACCGCCATCGCCGCGCTTTCTCGCATGACCCACCGTGGCGGCGTCGCCGCCGATGGCCTGACCGGTGATGGCTGTGGCCTGCTGCTGCGCCGCCCCGATGCATTCCTGAAACTGCTGGCCGGCGAAGCCGGCATCACGCCGGCTGCGCGGTTCGCTGCCGGCGTCGTGTTCCTGCCACACGATGCCGATGCGGCCCACGCCTGCCGCACCCAGCTGCAGGCGCAGGTCGAAGCGGTCGGCTGCAAGGTCGCCGGCTGGCGCGAGGTACCCACCGACGACAGCGTCTGCGGCCAGCTGGCGCGCGATACGCTGCCACGCATCGAACAGGTGTTCGTCGATGCCGGCGTCGGCCAGGATGATGCCGGCTTCGCGCTGGCGCTGTTCCTGGCCCGCCGCCGCAGCGAACAGCAGCTGCGCGGGCACGCCGATTTCTACGTCACCACCCTCACCCCGGATGCGATCAGCTACAAGGGCATGGTGCTGCCGGACAAGCTCAGCCGTTTCTATCCGGACCTGCAGCGCCGCGAACTGGCCTCCAGCGCGATCGTGTTCCACCAGCGTTTCTCCACCAACACGCTGCCGCGCTGGCCGCTGGCCCACCCGTTCCGGATGCTTGCCCACAACGGCGAGATCAACACCATCGAAGGCAACCGTCGCTGGGCGCAGGCGCGCAGCAAGGTGTGGAAGACGCCGCGCTTCGACATCGCCGAGTTCGACCCGGTGATCTCCATGCACGGTTCGGACTCGCAGAGCCTGGACAACATGCTGGAACTGATGGTCGCCGGCGGCATGGAGTTGATCCAGGCGCTGCGCATCCTGGTGCCACCGGCCACCCAGTCGCTGGAGTTCAAGGATCCGGACCTGGCCGCGTTCTACGAATTCCACGGCCTCAACAGCGAACCGTGGGATGGCCCGGCCGGCATCGTCGCCTGCGACAGCCGCTACGCCGTATGTACCCTCGACCGCAATGGCCTGCGGCCTGCGCGCTGGATGCTGACCGCCGACCGCCACTTCCTGGTCGCCTCCGAAGCCGGTGTGTGGGAAGTGCCGACCGAGCGCGTGGTGCGCAAGGGCAAGCTCGGCCCCGGCGAAATGGTGGCCATCGATCTCAAGCGCGGTGACCTGCTCGACTCCGATGCGGTGGACCGCATCAACCGCGGCCGCGCACCGTACAAGCAGTGGCTGCAGCAGGGCGTGACCTACCTGCAGACCGAACTGATCGATCCCTCGCTGGTGGAAGAGCCGTTCGACGAAGGCACCCTGCGCAGCTACCACAAGCTGTACCAGCTCAGCAGCGAGGAAGTGGAACAGGTGCTGCGGCCGCTGGCCGAGACCGAACAGGAAGCCACCGGCTCGATGGGCGACGACACGCCGATGGCGGTGCTGAGCCAGCGCAGCCGTCCGCTGTACGACTATTTCCGCCAGGCCTTCGCACAGGTCACCAACCCGCCGATCGACCCGCTGCGCGAAGACTGCGCGATGTCCCTGTCCACCCAGCTCGGCAAGGAGACCAACATCTTCCATGCCGGCCCGGAGACGGTGAACCACGTCATCCTCAATTCGCCGGTGCTCAGCCAGCGCAAGCTGCGCCAACTGCTGAAGATGGACCAGTACGTGCAGGCCAACCGCCTGCTCGACCTGTCCTACAGCGAAGACGAGGGCCTGCGCGCCGGCATCGAGCGCATCTGCGCCGAGGCCGAACAGGCCGCGCGCGAGGGCATGGTGATGCTGCTGCTGTCCGACCGCTACCCGGTGGCCGGGCGGCCGATGGTGCATGCGCTGCTGGCCACCAGCGCCATCCACCACCACCTCTCGCGGCTGGGCCTGCGCTGCGACGTGAATCTCATCGTCGAGACCGGCACCGCGCGCGACCCGCACCACATGGCCTGCCTGCTCGGCTTCGGCGCCACGGCGGTGTATCCGTACCTGGCCTACCAGACCCTGTTCGACCTGGGCCGCCGCGGCATCCTCAAGCTCAGCAAGGGCGGTGAGCAGTCGCAGATCGGCCGCCGCTACCGCAAGGGCGTCTACAAGGGGCTGTCGAAGATCATCTCGAAGATGGGCATCTGTACCGTGGCCAGCTACCGCGGCGCGCAGCTGTTCGAAATCATCGGCCTGGAACCGGAGGTCGTGGACCTGTGCTTCCCGGATACCGCCTCGCGCATCGGTGGCGCCGGCTTTGCCCGCCTGGATGCCGACGCGCGCGAACTGTGCGCGCAGGCGTGGGACGCGCAGCAGGACGTGGATGTCGGCGGCCTGCTGAAGTACGTGCACGGCGGCGAGTACCACATGTACAACCCGGACGTGGTCACCACCCTGCAGCGCGCAGCACGCAGCGGCGATCCGCGTGCGTGGCAGCAGTACTGCGATGCGGTGCATGCGCGTCCGCCGTCGGCGCTGCGCGACCTGCTGGAACTGGTGCCGGCCGCCACGCCCGCGCCGCTCGATGAAGTGGCACCGGCCAGTGCACTGTTCCCGCGCTTCGATACCGCGGCGATCAGCCTGGGTGCTCTGTCACCTGAGGCGCACGAGGCGCTGGCGATTGCGATGAACCGCCTGGGTGGCCGCAGCAATTCCGGCGAAGGCGGCGAAGACCCCGCACGCTATGGCACCGCCAAGCGCAGCAAGATCAAGCAGGTGGCCTCGGGCCGCTTCGGCGTCACCGCCGAATACCTGGTCAATGCCGAGGTGCTGCAGATCAAGGTCGCGCAGGGTGCCAAGCCCGGCGAGGGCGGCCAGCTGCCCGGGCACAAGGTCAACGAACTGATCGCGCGGCTGCGCTATGCGCGTCCGGGCATCGGCCTGATTTCGCCACCGCCGCACCACGACATCTATTCGATCGAGGACCTGGCGCAGCTGATCTACGACCTCAAGCAGGTCAACCCGACCGCGCTGGTGTCGGTGAAGCTGGTCAGCCATGCCGGCGTCGGTACGATCGCGGCGGGCGTGGTCAAGGCCGGTGCGGACCTGATCACCATTTCCGGCCACGACGGCGGCACCGGCGCCTCGCCGGTCAGCTCGATCCGCTATGCCGGCGTGCCGTGGGAGCTGGGCGTGGCCGAGGCGCACCAGGCGCTGCTCGCCAACGACCTGCGCGGGCGTACCCTGCTGCAGACCGATGGCGGCCTGAAGACCGGCCTGGACGTGGTCAAGGCCGCATTGCTGGGCGCGGACAGCTTCGGCTTCGGCACCGCGCCGATGATCGTGCTGGGCTGCAAGTACCTGCGCATCTGCCACCTCAACAACTGCGCCACCGGCGTGGCCACCCAGGACGAGCGCCTGCGCGAGAACCACTTCACCGGCCAGCCCGAGCGCGTGGAGAACTTCTTCCGCCTGCTGGCCGAGGAAGTGCGTGGCTGGCTGTCGTACCTGGGTGCGCGTTCGCTGGAAGAAATCGTGGGCCGTACCGACCTGCTGCGACAGATCGACGCCGCGCCGCGCGACGGCGTGCGCGTGGATCTGTCGCGCCTGCTGGCCGACAGCCGCTACGAGGGCAGCCACTGCGCGGCGCAACGCCTGTACGAATCGCCGGACAGCCTGGCCACGCAGATGGATGGGCTGCTGGCGCCGGCCATCGCGCACAAGCGTGGTGGCGAGCATCGCTTCCTGATCCACAACACCGACCGCAGCATCGGCACCCGCCTGGCCGGGGCGGTGGCGCGCGCGCATGGCAACCAGGGCATGGCCGAGGCGCCACTGGAGCTGCGCTTCCGCGGCAGCGCCGGGCAGAGCTTCGGCGCCTTCAACGTGGGCGGCCTGCACCTGGAAGTGGAAGGCGAAGCCAACGATTACGTCGGCAAGGGCATGGCCGGTGGCCGCCTGGTGGTGCGCCCGCCGCGTGGTGCCCGCTTCGAGGCACGCAGTACCGCGATCATCGGCAACACCTGCCTGTACGGCGCCACCGGCGGTGAACTGTTCGCCGCGGGCCGCGCCGGCGAGCGTTTCGCGGTGCGCAATTCCGGCGCGCTGGCGGTGGTGGAAGGTGCCGGTGACCACTGCTGCGAGTACATGACCGATGGCGTGGTGCTGGTGCTGGGCAAGGTCGGCCTGAACTTCGGCGCTGGCTTCACCGGCGGCCTGGCCTACGTGCTGGACGTGGACCGCGATTTCGTCGACCGCTACAACCACGAGCTGATCGACATCCATCGCGTATCCGCCGAAGGCTTCGAGAACTACCGCCAGCACCTGCACCGCCTGATCGGTCGCCACCGCGAGCTGACCGGCAGCATCTGGGCGCAGCAGATCCTGGACGAGTTCCGCGATTACATCGGCAGGTTCTGGCTGGTCAAACCGAAGGCCGCCAGCATCGAGTCGCTGACCGAAACCCTGCGACGCGCTGCGTGATGTTTTCCGGTAGTGCCGGCCGCTGGCCGGCAACGTTCCCCCTCGCATTCCAGAGCCCGCCATGAGCCGCAAGCACGCCTTCCAGTTCCTCGACCTGCCCCGCACCATGCCGCAGCGCATCCCGGTGGAACTGCGCACGTCCGGCGACTGGGGCGAGCTGTACGGAAAGTTCGGCAAGGAAGATGCCCAGTACCAGGCCGGTCGCTGCCTGGATTGCGGCAACCCCTACTGCAGCTGGAAGTGCCCGGTGCACAACGCCATTCCGCAGTGGCTGCAGCTGGTGCAGGAGAACCGCATCCACGAAGCGGCTACGCTGTGCCACAGCACCAACCCGCTGCCGGAAGTCTGCGGCCGCGTCTGCCCGCAGGACCGCCTGTGCGAAGGCAGCTGCACGCTGGAGGAGTTCGGGGCGGTCACCATCGGTGCGGTGGAGAAGTACATCGTCGATACCGCGCTGGCCAGCGGCTGGCGCCCTGACCTGGGCGCGGTGCAGCCCAGCGGCCACAGCGTGGCGGTGATCGGCGCCGGTCCGGCCGGCCTGGCCTGCGCCGACCGCCTGGCCCGCGCCGGCATTACCGCCGTGGTCTACGACCGCTATGAGCAGATCGGCGGCCTGCTGCAGTTCGGCATTCCCAGCTTCAAGCTGGACAAGGACGTGATCCATCGCCGCCGCGAAGTGCTGGAGGGCATGGGCGTGCAGTTCCGCCTTGGCGTCGAGATCGGACGCGACCTCAGCGCGCAGCAGCTGCTGGAGACCCATGATGCGGTGTTCGTCGGCACCGGCGCCTACCGCTACACCGATGGTGGCCTCGACGGCCAGGACCTGAAGGGCGTGCTGCCGGCGCTGCCGTTCCTGGTGCAGAACAGCCGCATCGTTGGCGGCGATGACCCGAAGGGCCGGCCGATTGCCGGCTGGGAAGACACCATCGCCCTGCCCGACCTCAACGGCAAGCGCGTGGTGGTGCTCGGTGGTGGCGATACCGGCATGGACTGCGTGCGCAGCGCGGTGCGCCTGGGCGCGGCCAAGGTCACCTGTGCCTACCGCCGCGACGAAGCCAACATGCCCGGCAGCGCGCGCGAAGTGGCCAATGCGCGCGAAGAGGGCGTCCGCTTCCTGTTCAACCGCCAGCCGCTGTCGATCGAGGCCGGCGCCGACGACGAAGTGATCGGCGTGACCGTGGTCGAAACCCGGCTGGGCGAACCCGATGCCAATGGCCGCCAGAACGCGGTGCCGATCGAAGGCAGTGAATCGCTGCTGGAAGCGGACGTGGTGATCATCGCCTTCGGCTTCTCGCCGAGCGTGCCGGCGTGGCTGGCCGAGCTGGGCGTGGAAGGCCAGTCCAACGGCCGCATCGTCGCCGGGGGCAAGGACCGCCTGCCGTTCCAGACCGCGCATCCACGCCTGTTCGCCGGTGGCGACGCGGTACGCGGTGCAGACCTGGTGGTGACCGCCGTGGCCGAAGGCCGCGACGCCGCTTCCAGCATCGTCCGCCTACTGGCGCACTGAGTCCGGCAACAGCAGCACTTCCAGCAGTGCGCGCAGTTCGCACGGCTCCACCGGCTTGGCCAGGAAATGGTCGATGCCGGCATCACGGCAGGCCTCGCGCGTGCGCTCCAGCACGCTGGCGGTCAGCGCGATGATCGGCACCTGCGCACGGATGGCGCAGGTGTCGCTGCGGATCGTGCGTGCCAGCGCGAAGCCGTCCATGTGCGGCATATGGCAATCGGTGATCACCAGGTCGAACGGCTGCGCCTGCCAGGCCTCCCATGCCTGCAAGCCGTCGTCGCAGGCGTGTACCTGCAGCCCCAGTTCGCGCAGGCGCTGCTCCAGCAACTGCAGGTTGGTCGGATGGTCTTCGACAACCAGCACCCGTGCCGCCGGCAGCGGCCGTTGCGCGGCCGTCGTGAGCACCGGTACCGCCGTTGGTGCCGCACAGTCCGCCAGAGCCAGCTCCAGCCATACGGTGGTGCCCTTGCCGGGCGCGCTGCGCAGGTGCAGCTGCCCGCCCATCGATGCCGCCAGCTCGCGGCAGATCGACAGGCCCAGCCCACTGCCACCGAAGCGGCGCGTGGTCGAAGTCTCGGCCTGCTCGTAGGCAGCGAACACCGCCTGCTGCCGCTCCACGCTGATGCCCATGCCCGTATCGGTCACCTGCAGGCGCAGCCGCTGGCCGCCATCGCCCTGCTGCAGCACGTGGACCTGCAACACCACGCTTCCCTGCAGGGTGAACTTGAGTGCATTGCCGGCCAGGTTGAACAGGACCTGGCGCAGGCGCAGCCCATCGGCCAGCGACCACCGCTGCAACGCGGGGTCGATCTCGCTGTGCAGGTGCAGGCCGCGGCTGGCCGCAACGGGCATCAACAGCTGCTGCACCGCGCGCACCAGCGCCGCAAGGTCGGTCGGCCGCAGCTGCAGTGGCGCTGGCTGCAGGCGCTGGCTGTGCAGCACATCGTCGAGGATCTGCCGCAGCATCTGCGCGGCGTCACCCACGGTGGTCAGCACCTGCCGCTGGCCCGCATCCAGGTCACTGCCCGCCAGCCGCTCCAGCATGCCCAGCAGGGTACTCATCGGCGTGCGGATCTGGTGGCTCATGGTCGCCAGGAAATGGCTCTTGGCCAGCGCCGCCTGCTCGGCCGCGCGGCGCGCCTCGGCCAGCGCTGCGGCACGCGCCTGCGCTTCGCTGACATCCAACCAGTAGCCGCTCCACTCCACGCTGCTGTCATCGCACTGCAGCGGTCGTCCCTGCGAACGGACCCAGCGCCAGCCCTGCGCCGAGCGGGTGCGGAAGGTAACGTCGATGGGACCGCGCACCAGCGCGGCCGCTTCGATGCACGCCATCACCCGGCTGCGGTCGTCGGCATGCACCGCGGCCAGAAGCTGCAGATGGTCGATCCGCGCGGTCTCCACGCTTACCCCGAACAGCGCCTGCACGTCGCCGGCGATCTGCGCCAGGCTGTAGTGGCCGGTTGCCGAACGGCGGGCCTGGTAGACCACCGCCGGCAGGTTCGCGGTGACGTCGCGCAACCGCTGCTCCAGCACGCGACGACGCACGCTCTCGCGATGCACGCGCCAGTAGCCGAAGGCATGCAGCAACACGAGTGCGAGCAGGATCAGCGACGCCGGCACCAGCCAGCGCAGTGCCGACCCGGTGAGCTGCGCGCGTGGCCGATCCGGCAGCCAGGCGCTGCGGTTCGACGCGCGACGTGCATCGCCCTCCTGCAGCAGCCGCTGGTCGAAAGCAGCGACCACCTCGGCACAGGCCGGTGCGGCCGCGAGTACCAGTGCATCGCCGAAGCCCGCGGGTGCCGCGATCACCACGGCATCCCCCGGCTCCGCGCGGAGCGCAGCTTCCACTTCAGCGAGATTGGCGACCACGGCGTCGACCAGCCCGGCACGCAGCAGTGACAGCGCGTGCTCCAGCGGCGCAGGTGCCAGCAGCTGCGCCCCCGGGGCCTGCTCGGCCAGCAACGCCTCCAGCGGCAGCCGGTCCGGGCTGGCCACGCTGCGACCACGCAGGCCTTCCAGCCCCAGCACCGCAGCGGCGCCCTCGCGCCGCACAATCACCTGTGGCACCTCCAGGTAGGCCCTGCTGGCCACCCAGTCGGCCGGCAGCTGCGCACGCGGCCAGCCCAGCAGCACCTGGGTGCCGGCCGGCAGTGATCCCTCGGCAAGCACCGCCGCAGGCAACGGCTTCGCATGCTGCATCGCCTGCGTGCCCAGCAGCGGCAGGTAGTCCGCGGCCAGTCCCGCAACCTCGCCCTGCTGGCTGTATGACAGTGGCGGCCGGTCGGAGCGCCATGCCACCTGCAGGGGGTTCGCACACCCGGATGCAGCGGCGATGCCGGGCAGCAACAGCGATGCCATGACAGCGGCGACGGCGCGGCGGCCGGCGACATTCACGATGGACGTCCTCATTTCGCGGGCAGGAACCACGGCCGCGCAGCGGTACCGCTGCAGCCACGCTAGCGAGGCAGGCTTCCGCGACAATGAGAAAAATTGGAAAAGCATCCGCATCGGCGAATGCCGACATACACTGCCGCTTCTACCCGTCCCTACGGAGCGCTCGATGCGTATCGGCCTGGCCGCCAACCGTCTCCATCACCACGATGCGCGCGCCGCGCTGTTCCGTTGGCTGCGTGCCAGCGAGGCGGGCCTGCGTGAACTGGGGGTGTCACTGCATGCGGTCGGGCGCACCCACGATGCGATCGAGCGGCAGGGCTTCCTGGCCGGCTACGGCGGCCTGCACCGGTATCCCTATGGGCGCGAGGGTGGCCTGATGAAGCTGGTGGCCGAGGTGGTCGGCATGGGGCCGGAGCGGACACTGGACGGTGCGATCTACCTGATCGACCCGGTCGATCCGTCCTCGGTGTTTCCGGAAGCAACCGCGCTCAAGCGGCAGTGCGTGATCCACGGCAAGCCGTTCATCTCAACCGTGGCCACCGCACGCGACTGGATCGAGGTGGAGCGCATCCACGCCGGGCTGGCGGCCGACACCGGTGCCGACGACCTGCATGCCTTCCAGGGACAGACGCTGGCGCTGATCGCGCATGATGCGATGAAGCCGGCGATGCTGGCCTTTGCCGATGAACACTTCGATGTGCTGGCCCGATTTGGCCAACGCGTGGCGACGGGCACCACCGGGCAGCGCTTGAACGAGCTGGCCTGGAGCCGGGGGTGGCCCAGCGATACGCCGTGGGTGACGCGTTACCAGAGTGGCCCGATGGGCGGCGATGCACAGATTGCCGACCGGGTGCTGGAGGGGCGCTGCCAGCGCGCGATCTTCTTCGAGGACCCGCATGTGGCTCGCCAGCACGAGGCCGATATCCAGCTGCTGGAGCGCGCGGTGACGACGGTGACCGACCAGGCGGTGTGCATCACGGCGCCGCGGGTGGCGGCGCGCTGGGCGGCGGCGGCGGCGTTGCGGGCGGGGTGAGGGTTTCGGCCAACGGCTGAGCCCCTCGTGGTTGGTTGGGCCTGCGCGGTCATGAGGTTGGCCGGGATGGGTGGAATTGCGGGGGACGCCGTGAACCCATCCATGGGGGCTTGGCCGCGGCATCCATGCCGCGGACACCCCTGCAATCCCACCCATCCCGTCCTTCGACAGATTCCGGTGTGCCCACCACGGAAGAAAGAAAAGAAGAGCAGGAGCGGGTCGCGCGCTGCGCGCGCTCTGCGGCGCGCTCCCATTCCGCGGAGTTGTTGTTCTTCACTCTGTAGCGTCGAGCTTGCTCGACTGCTCAGCACACGGTCTGGAGTGAAGCCCCTTCTGTTGAAGGGGCGCGCCGAAGGCGGAGATAGAGGAAGAATGCGTGGGCAACTGCTGTAGCGCTAGCGCTACAGCAATTGCCGGAGCATAGCCTTGAGGCGTCGCCCTTCGAGCTGGAAGTAGTCGCGCTGTTCGCGCCACGCGGGGAAGCGCTGTTCCACTTCGTGCCAGAACGCGGGCGAATGATTCGGCTGGATCAGGTGGCAGAGTTCGTGCACCAGCACATACTCGAACGCGTCCGGACGCCCCAGCACCAGCGCAAGGTCCAGTGCCATGCTGCCGTCCGGCGCCAACGATCCCCACTGCGAAGACATCACCTTCAGCCGCAGGCGGCTGGGTGCACGTGGCAGGGTCGGCAGGTACTTCGGCAGCCAGCGGCCGACATCGGCACGGGTCTGTGCTTCGTAGAATTCGCGCAGCAGGCGGCGCAGGGTGGCATCGCCGGCACGGGCCGGCCACTGCACGCAGGCGCCGTGTTCGTCGATCTCCAGCCGCGCATAGCGGCCTTCCTGCCAGCGCAGCGGCAACAGTTCGCCGCGCAATGGCAGCACGCCGTCCTCGCCTGGCTGCAACGGGGCGGGCAGGCCATGGCTCTGGTACTGGCGCAGCTGCAGCGCCAACCAGTCGCGGTGCTGTTCCAGGAAACGCTCGCCCATCACCAGGCTGGCCCGCGGCGGCAGCGTCAACCGTGCGCCGCGCTCGTCCACGCTCAGCTTGATCCGTCGCGCGCGCGGATCGCGCACGCGCAGTACCTCGATCTCGGCGTCCTCCAGGCGCAGGCGAACGGTGTCGCGCTGCACGGTGGCGGGCGGGGTCGGGCTGATCAGGCGGCGCAGCAGACGGCTCATGCGCCCAGCATAGCGCTGCTTCGGGCCGCCGGATGACCGGCGGCCCACAGGGTGCCTGTTCAGTCAGCCTTGCTGAGCTTGAAGGCTTCTTCCAGCAGCAGGAACAGGCGACGGATCTCGGCGCTCTGCAGGGCGAAGCGGGCGTCGAACTCGGCGCGGCGGCCGTCTTCGTCGGCATGCTCCAGCTGGTCCAGGGCGCCATCGAGGAACTTCAGCTTGCGCACGATCAGGTCATCGCCGATCACGAAGGACAGGTTGTCCTCGAAGATCAGCGCCAGCTTGGTTACCTGCTTGCCGGCGTCCAGGTGCTTGTCGATCTCGTCGCAGCGCAGTTCCTGGTGCTGGCACTTGACCACGGCGCCGCCCTCCACCGGATCCTTCATCTCGCACTCTTCGCCCAGGCTCAGCCCGGTCGGCAGCGGCTCGCCGGCGATCCAGCCGGTCAGGATCGAACGCGGTGCGACTTCGGCGTTCAGCGGCATCGCCGGGAAGCTGCCGAGCAGGCCGCGGATGTCGGACATGAAGTACTCGCCGGTCTTGCGGCTGGAGGTATCCACCGCCACGTAGCCGTGCTGCAGGTCGATGAAGGCATCGTTGCGCGAGGACTTCACGAAGGCGCGCGGCAGCAGTTCATGCAGCAGGTCGTCCTTCATGCGCTTGCGCTCGCGGCCACCCGGGCGGCGGCCTTCCTTCTCCTCGATCTCCTCCAGCTTGCGCTCGAGCAGGTCGTTGACCACCGCCGCCGGCAGGATCTTGTCCTCGCCGCCCACGGTCAGCCACAGATGTTCGGCGATGCGGTGGGAGAGCAGCTCCTTCTCCTCGCGGCCGAACGGCGAGATGAAGCCGCGCGAATTCATTTCCAGCGCGCCGACCGGCTTCAGCAGGGCGTGCGGCAGCAGGGTATCGACTTCGGAAAAATCGGTGGTGGTCGGGAAACGGAAGAACGTCAGGTTGCGAAAGAACATGGAATTCCGGATGGCAAAGAGGAAGGGCGACCGACCTTAAACGGTGGGCGTCTCGGGATCTGCGTCGGCGTCGGCCGGGGAGCCGGCCAGCCAGGCATGGGCGTCGGGCAGCGGCGCGTCGTCGCGACGGCCCAGCGCCATGAAGTCGAACAGGGTGGTGTCGGCCAGCTGCGAGGGCCGGACTTCACCCATGGCGCGCGCGATCTGCTCGATGCGGCCCGGGTGGTCCTTTTCCCACTGCTTCAGCATCAGGCCGACCTGGCGGCGCTGCAGGTTCTCCTGGCTGCCGCACAGGTTGCAGGGAATGATCGGGAACTGGCGGGCCTGCGCGTACTCGACGATGTCGCTTTCGCGCACGTAGGCCAGCGGCCGGATCACCACGTGCCTGCCGTCATCGCTGCGCAGCTTCGGCGGCATGCCCGACAGCCTGGCGTGGTGGAACAGGTTCATGAAGAACGTGGCCACCATGTCGTCGCGGTGGTGGCCCAGCGCGATCTTGGTGAAACCGTGGGTCTCGGCGTAGTTGTACAGCGCGCCACGACGCAGCCGCGAGCACAGCGAACACATGGTCTTGCCTTCCGGGATGACCCGGCTGACCACCGAATAGGTGTCCTGCTCGATGATGTGGTACGGCACGCCCAGCCCGGCCAGGTACTCCGGCAGCACGTGCTCGGGGAAGTCCGGCTGCTTCTGGTCCAGGTTCACCGCCACCAGCTCGAACGGCACCGGCGCCTTCTTCTGCAGCTGCAGCAGCACGTCCAGCAGGGTGTAGCTGTCCTTGCCGCCGGACAGGCAGACCATGACCTTGTCGCCGGCCTCGATCATGCCAAAGTCGGCAATCGCCTCGCCGACCTGGCGGCGCAGGCGCTTGGCAAGCTTGTGCTGCTCGCGCTCGGCCACGCGCGGATCACGGGCGGCGCGCGGCTGGGGATCGGGAAGGGAAATGACGGCACTCATGGGTTCCATTCTAACGGCTCGGAGCCGCCCCGGCCGGGGGTCGGGGTTCCCCTCTCCCGGCGGTCATCATCGCTGTGTATGCTCGGAGGCTGTGGACACCTACAGCCCCGCCGAGATCGTCGAGCACCTCGCCGCCCTGCGCGCCGAGCACCGCCTGCTGGATGAACAGATCACCCGCATGGCCGCCAACGGCGAGGACGAGCTGGAGTCCAAGCGCCTGAAGCGGCGCAAGCTGCAGCTGAAGGACTGCATCGCCAGGCTGGAAAGCCTGCAGATTCCCGACGAACCGGCCTGAGCGGTGGCCCATCCACGCATGGCGTGGATCTACTGCTTCGCCCCGGTAGATGCCAACCTTGGTTGGCCCACTGCTCTGGTGGGTGCCAACCTTGGTTGGCACGGCTGGAAGGTGTGGACCAAGGTCCACACCCACCGCATCGCCCGGCGCTGCCTTCAATCCTGCGGCGCAGGCTCGTCCGGGCGGGCCGCTTCCGGGCTGACCCGTTCGATGGTGTGGCGCAGCTCGCGGCCGAGGATGAACTTGGCGTCCTTGGCCCAGGCATCCAGGCGCTCGTCGAACAGCAGCTTGCTGTTCTCGTCCGGCCACACCAGGCGCAGTTCGCGCAGCTTCTGGATGAAACCGCGGAACAGGGCCTTGTCGAAGAACTCCGGTGCCGCCGGTGCATAGAGCAGGCTCAGCCGCTGCGCCGCCTGCTGGCACAGGCTTTCCAGCTCGGCGGCGCCGAGCACGCCGGGGCCGTTCTTCACCAGCACCGAGATGGCGATGTAATAGCGCTCGAACGCCTGCTGCAGCGAATGGCCGATCGCACGCAGGCGGAACACCTCGTCGGTCTGCCCGGTATTGCGCGCCAGGATGCCGCCGTCGTCATCGTTGACGTTCTGCAGCAGGCCCTCGCGCACGAACACATCGATGGTCCGGTCGATGCGCTGGGCGAACTCGTCCTCGCTCCACGGCAGGAACAGCTCGGCCTGCAGGAACGGGTACACCGTACGGCCCAGCTGGACCAGGCCGGTGCGGCTCATGCGGCGGTTGTTCTGGAAGCAGCAGGCCACCCACGACGAGGCGGTGAACAGGTGCACCACGTTGTTGCGGAAGTAGCTCAGCAGCACCGCGGTGTCGCCGCTGACGCTGAGCACATCGCCCAGCGGGTGCTTGATGCGGGTGAGGACGTTGATTTCCTCGGCGTGGGCGATGATCCGCTCCGGCGAGTGCGGGGTCACCGTCACCCGGTCCGAGTACGGCATCTCGACCAGCAGGGTCTTGCACAGCTCGATCTGCGCGATCAGGTCGGCCTCGCCCATCGCGTGCTTCGGCGTGGACAGCAGGGCCAGCGCCAGCAGGTTGATCGGGTTGACGTCGGCGGCGCCATTGATGCGCACCTGGATGCGTTCGGCCAGCGTGTCCACCGTGGTCGACAGCCAGGCCGGTTTCTCGTCCTCGGACACCGCCTCGCCCTTCCACTCCGGCGCCTTCTCGGCCAGCACGTCGTTCAGCGCGATCGGCTCGCCGAAGTTCACCACCACCTGGCCGTAGTTCTGCTTGAGCACCTTGGGGATGCCCCACAGCAGCGACCAGATCGATTCCTTTTCCTTCGGCCGGCCGGACAGTTCGTCCAGGTAGCTGCCGCCTTCCATCAGCTTCTCGTAGCCGATGTAGATGGGCTGGAACAGCACCGGCTTGCGCGGCTGGCGCAGGAACGCGCGCAACGTCATCGAGATCATGCCGCCCTTGGGCTGCAGCAGGCGCCCGGTACGCGAGCGGCCGCCTTCGACGAAGTACTCCAGCGAGTAGCCACCGGCCACCAGCTGCGCGACGTATTCGCTGAGCACCGCCGAGTACAGCGCGTTGCCACGGATCGAGCGGCGGATGAAGAACGCACCGCCCTTGCGCAGCAGGGTGCCGACCACGGGCAGGTTGAGGTTGATGCCGGCCACGATGTGCGGCGGCACGATGCCACGGTCGTACAGCAGGTACGACAGCAGCAGGTAGTCCATGTGGCTGCGGTGGCTGGGCACGTAGACCACTTCGTGGCCCGGCGCGGCGGCCTTGAACTTGTCCAGGTGGTGCACCAGCACGCCCGCATAGATGCGGTTCCACACGTGGCTGAGCATGAAGCTGGCCGAGCGCACCACCGGGCTGGAATAGTCCGCGGCGATTTCCCAGGCATAGGCATGCGCCTTCTTCCAGGCATCGGCCGGCTTCGAGTTGTCGCGCTTGGCCTGTGCGGCGATCGCTTCGCGTACCGGCTCGGCGGCCAGCACCTGGTCCACCAGCAGGCGCCGGGTCGACAGGTCGGGGCCGATCACCGATTCACGGATGCGTCGGAAGTGCGTACGCAGCACGCGCTGCAGCTTGCGCACCGTGCGCTCCGGCTCCAGGCCTTCATCCACGGTGTTGCGCAGCGAGATCGGCGGGGCGAAGCGGACGATGGTGCTGCGGCCGTTGAGCAACACCGCCAGCAGGCGACGGAAGCGGCCGACCAGTGCCCAGTTTTCCGAGAACAGCACCGCGAACCAACCGCTCTGCTTGTCCGGGGCGCGGCCAACGAAGATCGACACCGGCACCAGGTGCACGTCCAGGTCATCGCGCACGCGGTGTGCCTGCAGGACCTTGGCCAGCGAGTCGGAGTGGGTCTTTGCGCCGCGCTGCTCGGGAATCAGCGAGTTGCTGGAGCTGCGCCGCGACAGCGCCAGGTAGGCGCGCTTGCGGCCGGTCGGGTCACCGGCCAGCGGCACCAGCGGCGACGGCAGGCCGGCCTGGCGGCAGGCCTTGTCCAGGATCAGCGCGTTGGACAGGCCGTAGTCTTCCAGCACGTACATGACCGGGCGGCCATCGTTGTACTGGCCCGGGTCTTCCGGCTCGATCTTCAGCGACAGCCACGGCTCGACCAGGCGGCCCAGCAACCGCGCCCACAGCGGGCGGCGGCCGGCCGGACGCGCGTGCGCGGGCGGCGGTACCGGGTTCGGGCCGGTACCGGTCGAGGGGGACGCCGGCACCGTATCGGCGGGCGTCGACTGGGATTCTTCGCCGGGGAACGGCAGCGGGTTCTGTTTCGACATCGGCGCCATTATGGCTTAGGCGGCGGCGTTGCCGCTTCCCCACCCTCCGCGGGGGCTTCAGCCGGTGCCGGCGACGCAGCCGCGCGGGCCGCGTCGGCCTTGCGCAGCAGCGCGTCGGTGTCGGCCAGGGTACGGGTCAGGTACCAGTGGCCCTCGCGCCGGCTCAGTGGCAGCTGCAGGGTCATCTCGCGCCCGGCCAGGTCGTAGTGCAGGCGTACCAGCGCATTGTCGCCCTCCACCGAGAGCAGCTCGCCCCGGACGCTGCGCAGCGCGTCATCCACGCCCAGCCCGTAGCTGCCAAGCACCGCCTTGAGGCTGTGGATGAACGGCGCCAGCTGCTGCAGGCTGCCTTCCATGCCGGCCGCCTGCAGGCCGGCTTCGTCATCGAAGCCGACCTTGTTGGCGGCGCCGACCAGCGCGGCAATGGTGCTGCGTGCGCGGGCGCGGTCACTGATCGGCGCGCCCTGGGCCCAAACGGCAAGGGTTTCGACCAGGGCGATGTAGTGGGCCTGCTGGCCGGGCGTGTAGCCCTTCTGATGGCGCAGGTACTGCACGCCGAAGTTGCCCATCGACTGCGCGGCCTGGCGCACGGCGCTGGCCTGGCCGGCCAGCTGGCGGTCGAAGCTGCGCTGCAGTTCGGCGCTGGCATCGGGCTTGCGCAGCGCGGCCAGCATCGGCAGCAGCTGGTCCCCCAGCGGCAGCTCGGTCAGCGGCCACTGGCTGTGGCCCTCCGCCCAGGCCTGCTGCAGGCGCTGGTACTGGCCCGGCGGTACCGACAGCTTCGCGTAGCCGACCAGATCATCTTCGGCCAGGCGCAACGCCATCGCCTGCACCGCAGCCACCGGCTCGGCCGCCGGCCTGGCCGGATCGTTGGCAGACTCGCGGCACGCCGCCACGGCCAGCAGCAGCATGGCCGCCAGCCCCCATCCACGCGCAGACCTTCCTCGCACCGCCACGCTCATGCAATCGGACTCCCCGGACCGGCCCGCATCTTGCGGCCTGCGACGTGACAGCGGCAAGCCGGGACGTCACGGTTTTCGGCCAAGGCGGTCAGATCCCTTCTGCCGCGGGCAGAAGGGATCTGACCCCAGAGCCGCCGCCGGCATAAAAAAAGAGCCCGGATCACGGGGATCACAGGCTCTTCAAACCGGCACGAGGCCGGAGGACAGTGTTGTGGCACATGTCCGGTCCGAGGACCGGATGGCGGCGATCCTACGCTGCCCTTCAAGTTAAGGCAACACTTCACGTAATGCCATGTATGTATTTGATTTTATTGAATCAATCACGCTGCCAGACAGATTCAATGAAATCTACGGCGTGTTTTTCGGCGATTCGGGCATAAATCCCCGGATAGCCGGCCAGCGCGCAGCCCTCGCCCCAGCTGACGATGCCGAACTGGGTCCAGCCATCGCGCAGGCGCAGCAGCAGCGGCCCGCCGGAATCGCCCTGACAGCTGTCGATGCCCTCGCGGCCGGCGCAGATGACCTTGCCACGCGACAGTTCCCCACCGTAGGCCTGCTGGCATTCATTGAATGCCACGAACGGCACCTGCACGGTCTGCAGCTGGGTCGGGTAGACCCGGCCATCGCCGATGTCGGTGTCCCCCCAGCCGATCACGGTGAATTCGCGGCCCGGCTTGAGATAACTGGCGTCGGGCCGCAGCCGCAGTGCCACCGGCTGTGCACCGTCCAGGGGGGTGCTGAGCTGGATCAGGGCCACGTCGTGCTCCAGCGAGTTACCGCTGTTGAATGCCGGATGGACGTGGATCGCCTTGACGTTGGAGGCGCGGGGCGAGGCGTCGGTGGACAGGGCAGCGGCGTTGCCGACGACGGCGATGCCGCCAGGCCTTTCCCCCTGCATGCAGTGCGCGGCGGTCAGCACCCACGAGGGCGAGATGAGGGTGCCCCCGCAGAAGTGGCGGTCATGATCCGAATCGCCGTCGAAGATGCCCTGGATGCTGACCATGAACGGGTATTCGCCGGCCGGAGCCGCTTCACCGCCGATGATGCGTGGTGCTTCGCGTGCCTGCGGCGCAGCGATGGCGGGTACGGCAGACGCGGCCAACAGCAGGCCGATGAACAAAGAGGTGCTGCGATACATATCCCTGTACTCCTCTATCGATGGTTGGAACCGGCGCGGCCGCGGTCCGTGCCGGTGCATCGATTGGGGAGCAGTGATGAGACCAACAGCGCGAACGCGCGCACAGTTCCGGAGCCTTGCGCCGCCTGCGACAGCTGCAGACCCACAAATGCGAACGCCATCCCGCATGGATAGGGATGGCGTTCGACGTGCCGGCGTGACCGACGTCGGCGGTGGGCTCAGCGGGCAGCCAGAGCCGACGCGATTTCCTGCTGGATTGCCCGCGCTGCGGCCTGCGGATCAGCCGCCAGGCGGATCGGTCGGCCAACCACGATGGCATCGGCGCCATCGGCGAAGGCCTGCGCCACGCCAACGGTGCGCTTCTGGTCATCGCCGACCGGGCCACCGGGTCGGATGCCCGGGCAGACGATCGAGAACCCAGCGCCGGTGGCGGCACGGATCGGGGCGGCTTCCTGGCCCGAGGCGATCACGCCGTCGATGCCAGCGGCCTGGGCGGCCAGCGCGCGCTCGACCACCACGTCCACCGGCTCGCGGTCGATGCCCATCTGCGCCAGGTCGGGGCGGCCCATCGAGGTCAGCACGGTCACTGCCAGCAGGCGCATGTCGCTGCTGTTGGCGGCTGTGCAGGCCTCCATCATGGCCGGGTGCCAGCCGTGGATGGTGGCGTAGCTGACTGGCCACTGCGACAGGCGCTTGATCACCGCCGCAGCGGTGGCCGGGATGTCGAAGAACTTCAGGTCGACGAACACGCGCTTGTCGCGGCGGGCCAGCGCATCGAGCACCTGGAAGTACTCGCCGGAGGCGAGCAGTTCCATGCCGATCTTGTAGAACGCCACGCTGTCGCCGAGGCGATCGACCCACTCCAGCGCCTGCACGCGGTCGGGTACGTCCAGCGCGAAGATCAGGCGCTCGTCATCGCGCAGCGGCAGCGGTGCGCGGCTCACGGTGCGTAGTCCAGCGCAGCGCGCTTGGCGTCGTGGCGGGCCTGGCGCGACTGGCTGTAGTCGTTGTTGAACTGCGCCGGCTCGAAGCCGCCGTAGGTCGGGTTCGGCAGCATCCACCAGCGCTCGCCGAACCAGTCGTGGTACTGCTGCAGCAGCGCGTCGCGGCCGTCGTTGGTGTTGGCGGTCACTTCCACGAAGTCGCCCAGCTGGTCACCGAACTGCATCAGCACGCGGTACTTCTGCCCGGCCAGGCGGCGGCGGCAGTTCTTCTCGCTGCCGTTCTGCTCGCACCCCGGCACCACCGTGCCCAGGCCGAGGAACACACTGTCGTCGGCCACCGGCAGGCCCTGCTCGCGCAGGTTGGCCAGGGTCGCGTCCTTCAGGTGCACGGCGCGGTTGGAGATGTACAGCAGGGTCACGCCCTTGGCATTGGCGGCCTTGGCGAAGTCGACCACGCCCGGGATCGCCTTGGCCTTCTTTTCGGCTACCCACTGGTCCCAGGTCAGCTCGTCGTATTCCTTGCCATCGCGCACCAGGCGCGCCTGGTAGGGCGAGTTGTCCAGCACGGTCTCGTCCACGTCCAGCACCACCGCCGGCTTCAGGCCCTTGGCCTCGTTGCCGCGTTCTTCCGGCACCAGTGCGTCCCAGTGGGCTTCCTTCAGCGCCGCGTCGAGACGGTCGGCGGCGGCACGGTAGGTCTGCTCGGTGATCGCCTTGTACTCCTGCGCGCGCTGCATCCACAGCACCGCGTTGAGGTTGTCGTTGGCGGTGGCATCGAGCGCGCCATCGGCCTTGGCGGCGGCGGCCGGGGCCTGCGGGGCAGCGGCTTCGGCGGCAGGCGCATCCACGCGCTTGCAGGCGGACAGGCCCAGCGCCGCCGTGGCGAGCAGGGTCAGGGACAGGGAAACGGGACGACGCATGGGTTCACCGGCAATCAGATATACCGGCGCATTTTACCGGCAAAGCCGGCCCTGGGACGGCTATGCTTGGCGGTTGACCCGTTGCCCTTCCGGAGGCCGCCATGACCGATTCCGCCCAGACCCCCGACGTCCCCCTGCTCGACGCCGTGCAGGCCCGCCTGCTGGGCTGCCTGGTGGAGAAGGAGGCGACCACCCCGGATACCTACCCGCTGACGGTCAACGCGGCGCAGTCGGCCGCCAACCAGAAGACCGCCCGCGAGCCGGTGATGAACGTCGATGCCGGCAGCGTGCAGCACGCCCTGCGCCAGCTGGAGACGCTGGGCCTGGCCCGCCAGCACTTCTCCTCGCGTGCCGACCGCTACGAGCACCGCCTGCAGGCCGCGCTGGACCTGACCCGGCAGCAGACCGTGCTGTTGGCGATGCTGCTGCTGCGTGGGTCGCAGACGCTGGGCGAGCTGGTGACGCGCAGCGAACGCCTGTACCGCTTCGCCGACACCGACGAAGCCCGCCACGCCATCGAGCGCCTGCAGCAGCGCGCGCTGCTGGTGGTGCTGCCACGCGCCAGCGGCCAGCGCGAAGACCGCTACATGCACCTGCTGTGCGGTGAAGTGGACGGTGCGGCGCTGGCGGCGAAGTACGCCAGCAGCGGCGGCGGCAGCAGCGATGCGGCCGACCCGGGCCTGGCCGAGCGCGTGGCCCAGCTGGAAGCGGCCGTGGCCGATCTGCAGGCGCAGCTGGCCGAACTGCGCGGTTGAACGTCCATATGCGGTAGTGCCGGCCGCTGGCCGGCAACCCAGGTTCACCGAGATGCCGGCCAGCGGCCGGCACTACCGGATGTCCTGCCGATGCAGTGCCGACCAACGGTCGGCACCCGCCACGATCAAACCTCGGCCGCGCCCGGCGTGGCATACAGCCGGCTCGGGCTGTCCACGCCCGGCAGCTGGATCACCCCGCGTTCCTGCATGCCCAGCCCCAGCAGGATCTTCCCGGACACCACGTTGTCCAGGTCGGTGATGCCATACAGATCGTTCAGGCCCAGTGCTCCACGTGCATGCGCAAACACCGCCCGCGCCGCCTCACCGGCATAGCCCTGCCCGGCAAATTCCGAAAGCACCGCATAGCCGATATCCGGCCCCGGCAGGCCGTCACGCCGCACCAGCCCGGCATTGCCCAGCCAGGCACCATCGGCCAGCCGCTCGATGGCATACATGCCATAGCCATGCAGCGCATAGGCCGGCAGCACCCTTGCCGCCGCGTAATCGCGCGCCTCCTGCTGCGTACGCACGCCACGATCGCCGATGAAGCGCACGAAGCCCGGATCGTTCAACAACGCCAGCATCTGCGCGGCATCACGCTCCGGATCGATCCGGCGCAGCCGCAGACGTTCGCTTTCAATCGGATGCACGCCCAGACCTCCAACAGAAAAAACGATTGTAGAGCCGTGAGCTGGGGTCGGATCCCTTCGCGAAGCGAGGGGCTCTGACCCCGATCAGGCTGGCCCTGGGGTCAGAGCCCTTCCCTGTGGGAAAGGATCCGACCCCGGGTCAATCGAACAACGCTTCGATCGCCGCCAACCCCGCCGTCGCCCGCTCCTTCTTCCGCGCCGCATCGGCCACCGGATCCGCACCATCGCGCTGGATCTCCTCGGCCGGAATCTCCTCGAAGAACCGGCTCGGCTTCAACCGCACGTGCTCGCCGAACTTGCGGGTCAGCTTGCTGTAGCTCATCCACAACTGGATCTTGGCGCGGGTGATGCCCACGTACAGCAGGCGGCGCTCTTCCTGCAGGTTGCCTTCGTCCAGGCTGACCTGGTGCGGCAGCACGCCATCCTCGCAGCCGACGATGAACACGTACGAGAACTCCAGGCCCTTGGAGGCGTGCATGGTCATCATGCGTACCTGGTTGCCGCCCTCGTCCTTGTCGCTGCGCGACAGCAGCGCCAGCTGGCCGGCCAGGTCGGCGGCAGTGGCACCACGCGGGCCACCCTCGAACCACTGAGCCAGTTCCTCGATGTTGTTGGCACGGCGCTGGTAGCTGGCCTCTTCCTTGGCCTGCTGGCGCAGCTCACTCAACAACCCTGATTCCTTGGCGACCTTGCGGATCATGTCGCCGGAGGTGACCTGCCGGGTCTGCGCACGCAGGTCGCGCAGGATGTCGGTGAAGCGCGCCAGGCTGTTGGCCGCGCGCGGTGGCAGCTGCTGCAGGGCGCCGATCGCCTCGGCGGCCTGCGCCATCGGCATGTCCTTTTCCTGCGCCAGTTCGGCCAGCTTGGCCAGCGTGCCGGCACCAACATCACGCTTGGGCGACTGCACCGCACGCATGAACGCGGTGTCGTCGTCCGGGTTCACCAGCAACCGCAGCCAGGCCAGCGTGTCCTTCACTTCCTGGCGCTCCAGGAACATCGTGCCGCCGGTCAGGTGGTAGGGAATGCGCAGCAGCTGCATCGCCTTTTCCAGCGGGCGCGACTGGAAGTTGCCGCGGAACAGGATGCAGAAATCGCTCCACGGCACGTTGCGCGACTGCGCCACGAAGGCAATCTCCGCAGCGACCTTCTCCGCTTCATGCTCGCTGTTGCGGCATTCCCACACGCGGATGCGCTCGCCGTCAGCCTGGTCGCTCCACAGCTTCTTCAGGTGCTCGTGCGGGTTGTTGGCGATCAGCGCATTGGCCGCGCGCAGCACGCGGTTGGAGCAGCGGTAGTTCTGCTCCAGCTTGATGATCTCCAGCGCGGGGTAATCACACCCCATCTGCTGCAGGTTTTCCGGGTTGGCGCCGCGCCAGGCGTAGATCGACTGGTCATCGTCGCCGACGCAGGTGAAATTGCCCTTCTCACCGGCCAGCTGCTTGAGCAGGCGGTACTGCGCGTCGTTGGTGTCCTGGCATTCGTCCACCAGCAGGTATCCGATGCGCTCGCGCCAGGCCAGGGCGATCTCCGGGTTCTCTTCCAGGATCTGCACCGGCAGACGGATCAGGTCGTCGAAGTCGACCGCATTGAACGCGGTCAACCGCAGCTGGTAGCGCTCGTAGACGCTGGCCGCTTCCTTCTCGCGGTTGCTGCGCGCAGCGGCCATCGCCTGCTCGGGCGACAGGCCGGCGTTCTTCGCGCGCGACACCAGGTTCTTCATGTCCTCGATGTCATCGGGCTTGGCGCCGTACATCAGGTCCTTGATCTGCGCGGCGGCATCGTCGGCATCGAAGATCGAGAAACCGCGCTTCAGGCCCACGGCGGCATGTTCGATCTGCAGGAACTTCAGGCCCAGCGCATGGAAGGTGCAGATGGTCACCTCGTCGGCGTCCTGCTCACGCAGGCGCTTGGCCACGCGCTCGCGCATTTCCTTGGCCGACTTGTTGGTGAAGGTGATCGCGGCGATGCGGCGGGCCGGGTAGCGGCCACAGCCGATCAGGTGGGCGATTTTCTCCACGATCACGCGCGTCTTGCCGCTGCCGGCGCCGGCGAGCACCAGCAACGGGCCTTCGATGTGCAGGACCGCGGCAGCTTGGGGAGGATTGAGACCGTGCATGGGGACAGGATTGTAGCGGGGTGCCGGCAGGCCCACCTGACTTGCATGGCGCCCGGCCGTAAGGTATTGAATCGGCACCGGAACACAGGAGCGTGGTCCATGTCCTCGACTGTCATCGCCCGTCCGCTTGCGGCCGTCCTGCTGGGCCTGCTGGCCATGCCAGCGGCCGGGTCCGGCCCGCCGCCGCGCACGGATGCCTATGAAACGATCGTGCTGCAGTCGCACGAGTTCCTCGTCTACCACCCGGACCTGCGCTTCCGCCAGCTGGGCATGGAGGCCCGCGAACGGGGCCGCGACGAAGAAGCCCGCAACAACTTCCGCAATGCCGCGCGCTATGGCGACAAGCTGTCCCAGGCGGCGCTGGCCGACATGCTGTGGAACGGGCAAGGCGGCCCGGCCGACCGCGCCCTGGGCTATGCGTGGATGGATCTGGCTGCCGAGCGTGGCACCGAATGGCTGGTGGCACAGCGCGAACGCTTCTGGGAGGCGCTGTCAGCGGATGAACGCGAGCGCGCGGTGCGCGAGGGCCGCACGCTGTACGCCGAGTTCGGCGACCCCGCCGCCACGCCGCGGCTGGAACGCGAACTGCGCGCCGGCAGCATGCAGCAGACCGGCAGCCGCGCCGGCTGGAGCGGTGCCATGCGCAGCCAGGGCCGCGGCGATGCCGGGCCGCGCGTGCTGCAACCGGAGAAGCACCAGCTGGCCCGCTACTGGGATCCGGTGGCCTACCGGCAATGGCAGGACGAAGAACTGGCCAGATCCGGGCGATGAGCCGCGCCTGCCGGGCCATCGGTGCCTTCGTGCTGGTGCTGCTGGCACCGGGGTACGCGGCCGCCAGCACCTGCGCGCCCGACCCGGCCGCGTCGATTCCGTCGGCATTGCTGACCGAGGGTTTCCTGCAGGCCCATCCCGACCTGTACTGGCGCGACCTGGGCCAGCTGTCGTGGCGACGTGGCAAGCCTGCACAGGCGCGGCTGCGCTTCCAGCGCGCCAGCCTGTACGCCGACAAGTTCTCGCAGTCGCTGGTTGCGCGCATGTACCAGGAAGGCATCGGCATCGACGCCGATCCGGTATTGGCCTACATCTGGATGGACCTGGCCGCCGAGCGCGGTTACCGCGACCTGCTGGTTGAACGCGAGCGTTACTGGCAACGGCTGGATACGGCGCAGCGGCAGCGGGTACTTGCCGAAGGCCCGGCGCTGTACGCGCAGTACGGCGATGCCGTGGCCAAGCCGCGCATGGAAACCGTGCTGCGGAACGCCCGCCATGCGATGACCGGCAGCCGCACCGGCTTCGTCAACCCGGGCCTGCGCATGGCGCTGGGCGAGGGGCCGGAGGCCAACCGGCCGGTCACCGGCGATGACTACTACCGCGATGCCTTCTGGGAACCGGCGGCCTACTGGTGCCTGCAGGAGCAGATCTGGCAGAACACCCGGCTGCGGCCCAGCATCGAGATCGGCGCTCCCCGGCAGATCCGCGACGGCGGGCCGGTCGGCGACTAGAATTGGCCGATGGCCAAGCTCTACTTCTACTATTCGGCGATGAACGCCGGCAAGACCACCACCCTGCTGCAGAGCGCACACAACTACCGCGAACGCGGCATGCGGGTGGCGATCCTGACCCCGCGCCTGGACGACCGTGCCGGCGCCGGCGTTGTCGCTTCGCGGATCGGCCTGCGCGCCGATGGCATGGCCTTCGACCGCGATACCGACCTGCAGCACTGGGTCGAGCAGGATCTGGCAGCCAACGGTCCGATGGGCTGCGTGCTGGTGGACGAGGCGCAGTTCCTGACCCGTGCCCAGGTCTGGCAGCTCAGCGAAGTGGTCGACCAGCTGCGCATTCCGGTGCTGTGCTACGGCCTGCGTACTGACTTCCGCGGCGAGCTGTTCGAGGGCAGCCAGTACCTGCTGGCCTGGGCCGACGAGATGCAGGAGATCAAGACCATCTGCCACAGCGGCAAGAAGGCGACGATGACCGTGCGCGTGGACGAGCATGGCCACGCCGTGCAGGACGGCCCGCAGGTGGAGATCGGTGGCAACGAGCGCTACGTGTCGGTCAGCCGTGCCGAGTTCAAGAAGATCACCCGCGGCGAAGGACGGATCGATCCGGCGCAGGCACCCCTGCCGCTGTAAGGGGTGTTCTTTTGCAGGGCTTGCAGCCCTGCACCTGCTCAACGCAACAGCAACAGCGAAAGCTGGTATCCCGTGGGATGGCGGGGCGGTGTGGGCTTGCAGGACACGCCGTAAACCCATCCCTGGGGGCTCGATGGCACCATCCATGGCGCCAACGGTCCTGCAAGCCCACACCGCCCCACCTCTGTCAGATCCCCACGGCTGTTGGTAGGTGTCGACCTTGGTCGACACATCTGTCAGATATCGAATGAAATTCCGGGGGTCAGATCCGTTTTCCTTCGGGAAACGGATCTGACCCCCAGAGCAATTCCCACAGATCGCGGAGATCTGTCGAAGGCGGGGTGGGTCCGGTGGCGGGAGTGTCCGCGGCATGGATGCCGCGGCCAAGCCCCCATGGACGGGTTTACGGCGTCTCCCACCACCGGACCCACCCCGCCTACCCACGGAATGCCGGCTTTTGCTTCGGCTGTTGCCGTTGCTTGGAGCCTCTGCGGGTGCAGGGCGCAGCCCTGCCGATAAACCCACTTAGTACAGCGTGCGCTCCGGCGCGCCCGCCGGCGGCGGGGTGTACTGGTACAGCCAGGTCTCCGTAAGCGTCTTGCCACCACTGCGCAGGAACAGGCGGATGTCGATCTGCTCGGTACTGCCTTCCGGCGGCACCAGGTCGAACATCGCGCGATAGCCGTTGATCTCGCGCAGCGGGCGCGCCGACACGATCTCGACCCGGCCACGGCTGGCTTCCACCACCGCCTCGACCTCGCCCTTGTCGATCAGGCTGGCCAGCTCGCCCCCTTCGAAGTCCACCGCGAAGCGCCAGCTGAAGTACTCGCGCTTCTTGCCAACCACACCGCCCAGGCCGGTACGGCTGGCCACGCAGTGCGCCAGCGGCGGCCGCGCCGGCGGTTCGGCGCCCCAGTACAGGCGGTAGCCGACCAGCAGCTCCTGGCCCGGCTGCGGCTTTTCCTTCGGGTTCCAGAACGCCACGATGTTGTCGAAGGTCTCGTCCACGGTGGGAATCTCCACCAGCTGCACCGAGCCCTCGCCCCATTCGCCCTTCGGCTCCACCCACAGGCACGGGCGCTTCTCGTAGAACACGCCGTCGTCCTGGTAATGGTCGAAGTTGCGGTCGCGCTGCAGCAGGCCGAAGCCGCGCGGGTTGCGGTCCACGAACATGTTGAAGCGCAGGTTGCGCGGGTTCAGCAGCGGCCGCCAGATCCATTCACCGGCACCGGTCCACAGCGACAGGCCATCGGTATCGTGGATCTCCGGGCGCCAGTCCCATGCCATGCGGCGGTCGTTCTCGCCCACCTGGTACATGCTGGTGCACGGGGCGATGCCCAACCGCTCGATCGCCTTGCGCGGGTACAGCGCACTGTCGATGTCCATCAACAGCACGTCGCCATTGGTGATCGCGAAGCGGTAGGCGCCAGCCACGCTGGGCGAATCCAGCAGGCCGTAGACCACGATCGTCTCCGAATCGGCCGACGGCTGTTCCAGGTAGTAGGCGATGAAGTCCGGGAACTCCTCCGGCTTGCCCATGCCGGTGTCGATCGCCAGGCCACGCGCGGACTGGCCGTACTGGCCTTCCTTGCCGACCGCGCGGAAGTAGCTGGCGCCGAGGAAGGCGGCGAAGTCGCGGTCGGTATCCTTGCGGGTGTTCAGGCGGAAACCGGCGAAGCCGAGGTCAGCCGGCAGCTCGCCATCCTTGATGCCGCTCTTGCCGTAGTTGAACGCCGCGCCGTCATAGGCCAGCTCCTGCGCCTTGCCGTCGACCACGTCGAACATGCGCACCGGCGAATGGAAGTACAGGCCCAGGTGGAAGAACTTGGCCTGGAACTTGCCCGGCTGGTCAGCCCACAGCGCATGGTCCTGGCGGTAGCCGATCGACTGGTACTGGTCCCAGTCCAGTCCCTCCAGGCGGCCCGGCAGCACCCGCTTGTGGCTCTTGTAGGGCGCCTGCGCCAGCGCGCGCGCCTGGCCCTTCAGGGTGGCGAAGTCGAACGGCTGCGGCTGGCCGAGGCGGCGCAGGCCCATCTGGCCGCTCTTGCTGGCCGCGCACGCGGGCAGGGACGGCAGGCCGAATGCAGCCAGGGCGAGGGAGGCATTGCGGATGAAGTCGCGTCGTTGCATGCAGGCGCGTCAGGCACAGGGAGGAAGGTCGGCCATCATAGGCAGACAAACGTTAACGGGCAGCGGAGACGCGCCCTGCCCGTTCAGCTGCCGCTGGCGGCCCGGCTCAGCGCTGGCAGTGGCTGCACCAGACGCTGGCACGCTGGCCGATGGTGGCGTGCTTCAGCGCACGGCCGCAGTTCGGGCAGGGCAGCCCGTCACGGCCGTACACCAGCAGTTCCTGTTCGAAGTAGCCCGGCGCGCCATCGGGGCTGATGAAATCGCGCAGGGTGGTGCCACCGCGGGTGATGGCGTAGCCCAGGATCTCCTTCACCGCGTCGGCCAGCCGCTGGTAGCGTTCGCGCGAGATCTTTCCCGCCTCGCGCAACGGACTGATGCCAGCCTTGAACAGGCTCTCGGCGGCGTAGATGTTGCCCACGCCCACCACCACCGCCTGGTCCATCAGGAAGGTCTTCACCGGCGCGCTGCGGCCACGGCTGCGGGCGAACAGGTAGTCGCCGTCGAACGCGTCGTCCAGCGGTTCCGGGCCCAGCCCCTGCAGCAGCGGGTGGATCTCACCGGCGGGCTGCCACAGCAGGCTGCCGAAGCGGCGCGGGTCGTTGAAGCGCAGCAGGCGGCCGTTGTCCAGGCTGATGTCGACGTGGTCGTGCGCACGCAGCGGGGTATCGCCGGGCAGCACGCGCAGGCTGCCGGACATGCCCAGGTGCAGCACCGCGCTGCCGATGGCGGTGTCCAGCAGCAGGTACTTGGCGCGCCGCCGGATGTCCTCGATGCGCTGCCCCGGCAGCAGCTCGGCCACTTCCGGTGGGATCGGCCAGCGCAGGTCGGCGCGGCGCAGGATCACCCCGTGCACGCGGCGGCCCTGCAGGTGCGGCGCCAGGCCGCGGCGGGTGGTTTCGACTTCGGGCAGTTCAGGCATGTAGGGATTCTATCGCTGCTCTGCCGCCGGCACCTGGCCGTCGAAGCCGGGGAATGATCCCCGGCTTCGACGGGTGTCAGGCGTCCTGCCCGGCGCGCGCAGGCTCCGCCGGGACAGGTGCGGCAGCGGCGGAACGGTCCGGGAACAGCAACGGCAGCGTTTCCACGAACCGGGCCAGGCACTGGTCGCTGTAGCGCTCGGCCGTCTGCTTGACCAAGGCGTAGTCGTCGGCCTGCCAGGCTTCCAGGGGTGCGGCCACCGGCTCGTCCACCTGGCACTGCACGCCTTCGCCACCGACCAGGCGCAGCAGCTTGCGGGTATACGGGAAGCCGACGTGCTGGGTCTGGCGCAGCTCGTACTGGGTATCGGCATCGCCCAGTTCCTTGTAGATCAGGGTGAAGCCATCGGCGGTGATCTGCACCGGCCGTACCTCTGCCGGCACAGCGCCCGGATGCGCGGTGAAGTATTCGGCCAGGCGCAGGCGCACCTGGTCCTGCAGGTAACCGAAGGCCGGGTTCGGAACAGTCTCGATCCGGGTTCCCTTCAGCTGATCCTTCTTGAACGAGCTGCCACCGAGCGTGCCGGAAAACAAAGACACGGCAACCTGCGCGGCCACCAGCTTGCCGGTGGTGGAACGCTGCACCAGGCGCAGCGTCTTGTCGCCGACCGGCTGGCCATCTGCGCCCATCTGCAGCTTGACGCTCAACGGCACCCAGCCTTGCCAGGCAGGCACCTCCGCCACGGTGGCCGCCGCCGTGTCTTCCACGACGGCGACAGCACCGGCATCAGCTGCGGGAACGTCTGCAGCCGTCGCCGTGTCGGACGGGGTGGTTGGGGGCGGCTCATTGGCCAGCACAGGCGAGGCGATGACGAGGCTGCCGAGCAGCGCGGCCGCCAGCAGCGGTGGGTTCGATTTCATGGGGGATCCTTGGGTCGTGTCGGGCCAGTGCAGGCGATTCCGTTCGGCATCGATCATCGCAATGGCACAGCACTCCCTTCCATGTCCTTCCCCCTACCGCGATCCATCGCGGTCGACATGCCAGCTCGCCTTACCCGTGCGGATCGACCGGTTCCCGGGATCGCGTCGAACCCACCATCGGCAGCACGCCGGGAATCTTTAGCGCGGAGGCGCTGCCAGTTCGCGCGCATCCAGGAAGCCATCACCGTTGGCATCCTGCTTGTGGAAGCGCTGCACGATCACCTGCCGCTGCTGCTCGCGGCTGATCACCCTGCCCTTGCCACCGGGCAGCTCCTCGGCCGTCAGCACACCGTCACCATTGCGGTCCATGCGGTCGAAGGCATACAGCATCCACTGCACGTACTCGGCCTCGCTGACCCTGCCGTCGCCATCGCTGTCCATCCGCTGCAGATAGCTGGCGGTATCGGTGACCTGGGCCAGCGCCGCGCCCGGCAGCAACGCCGCCAGCAGAAGCCCGTACCCTGCCCTCACGCGCCCACCAGGCTGTAGCCCTTCAAGCGTGCGGCGTAGGCCTGCAACGCCGCGATACCGCTTTCCTCGGCCTCGCGGCACCACGCCTGCAGCTGATGCAGGCGCTCGGCGGCATCGTGGCCGCGGGCTTCCAGCAGCGCCGCCAGCCGCGCGCGGTACTCGACCAGGGTGCGGATGCGCGGGCGCTGCGCCACCCATTCGCTGAGCTGGGCACGACTGTCCGGCTTCAGCCAGCGGCCATCGTTGACCAGGCCGCGGCGCAGCCGGCGCGGCAGCAGGCGGCGCAGCTTGGCCCCAGCCTGTACGGCTTCCTCGCGCAGGGCCGGCATGAACACATTGCGCTGGTAATCGGTCATCGCCTGGAAGCGGTGCGACAGCAGCGCCTTCAGGGTCTCGGCGTCGGGCACGGCGATGTTCGGGCGCACGTCCATGGCCGGCGCCACCCGCAGCACCCTGGCCAGGCGCAGCGCCTGCAGCAGGCGGATCGCACTCCAGCCGATGTCGAACTCCCAGCGCCGCATCGCGAAGCGCGCCGAACTGGGGAAGGCATGATGGTTGTTGTGCAGCTCCTCGCCACCGATCCAGACCCCCCACGGCGTGAGGTTGGTGGAGGTATCGGCCGACTCGTAGTTGCGGTAGCCCCACCAGTGGCCCAGGCCATTGACCACGCCCGCAGCCCAGAACGGGATCCACGCCATCTGGATCGCCCACAGGGCCACGCCGGGCAGACCGAACAGCACGCTGTTGATCACCAGCAGCAGCACCGGCCCCAGCGTCGCGTGCGGGGTATACAGGTGGCGCTCGATCGCATCGTCCGGGGTGCCGCGCCCGTACTGCTCGATGTCCGCGCGCATGCCGCGCGCTTCCCGGTACAGCTCCACGCCGTGCCAGAACACCTTGCCGATGCCGCGGGTAACCGGGCTGTGCGGGTCGTCCTCGGTCTCCACCTTGGCGTGGTGCTTGCGGTGGATGGCCACCCACTCGCGGGTGATCATCGAGGTGGTCAGCCACAGCCAGAAGCGGAACACGTGGGCCAGCGCCGGGTGGAAATCGACCCCGCGATGGGCCTGGCTGCGGTGCAGGTACAGCGTCACCGAAAAGATGGTGATCTGGGTGAAGACCAGCAACACCGCCAGCATGGCCCACCAGCCCAGGCCGAGCACACCACCGGTCAACAGGGACATCAGCGCATCAGGCATGGCAGCTCTCCGGATCGACGCGGGGATGGCAGACATGATGGGCGCTTGCGTTGCAAACTGCATCCCTGCGGCGATGAATCCCATCGCCATCCGTGGCACCGTTCACAGTTGGGGACCTGAGTTGTCGAGCCTTGATCCACGCGCCAGCGCCATGACCGCCGCCCCGCCCGTCGCGGAGCTCCCCCCGTTGATCGAACTGGACCGCGCCACCGTGGTGCGCGGCCAGGTGAAGGTGCTGCACGGGCTCAGCCTGCGCATCGCGCAGGGCCAGCACACCGCCCTGCTAGGCCCCAACGGCTGCGGCAAGTCCACCTTCATCAAGCTGATCACCCGCGAGCTGTACCCGCTGGCCCAGGGCGACGGCACGGTGGCGGTGAAGGTACTGGGCCAGAACCGCTGGCAGGTGGACCGGCTGCGCTCACAGCTGGGCATCGTCACCGGCGACCTCAGCAGCAACCTGGCCGACATGCCCGGGCTGACCGTGGAACAGGCGGTGCTGTCCGGCTTCTTCGCCAGCTACGTGGTGCCGGCCTTCCGCGAAGTGACCGCCGACATGCGCACGCGCGTCGGCGAAACACTGGCGATGACCGGCGCCCTGTCCCTTCGCGAGCGCGCCTATGCCGAGCTGTCGGCCGGCGAAACGCGCCGCGTGCTGATCGCGCGCGCGCTGGTCAATCGGCCGCAGGCACTGCTGCTGGACGAACCCTCCACCGGGCTGGACCTGGTCGCCCGCGAGCAGCTGGTGGCGACCATGCGGGTGCTGGCGCAGCAGGGCATCACCCTGGTGCTGGTGACCCACCACATTGAAGAGATCATTCCCGAGATCGAGCGGGTGGTGCTGCTGCGCGATGGCCGCGTACTGGCCGACGGCACCCGCGCCGAGCTGCTGCGCAACGAACCGCTGTCGGCGGTGTTCGGCGGCGCGATCACGGTGATCGAGCAGGAAGGCCGGCTGACCGCGTATGCGGGGTGATCGACATGCGCAGTGCAGCGGGCCGGATATCCCGGCCCACTGCACCCTCGCTCAGAACTTCAGCGCCAGCGCACGCGACTCGATCGGCGCCATCCGGCTCTGGTCCTGAAGCTGCAGGTCGCGCAGCTCATACGGCGCACCGAAGCCGACCGGCAACGCAGCCTGGTCGAACGGCAGCACCAGCTGGCCTGCGCCCGGGCCATCGAACCACGCGGCCGCATGTGCCTGCGCGACCGGCTTCAACTGGCCATCGCGGGCCGTGGCATACAGCGTGCCCCGCGCCTCATAGCGTCCGGCCGCTGCTACCTGCAGCGGCAGCGCCACCTGGCGGCTGGCCGGGTCCGGTGCCGCCTGGCCGCTGAAGCGCGCGGTCGGCCGTGCCACCGCGAAGGCCACCTTGCCATCGCGCAGCACGCCATCGGCCTGGGCGAACACCTGCAGTTCCCATAGGCCCTGCACAGTGCCGACATCGGCCGGGATCCGTACCTGCGCGCGCAGGCTGCCATCGGTGGTGCGCAGCAGGCGCTGCGGCCAGCTGCGGCCATCCGGCGCGACCAGCAGGGCTTCACCGCCCAGGCCGCCACGACGCGATGCCAGCTGCGCGGTGGTGGCGCCGTCTTCCAGCAGGCGTGCCTGCAGCTGCACGTTGCCACCGGCCAGCACCTGCGCCTGGTTGGCCTGCACTTCCAGCCGCAGCGGGCTGTTCGGCTCCAGCACCTGCACCACATAGCGGCCCTGCGCCTGCGTGCTCTGCAGGGTGTACGCACCGGCCGCACTGGTCGCGCCGGTGCGCAGCATGCTGCTGCCATCCCCCACCGGCATGCCGGCATCCTGCAGCGCGCGCGCATCGACGCTACGCGCCACGCTACTGCGGCCAGCCGGATCGCGCACCTGCAGGGTGTTGGCCGGCACTGCGCGGGCACCTGCGGCCGGGCTCAGCTGGATCACCGCATCGGGCGCCGTCAGCGGCAGGTCCAGGCCGCGCTGCAGCTGCGTGCCATCGACCTGCTGCCAGTAGCTGCGGCTGACCGAGGCATACGGCGTGGCCGCCTGCAGCGGCTGTGCCGGGTCCAGCGCCCAGGCAAACGACAACGGTGCGTGTTCGCTTTCATCAGCCGGCAGCGGCGCGGCCACCAATGCGGCAGGCACCTGATCGCCTGCACGGGCGGCCTGCAGCGGCTGCGCGGCCTGCGCCGTGGACAGGGACAGCACGGCCAGCACCGCACTGGCCAGCAGAGTGGAATGGTTCGTCATGGTCGTCTTCCTCACTGGGCCAGGTCGGTGCGCAGGATCGTGCCGAGGCCGAAGCACTCGCGGCGGCTCTGGTTGTGGCTGAGCGGCTCGGCATCCTTGGTGCGCTGCTTGTCGGTGAACCAGGTGGTGCCGGCGGCCTTCTGGCTGCTGCACTCCAGGAAGCCATCGGAGCAGGACGACAGCCAGTTCTGGGTGAACTCCAGGCCGACATTGGCGGCGTAGCCACCGCAGTAGCTGTTGCTGTCCCACACCGCCGATTCCACGTCGCTGCCGACCACGGCGCGGAACGGTTTGGGCAGCGCCGGGCGACCCGCGGTGCCGTACAGGTTCTGCGCGTTGTAGGTGGCCATGCTCGCCACCTGCTGCTGGCGCACGGCGTCGTTCTTGTAGCCCAGCAGCCAGCCCAGCGACGTCTCGAAGGTGTTGCCGTTGAGCACCGCATCGGCCAACGGCGTGCCTGCCGAAGACGGTGCCAGTGCGTTGACCTTGCGCACCGTTCGGATGATCTTCGGATAGCGGCTGTCGTAGGTCGGGTTGGACAGGATCCAACGCATCACGTTGCCGCCGTTGGAGTGGGTGATCACCACCAGCTGGGTGATGCCACGGCTGTCGATGAAGCTGGTCAACTGATTGGCCAGGCAGCCGGCGGCTTCCGGCTTCCACATGTACTGGGTGAAGTCACAGTTGATGACGACGTAGTTGCTGCTGTTTGGCAGGCCCTGGCGCACGGTGTCGATGATCGCCGGCTGCCAGTAGTCCTGGGTGGCATTGGTCTGCGCGCCGGTGCCATGCACGAAGGCCACGCCAACCACGTCGGCGGCCTGCGCTTGGGCGGTTGCCAGCCCGAGGAGCAGGGCCAGGACGGTACTTCCTGTTGCGGTGCTGCGCATCGCTTCTCTCCCTCTGTCAGCGGATCCCCCCGACCCGGCTGGAACTGGACGGCCTGTCGATCACCGTTGTGCCGATGCTCATGGCGCAGCCGTGTGAAAGTCCGTGCGCTGCGCCCGGATTCAGGAGACTGACGACAGTCGATGACGTTTTTCATACCGCTCCGATGACCATGCCGGGTCTGGCCGTATGACCGATGGCCACTGCGGTGTCGTATGGGGGCTGCGATCATGGCGCGATGTTTTCTGCCCGGAGCCTGCCCATGTCGCTGATTTCCCACCCTGCCCGCCCGCTGCTCGGCCTCGCCGTCGTCGCGGCCCTGGCCGGTTGCGCCGCCACCGCCGCCAAGCCGACCGCTGTCGAAGCCAACATCACCACCAAGGCGGTGGGCTATCTCGACAAGAGCGCGGTACCGGCCAGCCTCGACCTGGTGCCGGCACCACCGGTCGCCGGTTCGGCCGCCCTCGCCCTGGACGAGCAGGTCAGCCGTGAAGCCCGCGCGCTGCGTGGCAGCCCGCGCTTCGCCCAGGCCGGCGTCGATGCCGAACTCGGCTTCCCCGAAGGCGCCAACCACTTCTCCTGCGCCGCCGACATCGACGTCGATGCGGTGAAGACCCCGGCGCTGTACCGACTGCTCGAGCGCAGCCGGATCGATGCCAGCGCCGCCACCAAGGCGGCCAAGAACCACTACCAGCGCCCGCGCCCGTTCATGGTCAACGGTGAGCCGACCTGCTCGCCGAAGGACGAGGAAGGCCTGCGCAAGAACGGTTCCTACCCGTCCGGCCACACCTCGATCGGCTGGGCCTGGGCACTGATCCTGTCGGAGATCGCGCCGGACCGCGCCGATGCCATCCAGGCCCGCGGCCGCAACTACGGAGAAAGCCGCCTGGTGTGCAACGTGCACTGGCAGAGCGACATCCTCGAAGGCCGCTTCATGGGCGCCGCCGCCGTGGCCCGCCTGCACGACAACGCCGCGTTCAACAAGGACCTGCTGGCCGCACGCAGGGAAATCGCTGCCGCGCGCAAGGCCGGCCTGCACTCCAGCCGCGACTGCGCGGCCGAGAATGCTGTGCTGAAGATCCGCCCGCAGAGCGCGCTGTAAGCGGCGATCCGGGGTCAGAGCCCTTCCCTTCGGAAAGGGATCTGACCCCAGCGCGGAATGCCGATGCCATCGGGGTCGGATCCCTTTCCGCTGGAAAGGGCTCTGACCCCATTCGGCAACGATGGGTGTAAAGCAGAAGGGCCGGCATTGCGCCGGCCCTTCTTCATTGCATCAACGCAGCAACCGCATCAGAACTTCGCGGTGAATTCCACGCCCCAGGTACGCGGCTCGTTGAGGAAGCCGGTCAGGTTGTTGAAGTCGATCGCGCCGACCACGCGGGTCTGGTTGGTCAGGTTGCGGCCGAACACCGCCACGTCGTACTGGCCGTAATCCCAGTTGTAGCCCAGGCGCAGGCCGCCTTCCAGCGAACTACGGCCGCGGAATTCCGGCGACTCATAGATGAAGAAGTTCACCGCGCTGCGGTAGGCCCAGTCAGTGTAGGCGTACAGCTCGCTGCCATCGCTGAGCGGGAAGCCCACGCGCAGGGTCGCGTTGTGGATCCACTTCGGCGCCTGCGGCAGCGGGTTGCCGTTCACCAGCGCATAGGTCTGGCCGTTGATCACCGTGGTCGGGTCGGTGATGGTGCAGCCACCGCCACAGATCGCCACCGCCAGGTTCTTGTCCTTGATCTCGGTGTCGTTGTAGCTGCTGCCGAAGGTCAGCAGGACGTTGTCGGCCAGGTAGGCCTCCAGGTCCAGCTCGACGCCCTGGCCGATGGTCTTGTCGGCGTTGAGCAGGGTGGCGGTGTTGTTGGTGCCGCCCACCGCGATCAGCTGCTGGCCATCGACGTTGTAGCGGAACACGCTCAGGCCCAGGCGCGCGCGGCGCTCGAACAGATCAGCCTTGATGCCGGCTTCGTACGAGATCACCTTCTCCGAATCGGCCTGCGACAGGCCCGGCGCGAAGGCCAGGCGGCCCTGGATCGACGGCGCGCGGAAGCCCTTGGCCACGCGGGCATAGGCGTTGATGTCGTCGGTCAGCTTGTACACGCCGCTCAGATCCCAGCTGACGTCGTTGACGTCGGTGTTGGCCAGGTACGGGCCACTGACCGGGGTACCGAACGGAACGGCCTGCAGCACGCTGGCGCTGAAGTCCTTCTTGTCCTGGGTGTAGCGCACGCCGGCACGCAGCTTGAAGCGGTCGGTGACATCGAAGTCACCCGAAGCGAACACCGCCCAGGCCTTGTTGCGCTGGTTCTGCACCACGTGGCCGGTCTGCGGATTGCCCGGGGCCAGCGAGTCGTAGTTGAAGTTGTTGATGGTCACGTCTTCATCGAAGTAGAAGACGCCGGCCTGCCAGTCGAAGCGGCCCCACTCGTTGGACTCGATGCGGAATTCCTGCGTCCACTGGCGATGGTGCGGCAGGCCGTCAGCCGACTCCGACGAGAACGGGATGAAGCCCGGGCCGTAGTTGCCGGCGCCGAGGAACGCCGCACCGTAGCCACCGTCGATGTCACCGCGGTTGAGCGATTCGGCGGTTTCGTAGCCGGTGATCGAGTGCAGCGTCACCGAGCCGAGGTTCCACTGCAGGCGCGCGCTGCCGCCCCAGGTCTTCAGGTCGGAGAAGTTGACGCCGTCGTTGGCCACCTTGTCGCGGTCGAAGTTCTCGACCAGCGAGTTGCCACCCTTCTCGATGATGTTGGCGCGGAACAGGCGGGCGGTGCCGTTGAGCTTGCGCTTGTGCAGGTTGAACAGCGCTTCGAAGTCGTCGCCTTCGTACAGGAACTGCACGCGGCCGGCGGCTTCGTCGTAGCCTTCGAAGCCGCTGTTGGGGGCGCCGACACGGGTGTTGTCGACCCAGTCATCGCGGCGCTGGTAGATCGCCGAGACGCGTGCCGACCAGCGGTCGGTCAGCGGGCCGCCGTAGGCGCCCTGCACGTTCCAGCTGTTGTAGCTGCCGTAGCCGACGCGGATGTAACCATCGGCATCCTGCGACGGACGCGCCGAATCAAACTTGACCACGCCAGCCGGCGTGTTGCGGCCGAACAGCGTGCCCTGCGGGCCACGCAGCACTTCCACGTTGGCCAGGTCGAACAGCGGGAAGCCCTTCAGCAGCGGGCTCTCCTGCACCACGTCGTCGTACACCAGCGACACCGGCTGCGATGCATTGAGATCGAAGTCGGTGTTGCCCAGGCCGCGGATGTAGAAGCGCGGGAAGGCACGGCCGTAGGACGACTCGATGTTGAGGCTGGGCACGCGTGCGGCCAGGAAGCGGATGTCATCGCCGGCCGAGCCGAGCACATCCAGCTTCTCGCCCTGGATCGCGCTGACCGCGACCGGCACGTCCTTGGCGTTCTCGACGCGGCGCTGCGCGGTCACCTGCAGGGTGTCGAGGGCAACCGGATCCTTGGCAGCGGGGGTTTCCTGGGCGGCTGCTACCAGCGGCAGCAGGGCGGAAAGAGCGGCAACGAGGGGGCGCGCGACCGGAAATCGGCCACGGGAAGTGCGGGTCGGGGACATGGCGGTAGGCTGTGTTTGGAGGGGTGGTAAAACGGCGCTACCAGATAATTGTTGCAATACAGCACCTGCCCCGCAAATGCCGGCCGTTCATGGCCCCGTCGCCCTGCCCCCGGTGCGCTCGCTAGACTCGGGGTTTTCCAGCGCCGCGGAGCCACCGCAATGACCCAGTGGTACTTCCATGCCTCCGCCCAGGCCGACCGCGTCGGCCCCCTCGATGACGAGGCCGCGCGCCGCTATGCGCAGGCCAACCCGCGCGCGCTGGCCTGGTGCCAGGGCATGGCGGGCTGGACGCCGACCGCCGAGGTGGCCGGGCTGCGTGCGCCGGGTGCGGGCCAGCCAACCCCGCCGCCGGTACCTTCCAACACCGCCGGCAATCGTGCCGACGATATCGAATTCCGCATCGTCGGCCATGAAATGCAGTTCGTGGAGATCGAGCTCGACCCCGGCGAAAGTGCGGTGGCCGAGGCAGGCGCGTTGATGTTCAAGGACGCCACGGTGCAGATGGACACCGTGTTCGGCAGCGGCGCCGCCAGCAGCGGCGGCCTGATGGACAAGGTGATGGCCGCCGGCCGCCGTGTGCTGACCGGCGAGAGCCTGTTCGCCACCGTCTACACCCAGACCGGCCACGGCAAGGGCAAGGTCGCCTTCGCCGCGCCCTACCCCGGCACGGTGCTGGCGATGCGCCTGGACCAGCACGGTGGCCGCCTGATCTGCCAGAAGGACAGCTTCCTGGCCGGCGCACGTGGCGTGCAGATCGGCGTGCAGTTCCAGCGCAAGATCATGACCGGCCTGTTCGGCGGCGAGGGCTTCATCATGCAGAAGCTGGAAGGCGACGGCTGGGTCTTCATCCATGCCGGCGGCTGCGTGATCGAGCGCGAGCTGGCCGCGGGTGAACGCCTGGACGTGGATACCGGCTGCGTGGTGGCCTACCACTCCAGCGTGGACATGGACGTGCGCCGGGTGGCCGGCATCAAGAGCATGCTGTTCGGCGGCGAAGGCGTGTTCCTGGCCACGCTGACCGGCCCGGGCAAGGTCTGGCTGCAGTCGCTGCCGTTCTCGCGCCTGGCCGGCCGCATGTGGATGGCCGCACCGCAGGGCGGCGGCCAGAGCCGCGGCGAAGGCTCGGTGCTGGGCGGCCTGGGCCGGATGCTGGACGGCGACAACCGGTTCTGACCGCCTCCGGTAGTGCCGGCCGCTGGCCGGCAACCCCGTGGACCGTTGCCAGTTTCCCAATGGTTGCCGGCCAGCGGCCGGCACTACCTTTATGAATAGGGATCTCCCCCACCCTGCCCGCCCCGCCACAGCTTCGGTATGCTGGCGCCCTTTCCTGAATCCGGCGCCGCGAGCGCACTGCCGATGAGCCTGTTCCGCCCCCGCATGCTGCTGTCCGTCGCCCTGATCGGCCTGCTGGCCGGCTGCGGTGGCGACCCGGTCCGTCCCACGCCGCCGCCGGCGCCGACCGTGGTGCCGCAGGCCAAGCCGATCAAGATCGGCATCGCTCTCGGTGGTGGCGCAGCCAAGGGCTTCGCCCACATCGGCGTGATCAAGATGCTGGAAGCCAACGGCTTCGAGCCGGCCGTGGTTTCCGGCACCAGCGCCGGCAGCGTGGTCGGTGCGCTGTATGCCAGCGGCATGGACGCCTTCCAGATGCAGAGCAAGGCGGTCGCGCTGGACGAAGCCAGCATCCGCGACGTGCGCCTGTTCTCCGGTGGCCTGGTGCAGGGCCAGAAGCTGCAGGACTACGTCAACGAGCAGGTTGCCAACCGTCCCGCCGAGCGCCTGAAAAAGCCGTTCGCCGCCGTCGCCACGCAGCTGGAAACCGGCGAGCGCTCGATCTTCGTGCGCGGCAACGTCGGCCAGGCGGTGCGCGCGTCGAGCAGCATTCCCGGTGTGTTCGAACCGGTGAAGATCGGTGGCCGCAACTACATCGACGGCGGCGTGGTCAGCCCGGTGCCGGTGGATGCCGCGCGCCAGCTCGGCGCCGACTTCGTGATCGCCGTGGACATCTCCAGCAAGGCCAGCGGCAAGGCACCGACGGACATGCTGGGCATCGTCAACCAGTCCATCTCGATCATGGGCCAGCGCCTGGGCGAGCAGGAACTGGCGCGCGCCGACATCGTCATCCGCCCGAAGGTGCTGGACATCGGCGCCGCCGATTTCAGCCAGCGCGGCACCGCGATCCTGGAAGGTGAAAAGGCCGCGATGGCGGCCATGCCGCAGATCCGCGCGAAGATCCAGCAGTTGCAGCGCGCGCGCGCCGCAGCAGCAGCACCGGCGCCGGTGGCCGCACCGAAGTGCGAGGAAGCTTCGCGCCTGGGCAAGCTGATGGGCCGCAAGGACAAGTGCTGATCCGTTGATGCCAGGCCACCGGGCACGCCTGGTGGCCGCTCAGGGCTCCAGCTGCGACAACGGCAACGCCTGGAAGCCTTTCACCGTGCGCAGCACGAAGCTGGAATTGGCATCGGCCACGCCACCGGCGTTGAGCAGCCGGTCCAGCAGGAAGTGCGAGAAATGCTCCAGGTCGCGCACGTAGACGTGCAGCAGGTAGTCCATGTCGCCGGTCAGCGCATGGCAGGCCACCACCTCATCCCAGCCCTGCACGCTGTCCACGAAGTGGCCGATGGCGGCCTGGTCGTGCTTTTCCAGCTGCACGCGCACGAAGGCCTGCAGGCCCAGGCGCAGCTGACGCGGTTCCAGCCGCGCGCCATAGCCGACGATCACGCCCTCGCTTTCCAGCCGCTGCAGGCGGCGCAGGCAGGCCGAGGGTGAGAGGTTCACCCGCGTCGCCAGCTCGGCGTTGGTGGCGCGCCCATCCCGCTGGATTTCAGCCAGCAGGCGTATATCCGTGCGATCGAACTGGACTTCTCCGGCCATTGTTGCCCCGCAACATGGTGAGTACGCAAGGATATTGCGCCAACAAGGCCAATCGACGCAACTTTTGCAACCCTGTTGCGCGCGCCCTGCCCTAGCATCGTGGGTATCCCGTCAAGGAGTGCCCCATGGACCTCGCCCAGCCCCGCCGCGTCGAACACCAGCAGACCGACAAGGGCTACGTGCCGGTGTATACCACCGCGCTCGTCGAGCAGCCGTGGGACACCTACAGCGCCGACGACCACGCCACCTGGAGCACGCTGTACCAGCGCCAGCGCGAGCTGCTGGTCGGCCGTGCCTGCCAGGAGTTCCTGGACGCTCAGGATGAGATGGGCATGAGCGCGCACATGATTCCGCGCTTCGACCAGCTCAACGAAGTGCTCGGCGCCGCCACCGGCTGGACCCTGGTCGGCGTCGAAGGCCTGCTGCCGGAACTGGATTTCTTCGACCACCTGGCCAACCGACGTTTCCCGGTGACCTGGTGGATCCGTCGCCCGGACCAGATCGACTACATCGCCGAACCTGACCTGTTCCACGATCTGTTTGGCCACGTGCCGCTGCTGATGAACCCGGTGTTCGCCGACTACATGGAGGCGTACGGCCGTGGCGGCGTCAAAGCCCACGCGATCGGCCCGGATGCGCTGCAGAACCTGACCCGCCTGTACTGGTACACGGTGGAGTTCGGCCTGATCGATACGCCCGACGGCCTGCGCATCTACGGCGCGGGCATCGTGTCGTCGAAGGGCGAATCGCTGTACTCGCTGGAATCGGCCGCGCCCAACCGCATCGGCTTCGACCTGCAGCGGATCATGCGCACCAGGTACCGCATCGATACCTTCCAGAAGACCTACTTCGTCATCGACAGCTTCGAACAGCTGATGCAGGCGACGTCACCCGACTTCACCCCGATCTACGCGGCACTGGCCGACCAGGCGCATCTTCCGGCCGGTGAAGTGCAGGGCGATGACCGCGTATTCCAGGCCGGCACGGGCGAAGGCTGGGCCGACGGCGGCGACGTGTAAGCGCGCAACGCACACCGCTTCGCACTGGAACGGCGCACCCTGGTGCGCCGTTCTCGTTTCCACCGGCCTGCACCGTTGCCACGGCGCAGGCGAGGGCAGGGCACTCAGCCGTCCACGGCCCGGCAGGAACCGCGCACCATCAGCTGCGGATGCACGCTGGCCGCAGTCGGCGCCTCCGGTACTTCGGTCTGCACCAGCATCGCCGCCGCCATGCGGCCGATGTCGGAGACGTGGCGGCGTACCGAGGTCAGCGGCGGCCACAGCCGCGACGCCAGCGGGCTGTCGTCGTAGCTGACGATCGACAACTGCTGCGGCACCGCGATGCCGGCACGCAATGCCACCTGATACACGCCAGCGGCCATTTCGTCGTTGCCGGCGAAGATCGCACTGGGGCGTTGTCCGCCCATCAGCAGCCGTTCGGCGGCATGCACGCCCGACTCGAACGTATCGCCCGCTTCCAGCACGCGCTCGCCCGGCAGGGTCAGCCCCACCTGGGCCAGCCGATCGAGGAAACCATGGGTGCGCTCGCGTGCGCTACGACGATCTCCCGGACCCGCAATCACCGCGATATCGCGATGGCCCAGCGAGAGCAGGTAGCCCGCAGCCGCGGCGGCACCATCGCGATCGTGGGTGACCACCGCCTGCACGTCTTCCTCCGATGCATGCGCATTGATGCGGATGTAGCGGCAGTCGATCGCGTCCAGCATCTGCGCCAGCGCCACCGACTCGGAGGCGCGCGGGCCAAGGATCACGCCATGCAGCTTCTGCTGCTGCACGAAGCGGCGCACGCCGTCCGCACAGTCCGCATCCTGGCTGTTGCACGGGTGCACCACCAGCTCATAGCCGGTGCCGCGCAGCGCTTCCAGCGCGCCGTGCTGCAGGTCGACAATGCATTGGGCGCCGGGGTCGTCGTACACCAGGCCGATCAGGAAGGAGCGGCGGAACGCGAGTCCGCGCGCCAGGGGGTCGGGCACGTAACCGACCTCGCGCATCAACGCCTCGACCTTGTCGCGGGTGTCTTTGCGCACCAGCGGCGAGTTGTTGATGATTCTTGAAACCGTTTTCTTGGAAACTCCCGACAGTCGTGCGATGTCGTTGATCGTGGCTGCCTTGCCCTTCGATGCCGGCAACGCGGCATCGCTAATATTTCGCACTGACATGTATAGAACCAGGTAAGTCGGAGAATTCTAGCCTTGCGCCCGTCGGGCGCGAAGTTGCGGAATGTCGCAGCGGATCTGAAACGTGTCGTGTTCGACACGTTCTGCTGCGCGAGGTTCCATTGTGATCGCTCTACTGCCTCTGCATCTGAACCGTTCTTCCGCGCGTGTTCACCCTGAATGCGGACGCGACGCACGCGAACGCCAACATTCCCTTAACCATGCTCCGCTACAGTCAGGTGCATGGACCTGCAGACCTCTCCGTTTCCGCCGTTCCGTGGCCGCGACCGGTTGATCGCCGCGGTCGACGCGGCGATGACCTCCGGTGATGCCGGGCGCATCACCGCCGACCTGCAGCTGGCGCTGCAGGAAGCCATAACCGACAGCCGCATCGAATTGCCCGAATGCGTGCATCGGCCGGTCAGTGATCATTACGCGCGACGTCCGCTGTACCACAGCCGCGAACACGGCTACAGCGTGATTGCCATGAGCTGGGGCCCAGGGCAGGGCACGCCGCTGCACGACCACGATGCCATGTGGTGTGTGGAGGGAGTGTGGTTGGGCGAACTGGAGATCACCCGTTACGAGCTGCTGGAGCGCGCCGGCGAGCGCTGGCGTTTCCACCGCCACGCCGCGCTGCGCGGGGGCTTCGGCAGTGCCGGCAGCCTGATCCCGCCGCACGAGTATCACACCCTGCGCAACGCCAGCGATGACGCGTTGGCGATCTCGGTGCACGTGTACGAGGCGCAGATGGAGCGCTCGGCGGTGTTCGACCCGCTCGGCGGCGACTGGTACCAGCGCCGCATCCAGGCACTGCAGGCCGACCCCGCCTGAGCCAGGCACGGGGGCAGGGTGCTGCCAGCACCTTCGCGATCCACGTGGCATCATGCGCCGCTGCGCTGCCGGACCCGGCAGCGATCCGCGATGCCCGGTCGGGCAAGGAGCAAGACGATGTCCAGCGCTGATCCGCGCCTGCGCGCGCTGTTGAAGCTGGCACCGGTGATCCCGGTGTACACCCCCGAAGATGTGAATGAAGCGGTCGATGTCGCCCAGGCGTTGTTCCGCGGCGGCCTGCCGGTGATCGAAGTGACACTGCGCACGCCGCAGGCGCTGGATGCGATCAAGGCGATGGTCGAGGCTGTGCCGGATGCGGTGATCGGCGCCGGCACCGTACTCAACGCCGCGCAGATGCAGGCAGCGAAGCAGGCCGGTGCGCGCTTCGCGGTCTCCCCGGGTGCAACACCGGCGCTGTATGCGGCCGCGCGTGATGCCGACCTGCCGTACCTGCCCGGTGCGGCCTCCGCCTCGGACCTGATCCTGGGCCTGGAGCACGGCCACGACACCTTCAAGTTCTTCCCGGCGGTGCAAGCCGGTGGCGCTGCGCTGCTGGCGGCCTGGCACGGCCCGTTCGCCGATGTGCGCTTCTGCCCGACCGGTGGCATCAGTGCGCAGACCGCGCCGCAGTTCCTGCACCTGCCCAACGTGCTGTGCGTGGGCGGTTCGTGGCTGACCACCCCGGCGCTGCTGCAGACCCGCGACTGGGACGCGATCGAGCGCCTCGCCCGCGAGGCGTCCGTGCTGGCCAGCTGAACCCGCTCCACGAATCTTCAAAGGTTTGATCGTGATCAAAGCGCCGGCCTCGTGCCGGCGTCATTCTGTGGGCAAGCGCACTACGGAGATCCGAACATGAATTCGACCATGAAGGCCGCTGTCGTGCGTGAGTTCGGCAAGCCACTGGTGATCGAGGAAGTCTCGGTACCGCGCCCGGGGGCGGGCGAGGTGCTGGTCAAGATCGAGGCCTGTGGCGTCTGCCACACCGACCTGCACGCCGCCGAGGGCGACTGGCCGGTGAAACCGAACCCGCCGTTCATCCCCGGCCACGAGGGCGTGGGGCACGTCGTGGCCGTGGGAGGCGGGGTAGGGCACGTCAAGGAAGGCGACAGGGTCGGCATCCCCTGGTTGTACTCGGCGTGTGGCCATTGCGAACACTGCCTGGGTGGCTGGGAAACGCTGTGCGAGACACAGCGCAACACCGGTTACTCGGTCAACGGCGGCTTCGCCGAGTACGCACTGGCCGATGCCAACTATGTCGGCCTGCTTCCGAAGGACGTGGGCTTCGTCGAGATCGCGCCGGTGCTGTGTGCCGGCGTGACCGTCTACAAGGGCCTGAAGGTCACCGACACCAAACCCGGTGACTGGGTGGCGATTTCCGGCATCGGTGGCCTGGGCCACATGGCGGTGCAGTACGCTCGCGCGATGGGCCTGAACGTGGCTGCGGTGGATGTGGACGACAACAAGCTGGCATTGGCCCGGCAGCTTGGCGCGCAGATCACCGTGAACGCGCGTACCACCGATCCGGCCGCCTTCCTCAGGAAGGAAATCGGCGGCGCGCACGGTGCGCTGGTCACCGCGGTGTCGCCGAAGGCGTTCGAGCAGGCGCTGGGCATGGTCCGCCGTGGCGGCACCGTCTCGCTCAACGGACTGCCGCCCGGTAACTTCCCGCTGGACATCTTCGGCATGGTGCTCAACGGCATCACCGTGCGTGGCTCGATCGTCGGCACCCGGCTGGACCTGCAGGAGTCGCTGCAGTTCGCGGCCGAAGGCAAGGTTGCGGCCACGGTCAGCACCGACCGCCTGGAAAACATCAACGACGTGTTCGCGCGCATGCATGCGGGCACCATCGAAGGCCGCGTGGTGCTCGATTTCGCCGCCTGACCGCCTGTGCATGGCCGCCGTCGCTCCGTCCCCCTCTCCCACGGACGCGGCGGCCATGCCGATCCATCGGTAGTGCCGGCCGCCGGCCCGCAACCCCAGGCACTTCGCGCCGCCGTACAATGCGCGCATGCCCGGCCTGCTCAAGACCCTGTTCCTGTCCATCGTCGCCCTGATCGGCGGCGTGCTGTCGCTTGCGCTGGTCAGCAGCGTCGCCAGCTGGCTGCCTCCGCTGCTGGGCCTGTCGCCGGACAACAACAGTGTGCAGCTGGGGTGGGATCTCACCTTCAGCGTGCTCGGTGGCATCGCCGGCATTTCCTTCGCCACCTATTACGCCCCCTGCTGGCCGCGTTCGCATGGCTTCTCGATCTGGTCGCTGATCGCGCTGGGCTGTGGCTACGCCATGTGGACGGCCGGTGCGGATTTCCCGTTCTGGTTCGTCATTTCGCTGCTGGCATCGCTGCCGTTGCAACTGCTGGTCGGCTGGTGGTTCGGCCGTCGCGCCTCGCGCGATCCGCGCTGAGCATATACAGGTAGTGCCGGCCGCTGGCCGGCAACCTCGGCCATCCTACTGTTGCCGGCCGGCGCTACCGCTTCAGCGACGGCAGCGTCTGCTTCAACCGCTCGATGCCCCGCCAAGGGTCACCCTTCAAGCGCTTCGCCCTCGCCAGCGCCTTGCCCATGGGAAATGCGTCGGCGGCACTGATACGAGCCAGCTCCTCCCAGCGCAGTGGCACTGCCACACCGGCGGAATCGCGCGCGCGCAGCGACCACGAGCACACGCTGGTGGCCCCCCGGGTGTTGCGCAACCAGTCGATGAAGATGACGCCACTGCGCTTGGCCTTGCTCATCGTCGCCACATAGCGATCAGGTTGCTCCTGTGCCATTGCCTGCGCAAAGGCTTCGCAGAATGCCTTCGCCTCGTCCCAGCCAGCCTTGGGCTGCAGCGGTACCACCACATGTACGCCCTTGCCACCGGACAGCCGCACGAAGCTCTCGAGACCTGCCTGCTGCAGGCGGTCACGCACATCGCGTGCACCGGCTTTCACCTGTGCCCAGCTGACGCCGTCACCAGGGTCGAGATCGAACACCAGTCGATCCGGATGCTCCGGGTCGGCCACGGTCGCACCCCATGGATGCAGCTCCAGCGTGTTCATCTGCACCAGCTGCAGCAGGCCCCGCGCATCGTCGATATAGACATAGTCCTCGCGGCCGCTCTTCTGCTGCAGGGGCACCGCATGCACCGCGTCACCCAGGCCGGGGCCATGATGCTTCTGGAAGAAACAGACCTTGCCGACCCCATCGGGGCAGCGCAACAGTGACAGCGGCCGTCCGGCGATCTCGGGCAGGATCCAGCGCGCCATGCGCCGGTAATAGTCGGCCACGTCGCCTTTGCCTAGTCTCTGCCTGGGAAACACCACCCGCTCCGGATGAGTGATCTGGACCTCGCCTCCGACTTCATCATCTGCCGTTGCTGTGCTCATTCCCAGGTCCTCCTTCTGCTTGTCGCTGCGCAGCCGCTTGAAACTGGCCTGGCGCAGCAGGCCTTCCTTGCCCCAGCCACGGAACGCCACTTCCGCCACCGTCACTGGCTTCACCCAGCGCACGCTGGCGGCGCGGAACGGTACATGCGCCGGAAGCTGCAGCACAGGCGTCTTTACTGCCAGTGGCTGCAGTGCCTTGAGCAGCGCGCGCAGGTTCTCGTCATCGAAGCCGGTACCGACGCGGCCAACATAGCGCAGGCCCTCCTTGTCCGGCGTTGCCAGCAGCAACGATCCGAAGCCCACGCGTGAACCCTTTGGCGCCGTATAGCCGACGATCACGAACTCGTCGGTGTCTTCATGCTTCACCTTCACCCAGCTGCGGGCGCGGGCGTTCACGTACGGCGCGTCCACCTGCTTGCTGACGATGCCTTCGAATCCCGCCTCGCCACTGGCATCGAACACCTGCGGGCCGTGGTCGATCACATGTTCGCTGAAGGCCAGGATGCCCGGCATGGGTCCGATGAGATCCTTCAGCAGCGCTTTGCGTTCCAGCAATGGCGCACGACTGATGTCCGCGTTGGCCACACCCGGAAGATCGAACACGATGTAGCGCAGTGGTTGCTTCGAGCTTCCATCGATCACGCGCTGCAGCGCTGCGAAATCGCTGCGCCCTTCCGGGTCCAGCACCACCAGCTCACCGTCCAGGCGCGCATCACGCACCGGCAGCGCCCGCACGGCCTGCACCACCTCGGGAAAATCATCGGTCCAATCCAGGCCATTGCGTGAGCGCAGCTTCACCTCGCCGTCATGCAGATCGGCCAACAGGCGATAGCCGTCCCACTTGATCTCGTGCAGCCAGTGCGCGCCGTCCGGCGCACTGTCGCGATGATCGGTCAATTGCGGTTTGAACCCATGCGGGTAGGGCGCGTCACGTGCGCCGTCCAATTTCAGCGCGCGCGCATGCCAGCGTGCATCGGGCTTGCGGGTAGACGTGCGTGCGGCCGGCACAGCACGCCCTGTCTTCCCCGCAGTGCGCTTCATCACTGCGGATGCGCGCTCGGGCGCGGGCGCGCCCAGCAGATCGTCTGCTTCGGCGTCGCGCGCTTCCTCGTCACCGCGCTTGATCAGCAGCCACTGTACCTGACGCCCCTTCATTGCCGTGCGCACCAGCTTCCAGCCGCCCGCCAGGCGTTGCCCATGCAGCACGAAGTCGATCTTTCCAGCGGCCAGCGCCTGCAGTGGATCGCCTTCACAGGCCCAGGTGCCGTGATCGAAGACATCCACGTGGCCAGCACCATAGTGGCCTTCAGGAATGTCTCCTTCGAAACCGGCGTAGGACAGCGGATGGTCTTCCACTTCCACGGCCAGCCGCTTCTCACCGACACGCAGCGAAGGTCCCTTCGGCACCGCCCAACTCTTCAGTACACCGTCCATCTCCAAACGGAAGTCGTAGTGGCGCGAACTGGCATGGTGCAGCTGGATGACGAAGATCGGCCGCCGCTTGGGATCAGCACGTACAGGCGTTTCGTCAGGTTCCGGCGTCTGCCCGGCGCCACCTCCAAGTCGGCGCTTGCGCCTGTACTGGTGCAACGACATGGCTCAACCTGCCTTGCGCCGTGGTGCGATCTTCTTTGCAGCCTTCTTCGTCGCCTTTTTTGCGGCCTTTTTCACCGTCGACTTTGTGGCTGCCTTGCGCGTTGCGGTCTTCTTCGCTGGCGTACGTTTGTTCGCATCAAGGCTCTTCTGCAGCAGCGCCATGAAATCAACCACATTGGTGGTGGCGTCCTCGCGTGGTGCGGGCTCATCTTCCACCCGGGTGGTGCCGCCCTTGGACTTGATGCGCTTGTTCAACACCTGCTGCAGTCGCTCGCGGAACTCGTCGTGGTATTGGGATGGGTCCCAATCACCGGCCATCGACTCGATCAGCTGCTCTGCCATTGCCGTTTCCTTGCTGCTGATGCGGTAGTCGGAGAGTTTTCCGGTGGGCAGCTTGTAGTCCTCGGGATCCACCAGTTCCTGCGGATAGCGCAGGATCATCAGCACCAGCGCATCCTCATGCGGCATCACCGCGCACAGGTATTCGCGCGTGCGCACCACCACCCGTGCGATGCCCACCTTGCCGGTGCTGCGCAAGGTCTCGCGCAGCAGCACGTAGCCCTTTTCGGCCTTCTTGCCGGGTACCAGCAGGTACGGTTTCTCGTAGTAGCGCGGGTCGATCTGCGCCGCATCCACGAACGATTCCACTTCCACCGCTTCGTGGCTTTCCGGTGCTGCCGAGCGGATATCCCCTTCCTCCAGCACGACATAGCTCCCCTTGTCGTACTCGTAGGCTTTGACGATATCCTTCCACGGCACTTCCTCGCCTGTATCGGCATTGACCCGCTCGAAGCGGATCGGTTTGCGGTCGCGCGAGTCAAGCATGCGGAACTGCAGGTCGACCTTGCGTTCGCCTGACATCAGCGACACCGGCACGTTGAGCAGGCCAAACGACAGCGTGCCGGTCCAGATCGGGCGGGCCATGGGTGCACCTTTGATGGGGCAGGGTGCCCAGCGTGTTCCGGGCGGTGTAAACCGGCCGTGTCGATGTCGTGCAGGTGGCTTCTACGGAAAACGGTAGTGCCGGCCGCTGGCCGGCAACCACAGCACACCCGCGCGTGTACGCAGAACCCCAGCGTTACTGCAGCAACGGCCTCACTGCCGCCGCCGGAATATGGTCCAGCGCACGCCAGGCGTCTTCCACCACCGGCCGCGCCTGTGACCAGCCCAGCCGCGACTGCCCGCGCATCTGTTCCCAGTGCTCGGCCAGTTCCTCGCAGGTATCGGCGGCGTCACCGCGCGGCCAGTCGGCAGCATGGGTGGTCAGCGCGAAGGCATAGACCGGGCACAGATCTCGCCAGTTGCGATGGCTTTGCCCGCGACGTTCCTCGTAGTCAGTGAGCATGTATTGCAGGTAGTCCTGGGCCACCGCCTGCGGATCCTCATGGCGACGCGTGCGGCGCTGCGCGGTGCGCTGGCCAAGCGGATCGAGCAGGGCGTTGAACACGGACGGTGCGGGTCGTTCAAGACGGGGCATGGCCGGCTCCTGCAGCGGGGGCGGGTGGGCAGGAATACGCGCGGTGCCGTTACCGGGGGGTGAGCGAGATGTTCATGACGCCAGGTTCGCGGTGGCTTTACCTGTGGCGCGGTGTAGTGGGAACCCCCGAGCGCAGGTAGCCAGACCATGAGCCGAGAGACCTCCCGCGATCCGCTGCGCGCGAACCATCCGCCCATTCCCGGCGAGCAGCGCGGCAAACATGATGCCGACAATGCCGACTACCGCGGCACCGGCGCGCCGTTCTTCGATGCCGGGCACGCCGGAGAGCATCTGCCGGTGAAGCACGAGGCTGAACAGGCAGCCCAGGACCGCAAGGACGGCGGTGACCGCCATCGCGGCGGCCAGGAAAGCCCGCTCAAGCGGCGCGAACGCAAGCAGCGCGCCAGCGACAACCAGGACGAGGCGCTGGAGGAGACGTTCCCGGCCAGCGACCCGACCTCGCCCTTCGTGCCGGCCAAGGCGCCTGACTGATGGGTAGTGCCGGCCGCTGGCCGGCACCTTGAATACCCGAGGCGAAGCGATGCCGGCCAGCGGCCGGCACTACCCTCCTAGCGCCACGACCATTGCAGGCCGACGTTGGCCCGCCGTCCTGGTCCCGGCTCGTAGAAGCGCCCGTTGCCATCGTTGACGATCACCGAGCCGATGTAGGCCTGGTCCAGCACGTTCTCCAGCCGGGCGAAGGCGCGCAGCTCGCCACCCGGCAGGGTCCAGCGACGGCCGGCTTCCAGATGCAGCAGGGCGAAGCCGGGCGCGCGTTCGGTCGCCACGTCGTTGACCACGGTATCGCTGCTGGCGGCGGCCTCCAGCGCCCACTGCCACTCGCCGGGTGACCATTGCAGCCGGGCGAAGGCCTGCTGGCGCGGTACCCCGGGAAGGCGGCTGCCGGCAGCAACCAGGGTATTCGAGGTCAGGTACGGCGAACGCACCTGCGCCTGCAGCCAGGTCCACGCCAGCTGCAGCTCCAGCTGCTCGGCCAGCGGCTGGCGATACTGCAGTTCAACCCCCTGGCGGCGGGTGCGGCCGATGTTGCGATAGGTGCTGCGACCTCCGTTGTTGCTGGCAACTGCCAGCTCATCGTCGGTATCTGCGCGGAACAGGCTGACATCAAGCTGGGTTCCATCCTGTGCGCGCCACTTGCTGCCGACCTCCAGGCTGCGGCTGCGCGCCGCCGCCAGATCCAGCGCCAAGCCCGCCTGGCCGTCGGCGCGATAACCCAGCTCGTTGAAGGTGGGTGTCTCGAAGCCGCGGCCCACGGCGGCATGCAGGCGCCACTGCGGGCTGGCCTCGAAGCTGATCCCGGCCACCGGCGTGGTCGCCTGGTAGCGGCGGCGGCCACTGTCATCGGGGTTGGCGCCGACGATGTAGCGGTCGTCGGACGCGAAGCGCACCGCGCTGTGGCGCACGCCGGCCAGCAACGACCAGCGCGGGCTCCACTGCCACCAGGCCTGGGCGAACTGGTCCACGTTCTGCACGGTGTCGATCTGGTCGCGGCGCAGGCGCCCGCGCACACCCAACGTACTGCCGATGAAGTTCTCGAAGCCGGTGCGGTGCTGGCGCTGCCGGTCCGCGCTGAGCCCGGCCACCACGTCCAGCGGCCGGCCGACGAGGTCGCCGTGCCAGCCCCAGCGCGCGTCCAGCCCACCATAGCCGCCCTCCAGATCGATCACCCCGCCGGCATGCAGTGGGTTGGCCTGGGCAGCCGGCGGAATCGGCAGGTATTGGGTCACCGCGCGCTGGCCGGCATAGCCCATCAGCTGCCAGCGCTGCGCCCCGGTCTCCCGGGTCCAGCGCAGACCGGCCTGCTGCTGGCGCACCGATTTGCGGGTGTTGTACTGGTGCGCCACGGCGGTGGCCTGGCGCGGATCCGCCGCCACCTGGGCACGGCTCAGGCCCAGCGGGTCCTGCGCATCGGGGGCATCCAGCGCATTGAGCAGCAGCTCCAACCGCCCACCGCCCAGATCACCACCGATGCGCGCATTGAGCGATTCACGGCGCGCGTGACTGTGGTCGCGCCAGCCATCGGTGCGGAAGTGGTTGGCGGCGATGTTGTAATCCAGAACACGGCCGGCACCCTTCAATTGCGCGCCGACGCTGAGCGTGTTGTCGGCACCGGCAGTGAGCCGCAGCCGCCACGGGTCCCCGGCCTGGCCCTGCGCGCTCCACACCTGCAGCACGCCGCCGGAGGAATTGCCGTACAGCGCCGAGAACGGCCCACGCAGCACCTCGATGCGTTCGGCGCCCAACAGGCTGGCGTGCGACAGCTGGCCCTGGCCGTCGGGCATGGTCGCCGGTACCCCGTCGATCAACACCCGCACCCCGCGCACCCCGAAGGTCGAGCGTGCACCAAAGCCACGGATCGACAGCTGGGTGTCCTGCGCGAAGTTCTGCCGGTCGCGGGCGACCAGGCCCGGGACCCCGGCCAACGCCTCGGACAGCTGTGCGCCGGCGCCAGCGCGGCCGGCGTCGATCCAGACCGTGTCCTGGCTGGCCGGCAGCGCGAACGGGTCGATGCCCGGCACCCGCGCGGCCTGCACCTGCACGCTGGGCAGGGCGGTCGGTGCGGGCTCGGCCACGGCCGCCCAGGGCGACAGCAGCAGGGCGGACAACGGCAGGCAACGGCGGCGTGCGGCAGGATTCATGATTCAGGTTGATGGATCGGGCGGCAACGCACGCCATGGTACGGGGCGGCAGATGACGATGGCGGCGGCCAGCCCCGGCAGGCTTTGTTACGATGGGCTGTTTCCGGCCGAAAAGCCGCAAGCCGCGTAGCGCACTTCCTCCCCCTTTCCGTCTACCGAACGAGTACCGCCGTGTCCTTCTTTGCAAACGTGGAACTGGTCCCAGGCGACCCGATCCTGGGCCTGACCGAGGCGTACAACGCCGACAGCCGCCCGACCAAGGTCAACCTGGGTGTGGGCATCTACTACGACGAGAGCGGCCGCATTCCGCTGCTGCGCGCCGTCAAGCAGATCGAGCAGCAGCTTGCCGCTGAAGCCAAACCGCGCGGCTACCTGCCGATCGATGGCCTGCCGGCGTACACGCAGGCCACGCGTGAGCTGGTGTTCGGCAAGGACTCGCCGCTGCTGGCCGCCGGCCGCGTCACCACCGCACAGACCGTCGGTGGCAGCGGTGCGCTGCGTGTTGGCGCCGACGTGCTGAAGAAGCTGCTGCCGCACGCCACCGTTGCGCTGAGCAACCCGAGCTGGGAAAACCACCGCGCCGTGTTCAGCGCGGCCGGCTTCGAGGTGGTGGAGTATTCCTACTTCGACCCGACCACGCATGGCGTCAACTTCGATGCCCTGCTGGCCGACCTGGGCAAGCTGGACGCCGGCACCGTGGTGCTGCTGCACGCCTGCTGCCACAACCCCACCGGTGCCGACCTCACGGTCAGCCAGTGGAAGCAGGTCGCACAGCTGCTGAAGGACCGCCAGCTGTTCCCCTTCATCGACATGGCCTACCAGGGCTTCGACAAGGGCATCGAGCAGGACGGCGCCGCCGTGCGCATCATCGCCGAAGCCGGCATCGACAGCTTCATCGTCGCCAACTCGTACTCCAAGTCGTTCTCGCTGTATGGCGAACGTGTGGGTGCGCTGTCGATGGTGGCGCCGACCGCCGCTGACGCCAAGGCCGTGCAGTCGCAGGTCAAGCGCGTGATCCGCACCATCTACTCCAGCCCGTCCACCCACGGTGCTGCACTGGTGGCCGGCGTGCTGACCAACCCGGAACTGCGCGCGATGTGGGAGCAGGAGCTGACCGAGATGCGCGAGCGCATCCACGCCCTGCGCCATGGCCTGGTCGAGAAGCTGGCCGCTGCAGGTGCACCGCAGTTCGGCTTCATCAACGAGCAGGCCGGCATGTTCTCCTACTCCGGCCTGAGCCGTGAGCAGGTCGAGCGCCTGCGCGACGAGTTCGGCATCTACGCCGTCGGCACCGGCCGCATCTGCGTGGCCGCGCTGAACCAGAACAACCTGGAATACGTCGCCAAGGCCGTGGCCACCGTCGCCAAGGGCTGAAGCAACGCTCCAGTGGTTTGAAGACAAAGGCGCCGAAAGGCGCCTTTGTTTTTTGCTCTTGCTCTTGCTCTTGCCTTTGCCATCCCCACCGCGCTCGCGGCGAACCCTGAAGCGCGTGGGAGGGGGAGGTGATGCAGGACCGTTGGCGCCATGGATGGCGCCATCGAGCTTACATGGACGTACTTGCAGCGTGTCCTGCATCGCCTCCCCCTTCCACGCGCCTCGACAAAAGGAAGGCGCCACGAGCGCAACGCATCTGGAAACGATTACGCCTTCCCGCGCTCACGCACGGCCCCGCCATACGGGCGACAATAGGCGTTTTCCCGCTGCCGAGACCTGCCCGCTCATGTCCCGTACTTCGTTGACCCGCTTCCTGATCCAGGAACAGCACGCCAGCCGCATCAATGCCGACCTGCGCCAGCTGATCGCGGTCGTCGCCCGCGCCTGCACCAGCATCTCCATCGCCGTCAGCAAGGGCGCCCTCGGTGGCGTGCTCGGCGACGCCGGTACCGGCAACGTGCAGGGTGAAGCGCAGAAGAAGCTGGACGTCATCAGCAACGAGATCCTGCTCGAGGCCAACGCCTGGGGTGGCCACCTCGCCGCCTGCGCCTCGGAGGAAATGGACCACAGCCAGCCGGTGCCGGACATCTATCCGCGCGGTGATTTCCTGCTGCTGTTCGATCCCCTCGATGGCAGCTCCAACATCGACGTCAACGTCTCCGTCGGCACCATCTTCTCGGTGCTGCGCTGCCCGACCAACGTCGAACTGCCGGGCGATGACGCGTTCCTGCAGCCGGGCAGCAAGCAGATCGCCGCCGGTTACTGCATCTATGGGCCCAGCACCCAGCTGGTGCTGACCGTCGGCCATGGCACCCACGCCTTCACCCTCGACCGCGAGAAGGGCGAGTTCGTGCTGACCACCGAGAACATGCAGATTCCGGCGGCCACCCAGGAATTCGCCATCAACATGTCCAACCAGCGTCACTGGGAAGCGCCGATGCAGGCGTACGTCGGCGACCTGCTGGCGGGCAAGGAAGGCGCACGCGGCAAGAACTTCAACATGCGCTGGATCGCCAGCATGGTGGCCGACGTGCATCGCATCCTGACCCGCGGCGGCATCTTCATCTACCCGTGGGACAAGAAGGATCCGTCCAAGGCCGGCAAACTGCGCCTGATGTACGAAGCCAACCCGATGGGCCTGCTGGTCGAACAGGCCGGCGGCGCTGCCTGGACCGGCCGCGAGCGCATCCTCGACATCCAGCCCGACCAGCTGCACCAGCGCGTGCCGGTGTTCCTCGGTTCGCGCGAGGAAGTGGCCGAGGCCGTGCGCTACCACCACGCGCACGACGACGCGCAGGGCTGAGGCAGTTCCTCCGACAGCGGTCGTGGCAGAACGATGACATGACCGTGGGGTGACACCGAGGGCGGCAAACGGCACCATCAAGCCGTTGCCGCCTAAGGAATGCACGCATGCACGAGCAGGGCCCGGTCGATTTCATCGAAGTCATCCACAACGCCGTCCCCAGCGAGGTCTGCGCGGCGATCATCGAGCGCATGCGTGCCACGCGTGGCCTGCTGCCCGGTGCGGTGGGCAGTGGCGTGTTCCCGGAACTCAAGCACAGCAAGGATCTGCGCATCAGTGGCCTGGACGGCTGGCAGGACGTCGACCAGCAGCTGCAGATTGCGGTGTTCAACGGCCTACTGACTTATCTACGCCGTTATCCACAGGCGTTGATCGCCCCGCTGATGTTGCAGATCCAGGACAGCAACGGCCAACCGCGACGCCTGTCTGCCGAGGACTTTCCCGACATGCCGCCGCAGCAGCTGGCCGACCTGGCCCGTACCTGCCTGCGCCCGGGTGCAATCAACCTGCAGTGGTATGCGGCAGGCGAGGGCGGCTACCCGTACTGGCACTGCGAGCTGTACCCCAAGGATGCCCAGGCCGAGACCCTGCACCGGCATGTGCTGTGGACGCTGTACCTCAACGACGACTTCGACGAAGGCGAAACCGAGTTCCTGTTCCAGGGCCGCAAGATCGCGCCACGTACTGGCAGCCTGCTGATTGCACCGACGGCGTTTACTCATACCCATCGCGGCAATCGGCCGCAGCGCGGCGACAAGTTCATCGCGACGAGCTGGATCCTGTTCCAGAGTGCGCAGAAGTTGTTTGGGGGAGGGTGAGACTGTCGCAGCTACTTGGTCGGTCCAAAAGACCGCCAGAGATTGCCGTTGCCACCTTGCCAGGCACTGAGCTTCTCGACGGGGATTTCCCTGGGTTGACAGGTGAACTGGAGATAGAAGGAACGGTCTTCTTTTCGATAGCTGTTCCATCCGACAGACGTCACTTTGACTTCCATCGGACTATCGCGCTTGTGCGGTCGATGTAGCTCGATATCCGCCGAATCGGACAACCAGTAGTCTCCCTTGTGCGCGAAGCCCGCGCCACCACTGGTCATGCGTGCGTCGAGCACCTCCGGAATCCCTTCAGCGGACGGAGTGTATCCCTTCAGGATACCGGTGACCTTGGTGAACTCTTGGGAATCCATCACGCCCGGTGATTCCGAGAACAGGCGAAGCAGAAGAAGGGTGTCGGTGCCCTTGCTCACCACCTGACCCGCATTTGCTGTCCACAAACGCTGTTCGAACTCGTCCAGGCCAGCCGGCATGTCAGTGACGACCGTGGCCTGCGGAACGACGATGCATTCGTGCAGGGCGCGGGCCTGGACCTGCAGGGTCGCAAGGCATAGAAGAAGACCACTGGCACGGAAGCAGTGACTGCATTTCATCGTGTACAACACCAGGCGATGCGGCAAGGCTTGGATTGTTACCGGTGGGTCGCACTGCGGTCCAGCGTCCTAGAACAGACTGCCCTGCGGCGTATCCTTCTTCGGCGGCAGCGGCTTCTGGAACCGGCTGCAATCCAGCTTCGGCCAGTGGCTGTTCTGTGCATTGAATCCCAACCGTTTGCGCGCCAGCTTGAAGCGGTTGTTCAACAGATCGGCATATACGCCCTGGCCGCGCATGCGGGTGCCGAACCGGCTGTCGTAGTCCTTGCCGCCACGCAGCTGCTGGATGGTGCTCATCACATGCGCAGCGCGATCGGGATGGTGCGTATCCAGCCAGTCGCGGAACAGCGGTGCCACTTCCAGCGGCAGGCGCAGCAGCACGTAGCCGGCGGTGCTCGCACCTGCATCGTGTGCGGCCTCCAGCACGGCTTCCAGCTCACTGTCGTTGATCCACGGAATCACCGGCGCCACCATCACACCGACCGGAATGCCAGCGTCATGCAGGCGTTTCATCGCGCGCAGCCGTGCATGTGGCGCTGATGCGCGCGGTTCCAGCTTCGCGGAGAGATGCGGATCCAGCGAGGTCACCGAGAAATGCACGCTGACCAGGTTCTCCGCGGCCAGCGGCGCGAGCAGATCGATGTCGCGCTCGACCAGTGCGTTCTTGGTGATCAGCGAGAACGGATGCTTGGTCTCCAGCATCACTTCAATCAGTTGGCGCGTCAGCTTGAACTTGCGTTCGATCGGCTGGTACGCATCGGTGTTGATGCCCAGCGCGATCGGCTGCGGCACGTAACCCGGCTTCGACAGTTCCTTGCGCAGCAGTTGCGGCGCATTGGTCTTGGCGAACAGCTTGGTCTCGAAGTCCAGGCCCGGCGACAGATTCAGATAGGCATGCGAGGGGCGTGCAAAGCAGTACGAGCACCCGTGCTCGCAACCGCGGTACGGATTCACCGACTGGCTGAAGCCGACGTCCGGCGAGTTGTTGCGGGTGATGATGCTGCGCGCGGTTTCGGCGCGCACTTCAGTGCGCAGGCGCGGGGCGAGGAATTCCTCGCTCTCGTCGACCGCCCAGCCGTCGTCCACCGCCTCGCTGACGGTGCTTTCAAAGCGCCCGGCAAGGTGGGACGTGGAACCTCGGCCCTTGATCGCAATACCCATTGCGGCAGGGTACGTCGCCACCGTCTCAATGGCTGCGACGGCCGCCTGAAGGGTTCAGCCCCCTCGTAGAGGCGAGCCATGCTCGACTGCCTCCGGACGGATGGGAAATGGAGTCGAGCATGGCTCGACTCTACAGGGGAGGGGTCAGAGCAGCGCCAGGTACCCGCGCACGGTGGCATCCAGCCCGTCATACAGCGCCTCGCCGATCAGCGCGTGGCCGATCGACACCTCCAGCACCTCCGGCACATGGGCCAGGAAGTCGCGCAGGTTGTCCTGCGACAGGTCGTGGCCAGCATTGACGCCGAGGCCGACGGCCTGCGCGCGGCGGGCGGCAGTGGCGAACAACGCCAGCATCGCGTCGGCGTCGCCAGCCGCATGCGCCTCCGCATAGGGCCCGGTATACAGCTCGATGCGGTCCGCACCCACGTCGGCCGCCTGCTCCAGCAGCGGGTTGCCCGCGTCGACGAACAGGCTGACCCGGCAGCCCATCGCTTTCAGTTCGGCGATCAGTGGGCGCAGCCGCTCGGCATCCCGCGCGAAGTCGAAACCGTGGTCGGAGGTGATCTGCCCATCACCATCGGGTACCAGGGTGGCCTGCGCCGGGCGGGTCTGTTCGCACAGCGGCAGCAGCCCCGGGTAGCCCTCGCGCGGCGGCGCGAACGGATTGCCTTCGATGTTGAATTCAACGCCACGCGCGCGGGTCAACGTGGACAGGGCCAGCACGTCCTCGGCGGTGATGTGGCGGCGGTCCGGCCGCGGGTGCACGGTGATGCCATGTGCACCGGCATCCAGGCAGGCCTGGGCGGCGCGCACCACGTCCGGTTCGGCGCCGCCGCGCGAATTGCGCAGGACGGCGATCTTGTTGACGTTGACGCTGAGCTGGGTCATGGAACGGGACTACTTGGAAAGAGGGGATGGGTCGTGGTCGTTGTGGTCGTCGCTGCGGCGGGCCTGGGCCTGTTCGCGCAGGCGGCGCAGCTCTTCGGCATCGATCAGGGTGGCCGGGTCACGCTGCAGGTCGCCGAAACGGGCCACGTAGCGGCCGCGTACCCAGGCCAGCAGGAAGGCCAGGGCAGCCAGCAGGCACAGGGTCATCAACCCCGCGCTCGGGGTCTTCAGCGCGAAGGCAAAGCAGCCCAGCGCCAGCAGCAGGTACAACCAGTACATAGTCGGGCTCCCCGGATGATCGCCGCAGTGTAGCGCTGCGTCAGAGCAGCGGCGAGGCCAGCCGGGCGAAGGCCTCGGGCAGGCGGTGCAGCCATAGCGAGCGGCCGGCCTGGTCATGCACCCGAGTGGCGCGGTCGAATTCGCCCTGCAGCAGTTCGGCCAGCGCGGCGACACGGTCACGGTCGCTGATCATCATCGACAGCTCGAAGTTCAGCCGGAAGCTGCGATGGTCGAAGTTGGCACTGCCGACAATGCAGACATCGTCATCGGCAATGAACGCCTTGGTATGCAGCATCCGCGGGCCGTATTCGTAGATCTTCACGCCAGCATGCAACAGCTCGTCGAAGTACGAGCGTGCGGCCTGGGTGACGAACCAGGAATCGCTCATCTTCGGTACCAGCAGGCGCACGTCCAGGCCGCCCAGTGCAGCCGAGGTCAGTGCCATCCGCGCCGCTTCGCCCGGCACGAAATAGGGCGTGACCAGCCACACCCGCTCATGCGCTTCCTGGATCGCCGCCACATGCAGGCGATGGATGGTCTCCCAGCCCGAGTCGGGCCCGGACACCAGCACCTGTGCGCTGATCGGTCCATCCGCGCGCAGCGGCATGTCGGCCGGCCACAGGCGGGCGATGTCGAAACGGGAGTGGTCCTGGCCGCTGGCGTAGAGCCAGTCCTCGGCGAACACCAGCTGCAGGCTGCGCACCACATGGCCGCGGATACGCATGTGCAGGTCGCGGTAGGCGTCTGGCCTGCGGCTCTCGTCTTCCTCGTCAGTGATGTTGATGCCGCCGGTGAAGGCGAGGCGACCGTCGACGATCACCAGCTTGCGGTGCGTGCGCAGGTTCAGCCACGGGCGCTTGAACGGCTTCAGCAGCTGCCGCGGGTGGAACCAGATCGCTTCACCGCCGGCATCCAGCAGGGGTTGCAGGAAGCGGCGGGGCAGGGCGGAGGAGCCGACCGCATCCAGCAGCAGGCGCACCTGCACACCGGCCTGCGCACGCTCGACCAGGGCATCACGCAGAGCGGTGCCGGCGTGGTCGGGATTGAAGATGTAGTACTCCAGGTGCACGTGGTCGCGCGCCTGCGCGATCGCGTCGAGCAGCGCGGCGTAGGTGGCTGCGCCGTCGACCAGCCAGGTCACCTCGGTGGCACTGCTGGGCGCCAGCCCGGTGGTGGCCTGGGCAACCTTGGCCAGCTCGGTGCAGTCCGAATCCGGCGGGCAGACGTCACTGTAGTGCTCCATGCCCGAGCGGGCGCGGCCACGGCGCAGCCGCTGCCGCTTCACCTTCTGCGGGCCCAGCAGGTAGTAGATGAAGAGCCCCAGGTAGGGCAGCAGCGCCAACGACAGGATCCAGCTCAGCGTGGCCACCGGCTCGCGCTTCTGCAGCATGATCCAGCCCGCCAGCGCGAACAGGTACAGCAGATAGGCCACCGCCAGGATCGTGCCGAGGTGGGCGATGCCGTCGAGCCAATGGCGCAGGGAGTCGAAGAGGGCGAGCATCCGCCGATCATAGCGGCGCATGCTGCCTGTTGGGGTCAGGTCCCTTTTCCGCAGGAAAAGGGATCTGACCCCGATGGGACCCCTCGGGCACAAAAAAGACGCCCCTGTTTCCAGGGGCGTCTGCAGTCGCGTCATGACTGTTGTGTTGCGGTGTAGCGTTTACTGCTGCACAAAACCGATCTTCTTCATCTGAGCATTCTTCGCGGCGGCCAGAACCTTGGCCATCACGTCGTACTCGGAATCCGGGCTGGCGTCGATGCGCAGTTCCGGCTGGTTGGTCGGGTCACGCTGGACCTCCTGCTCCATCCGCTGCTGCAGCTCGCTGGTATTGATCGGGCTGTTGTTCCACGAGACCTGGTTGCTGGCGTCGATCTTCAGTTCGATCGGCGGCGGCGGTTCGACCAGCTGCGGCGGTGGGTTGAGCACGCGCTGCGGCAGGTCCACGGCGATCGGGTACGTCATGATCGGCGCGGTCACGATGAAGATGATCAGCAGAACCAGCATCACGTCCACGAGGGGCGTGACGTTGATGTCTGCCATGGGGCCCTTGCCACCACCACTACTGAATGCCATGGCTTATTGCCCCTTTTCTTTGGTCGCGACGAAGCCGACGTCCAGCATGCCCTGCTCCTGCGCGACCTTGGTCAGGTCGTTGATGACGCGCATCTTGGTGGTGCGGTCACCACGCAGGTTCAGCGGCGGCTGCGGGGTCTGCTGGGCGGCGGTCGCCAAGCGGGACTCGAGAGTCTGCTTGTTGATTTCTTCGTCGTTCCAGTAGATCGAGCCGTCTTCCTTGACTGCCAGCGTGATCGGGTTCGGACGCTTTTCAGCATCTTCCGGCTTCTGGATCAGGTTGGCTTCCGGCAGATCCACCTTGACCTTGTGGGACATCAGGGGCGCCGTGATGATGAAGATGATCAGCAGCACCAGCATCACGTCCACGAGGGGCGTAACGTTGATGTCGGCCATGGGGCCGCCGCTGTTACCACTACTGAAAGCCATAACGGGCTCCGTCTAGATCTTGGTGACTACTTACTTCGTCGCTGGGTGACGCGCGCCGCAATTAGCGGACGCGCGAACCGGTGGCGAAGAAGTCGTGCAGGTCGTGCGCGAAGGTGTCGAACTTGCTGATGGTCGCGCTGTTGATCTTGCTGAAGAAGTTGAAGGCGAACACGGCCGGGATTGCGACGAACAGACCGATCGCGGTCATGATCAGCGCTTCACCCACCGGGCCGGCAACGGCGTCGATCGAAGCGGAGCCGGTGGCACCGATCTTGATCAGCGCGCCGTAGATGCCCCACACGGTACCCAGCAGACCGACGAACGGAGCGGTTGCGCCGACGGTGGCCAGCAGGGTCATGCCCGACTGCAGCTTGTTGCTTTCGCGGGTGACGGCCTGACGCAGAGCGCGGTCGACGAACTCCGAACGGCTCAGGTTCTCACCGACGCCGCCGGTAGCACCGCCTTCAGCGCGCTGGTGGTGGGCAGCTGCCTGGGCAGCGTCCAGGGCGATCTTCGAGAACGGCTCCGAAGCCGGCTGTTCTTCCATCGCACGGATGGCGTCCTGCGCGTTCGGGGTGTCCCAGAACAGGCTGACGACGCGATCAGCGGCGCTCTTCAGGCGGGTGGCACGGAAGATGTTGATGACGGTCCAGTACCAGGACATGGCCGACATGGCGATCAGGGTCAGCAGCACGACCCAGGAAACCGCGAAATCACCCGGCTTGGTGGTCATTTCGTGGATCAGGTGCTCGAAGCCCATCTGCGACAGGGCGTTGGACGGATTGCCCCCGGCAGCAGCGGCGATGAAAATTTCCTGCAGCATGACGCTTACCTTTGTTGTGTGTGGTGATAAAGGGTGTAGCTAAGCTAAACAATCGAACTGGGAGCGGGGGTGGCCAGGCGGCCACCCGGGCGCATCAGTTCAGCGCAAAGTTGACCGGGACGCGAACGCGACCTGCCGCCTTCTTACCGCCAGATTCAGCGGCGTTGAAGCGCCACTTGCGAGCCGCTTCCATCGCAGCACGGTCCAGGTCGCGGTTACGGCTGGACTTTTCCACCGTGACATTGGTGACGTTGCCGCTGGCATCGACATCAATGATCAGGATCACTTCGCCCTGGATACCAGCGCGGAAGGCTGCCGGCGGGTAGCGCGGCGGATTCATGGCCTTCGACGAGATGTCCACGCTGGCCTCGATCGAGGTCGGCGGAGCCGGCGGCGACGGCGGCGACGGCGGGGTGACGATGTCGTTCGGACGCGGTTCCGGCACGTCCACGACCGGCGCCTGCGGCGGCGGCGGGACCGGCGACGGCTTCGGCGGCGACAGATTCTTCACCGGCGGCGGCGGAGTATCGGTCGGCGGCGGCGGCGGCGGCGGCGGGGGCGGCGGCGGCGGTGCGTCGACGATGGTCACCATGACGTTACGCTCCTTCTCAGCCACGGCCTTGGGGGCCACAGCGGGGATCAGGAGCATCATGAAGGCGGCCAGATGCAGGGCGATTACAAACGCGATGCCGACGATGCGAGGCCAGCTCAGCCCCTTGTCATCGGGTTGTTCGTACCGGTGAACGACTAGTTGTTCCGTCATGCGCCAAGAGCTCAATAGTGGGGCCGGAATCCCGGGGGCGGGATCCCTGATCAGCGGTGCATGACACCGCAGGAACCTCCAAGCTTATACCAATCCTGAGCGCCTGCGCATCAACTGAGCAGGCATTCAGGCGTTATTCCTACTTACTTCAGGTTGATGATTTTTTTGGCATCAGCCTGGTTCTTCACGCCCTTCGCCAGCGCCTGCTGGGCGGCCTGCTTGGCCTCGGGGACGCGACCTTCGGCATGCAGGACGCGTGCCAGGTTCAGGTAGGTCTCACCGTCCTTGGAGAGCGGGGCGGCCTTCTGCCACGCATCGATCGCCTGCGGCACCTGGTCGGAGTAGTAGTAGGACTGGGCCAGCGCCAGGTAGACCTGGTAATCCGGCTTCAGGATGCCCTTCTGCAACCCTTCGTTGATGACCGCGATGACGTCCTTTTCCTTGTTCTCGGTGTTGGCATAGATCGAGTACAGCTGCTTGTACTCGCGCTCTTCGGTGAGCTGGCCGCTGCTGCGCAGCTTGTCCATCACCGCGGCGGCCTTCGGCATCTGGTCAGCCTGCATGTACATGTTGGCCAGATTCAGCTGGGCCTTCTTGTCCGTCGGGTTCTTGGCCGCCAGCGCTTCCGCGGCCTGCACGGCCTCGCCGGTCTGGCCGGCTTCGGACAGGGCCGCCATCAGCAGCTGGTTCCAGTTGTCCTTCGGCTCGGCGGCGCCGGCGATGGCCTGCTTCAGCACCGGGATCGCTTCCTGGTAGCGCTCCAGCTGGTACAGCGCCTGGCCCTTGGCGATCAGCTCTTCCGGCTTGGTCGACTTGCTCTCGGCGAAGTACTTGTCCAGGGTGGCCAGGCCTTCGGCGGTCTTGTCTTCCTGCAGCTGCAGCTGGCCCAGCATCAGCATCGACTGGAAGTGCCCGTTGTTGTCCAGGCCGTTGAACTGGATCACCTGCTTCAGATACGCGATGGCGCCCGGCACGTCGTCGGTCTGGTACGCGGCCTGCGAGGCCAGCTGCGCGGCCAGCGACTTGTCGTACTCGTTGGAAGCGCTGTCGGCCAGGATCGCGTCAGCCTGTTCGCGCGTCTCCGGGAACTTTTCCTTGTTGTAGCTGTCGATCATTTTCTGCAGCTTGCTGCCCATCTTGGCCGAGGCCTTGGCGGTCGGCTCCTGGCGGGTCGCGTTCGGGTACAGCGGTTCGGCCTTGGCCTGCTTGCTGCTGCCGCCGCGGCTGCCACGGTCGGAGGAACGCGAGGACTGCGCAAAGGCATCGGTGACCACGGCGCCGGTCAGGGCGGTCGCGACGAGGACGGAAAGCACAGCTTTGTGGTTACGGAAAATCATCGTTCACCTCGATCGAACCGCCGGATAGCGGCAAAGTCGGACTGTCAGAAAAATCTGAGCCGCCAAACGTATCAGAAACAGATGGCGTGAGAAATCGTTTTATGTGCTGCAATACAGCATAGAACTGCGCACTCATCCGCACTTTGGCCGCAGCCCGGCCGCCTGCGCCTGCTGATAGACCGGCGTCAGGCCCGGTGCATCACGTCGCAGCTCCTGGATCCGGTTGGCCGGATCGGGGTGGGTGGACAGCCATTGCGGGCTGCGACCGCCGCTGGCGGCCATCATGTTCTGCCACAGGTCCACGGCCTGGGCCGGGTTGAATCCGGCCTGCGCCATCAGCCGCTGGCCAATCACGTCTGCCTCGCTTTCCTGGGTCCGCGAGCCCGGCAACAGGAAGGCCGTCTGCGCGCCCATCCCGCCCAGCTGGTTGACCGTACTGGCGGCGCCATCGCCATAGGCGGCACCAGCCAGCGCGCCCAGCACGGCCAGGCCGGTCTGCGCGCCCATCTGGCGGGTGATGCGTTCTTCGTGGTGACGCGCGATGACATGGCCGATCTCATGGCCGATCACGGCAGCCAGCTGGTCCTGGTTCTTGGCGACGGTGAAGATGCCGGTGTTCACGCCCACTTTGCCGCCAGGCAGGGCAAAGGCGTTCGGTTCCTTGTCGACGAACACGGCCGTCTCCCACCGTACGCCACGGTACTGAGGCGGCAACTGCGCGACCAGGGCATTGACCACGCACTGCACATAGCCGTTCTGGCGGCCATCAGTGCTGATCTTCTCTTTCTGCTTGGTCTCGGCGAACGCCTGCGCACCCAGCTGGTCCAGCTGTGCCTGCGACACGCCGCCGACCATCTGCCGTCTTCCGGTTGGCGAGGTGGTGGTCGCACAGGCACTGACCACGGTGGTGATGACTAGAGCCAGCAGCAGTTGTTTCATGGGTCCGCCCCCGTGTTCATGTGCGCAGTGTGTAGCCTACCTGCTTAATCTTTCGTCAAGCGGGCACGGCCTTACGTTGACCCCAGGAACACCATCGCGGCAAGGGCGACAGCGTTGTTCAGTGCGTGCGCGGTGATCGCTGCCCACAGCGTGCCGGTGCGCCGGTACAGCCAGCAGAAGGCGGCGCCCATGCCGCCGTACACCAGCCACAGCTGCGCCATGCCCAGCAATGAGTTCTTGCTGACACCGGGCACTTCATGGACCAGGGCGAACGCCAGGCTGCTGAGGATGAGGCCCAGCCAGGGGCGACCGGCCTGCCACAGGCGCCCGAACAGGACACGGCGGAACAGCAGCTCTTCGTAGGCGGGGGCGAGGACGACCGCAAACAACACCAGGAACAACGGGAAGCGCGCGATCGCGCTCTGCATCAGTTCCACGTTGGTGGGCACCGGCTCGATGCCGAACTGCTTGGAAAGGAAGGCGATGCCGTTGCTGCCAAGGACGATCAGCGTGGCCACCAGCAGGGTCCAGCCCCAGGTGGAAGGCCGCTGCAGCGCCTGTCGCGAGGCCAGGCGTTCGCCGGCGTTCGCCGGGCGGCGCCAGAAGTACAGCAGCAGTGCGGCGCCACCGGTGGCGATCAGGGCCATCAGGATCTGCGCCAGGGCACCGGGCTGGCCCACTGCCGTGCCGACGGCATCGGGTGTCAGTGCGCCGCCATTGGCCGCGGCGTTCGCGCGGCTGACCACGATCGCACGGTAGAAGCCCCAGAACAGGCCAGTGACCATGCTCAGGCCGACCAGCGTGACGGCGGCGATGCCCAGGTCGATGAAGAAACCTGCCAACGGTGCCACGGCGCGCGGCGGGGTAGACGCCGGCGGAACCGGAGGCGGGGCGGCGGAGACCGGGGCGGATGCGGACATCAGGTACCTGCGTTCAAGGGACGAAGGCCGGTGCAGCTCCCCGCGCACCGGCCAGGTCCCGATTGTGTCAGATATCCAGGTTGGCGACCTTCAGCGCATTGTCTTCGATGAAGTCGCGACGCGGTTCGACCACATCGCCCATCAGGGTGCTGAAAATCTGGTCGGCGGCGACCGCGTCTTCGATACGCACCTGCAGCAGGCGACGGGTTTCCGGGTTCACCGTGGTATCCCACAACTGCTCCGGATTCATTTCACCCAGACCCTTGAATCGCTGGATCTGACGGCCGCGCTTGGCCTCCTCGAGCAGCCAGTTCTGCGCCTTGGCGAAGCTGTCGACTTCGATCGACTTGGCGCCGCGGGAAATCGTCGCTCCTTCGCGCACCAGGCCGTGCAGCAGCTTGGAGGCCTGATGGATCGCGCGCAGCTCGCCGCTTTCGAACGCCGACATCGGCAGCACCTGGATGTGCTGCTCGCCCATGTGGCGACGGGTCACCAGCACGGCGGCGGGGCGCTCCTCGTTGGCGTCCTGCAGTTCCAGGCTGAAACGCGGGCTGCCCAGGCTGCCCTGGTTGAGGCGCTTGGCCAGCGCATCCAGGCCTTCGCCTTCGCCGGCATTGCGCAGGCTGTCCATGTCCATCGGCACGAAATCGACCAGCGCTTCGAGCAGGTTGCGGTCATAGCGGTGGGCGTTGCGTTCGATGGAATCGAGCGCGGCGGCATAGGCCAGCAGCAGCTTTTCAAGCGCCAGGCCTTCGATGCCCGGTTCGCCGGTGGCCGGCACCAGCGCGGCGTTTTCCACCGCACTGCTGGCCAGGTAACTGTCCAGCGCCGGGTCGTCCTTCAGGTACAGCTCCTGCTTGCCCTGCTTGATCTTGTACAGCGGCGGCAGGCCGATGTAGACGTAACCGCGCTCGATCAGCTCCGGCATCTGACGGTAGAAGAACGTCAGCAGCAGGGTGCGGATGTGGGCGCCGTCGACGTCGGCGTCGGTCATGATGATGATCTTGTGGTAACGCAGCTTGTCCGGGTTGTACTCGTCACGGCCGATGCCGGTACCCAGGGCGGTGATCAGCGTACCGACCTGGTCGGAGGACAGCATGCGGTCGAAGCGTGCGCGTTCCACGTTGAGGATCTTGCCGCGCAGCGGCAGCACCGCCTGGTTCTTGCGGTTGCGGCCCTGCTTGGCCGAGCCACCTGCCGAGTCACCCTCGACGATAAACAGTTCGGACAGCGCCGGATCCTTTTCCTGGCAGTCGGCCAGCTTGCCCGGCAGGCCGGCGATATCCAGCGCGCCCTTGCGGCGGGTCAGGTCGCGGGCCTTGCGCGCCGCTTCACGCGCACGCGCGGCGTCGACGATCTTGCCGGCGATCGCCTTGGCTTCGTTCGGGTTTTCCTGCAGGAACTCTTCCAGGCGCGCGCCGAAGGCGTTTTCCACCGCCGGGCGCACGTCGGAGCTGACCAGCTTTTCCTTGGTCTGGCTGGAGAAGCTCGGGTCCGGCACCTTTACCGACAGCACCGCGATCATGCCTTCGCGCATGTCATCGCCGGTCAGGTTGATCTTGGCCTGCTTGGCGATGCCGTTCTGCTCGATGTAGTTGTTGAGCACACGGGTCAGCGCACCGCGGAAGCCGGCGAGGTGGGTACCGCCGTCCTTCTGCGGAATGTTGTTGGTGAAGCAGTACATCGTCTCCTGGTAGGAGTCGGTCCACTGCAGCGCCACATCCACGACGATGCCGTTGTGCTCGCCGGTGACCGAGATGACGTTCGGGTGCAGCGGAGTCTTCAGCTGGGCCAGATGCTCCACGAAGCTGCGGATGCCGCCTTCGTAGTGGAAGTCATCGCGACGGCCATCGCCGCGCTCGTCGGCCAGGACGATCTTGACGCCGGAGTTCAGGAACGACAGCTCGCGCAGGCGGCGGGCCAGGATGTCGTAGTGGAATTCCACGTTGTCGTGGAAGGCGACGGTCGACGGCCAGAAGCGCACGGTGGTGCCACGCTTGGTAGTGGCTTCCAGCTTGGCCAGTGCGGTCACGGCTGCGCCGTTGCTGAATTCCTGCTGGTAGTGGGAGCCGTTCTGGAACACGTCCACCAGCAGCTTCTGCGACAGCGCGTTGACCACGCTGACGCCGACGCCGTGCAGGCCGCCGGAAACCTTGTAGCTGTTGTCGTCGAACTTGCCGCCTGCGTGCAGGACGGTCATGACCACTTCGGCGGCGGACACTTCGCGACCGAGCTTGGCGCTCATCTGCTCGTGCTTGCCGGTCGGGATACCGCGGCCGTTGTCGGATACCGAAACCGAGCCGTCGGCGTGGATCGTCACTGCAACGTGGTCGGCGTGGCCGGCCAGCGCTTCGTCGATCGAGTTGTCGACGACCTCGAACACCATGTGGTGCAGACCGGTGCCGTCATGCACGTCGCCGATGTACATGCCGGGACGCTTGCGGACAGCCTCCAGGCCTTCCAGGGCGGTAATGCTGTTGGCGTCGTAATTGCCGTTGTTTGCCGGGGTGTTCTGTTCGTCGCTCATTGCGCTTGCCGTAGGCTCCGCAGGTCGGCCACCGCTTGGAGCGATGCGCCGAGAATGAAAGGATTCCAACCCGAATTATACCAGCCGGGGTCGAGCGGCCCTGGTGTGCCCACTATGGCACAGCCACGATCTGTGCATGTTCCACGTGGAACCGGGCGATGTGGGTCAGTTCTTCCAGCGCCGCCGGCGTTTCGGTGGCGGTGATGAAGATCTGTGCCGGTCCATTGAGCAGGCGCTCCAGAACCCGCGCCTGGTGGGTGCGATCCAGCTCCGAGGCCAGATCGTCCAGCGCGATCACCGGCCATTCGCCGCGCTGCTCGGCATAGTCCTCAGCCTGCGCCAGCAGGCAGGCCAATGCCGTCAGCTTGGCCTGGCCGCGGGACAGCGCATCGCGACCAGGAATGCTGTGGAAATCCACGCTCCAGTCTGCGCGGTGCGGGCCGACCGAGGTGTACCCGGCCTGGCGGTCACGTTCCCGGGCCAGAAGCAGGGCATCGGCCAGCGGGAGCTCGTGCCGACGCCAGCCCGGGCTGAGTTCCAGTGCCTGAATGCCGAGTTGCGGGGCCAGGCTGGAAGCCAGAGCCACGGTGCGCTGCTGCAGACGCTCCAGGTAGTGCTGGCGGCGGCTGGTCAGGGGTTCGCCGGCTTCGGCCAGTTCGTGATCCCAGGTATCCAGCATCCGCGACGGGCCACCCTGCTTGAGCAGGGCATTGCGCTGTTTCAGTGCCCGCGAGTACCGACGCCACAGGGACAGGAAATCAGGTTCCACGTGGAACAAGCCCCAATCGAGGAAGCGGCGGCGGGGTTCACCACCTCCGCTGACCAACGCATGGCTGCCTGGCTCGAACGTGACGACCGCAAGCGCGGCGCACAGATTGCCAAGCTGGGCCACGTCTTCGCCGTCCAAACGTCCCTTCCAGTCCTGCCCACTGTGGCGCAGGCCGGCCTTTCGGCGGTGCGGCGGGTGATTGGCGCGTTGTTCGTCCCATTCCACGAAGATCTCCAGCGCTTCCTGGCCCTGGCGCACCAATCCATCGCGGACACGACCTCGGAAGCTGCGTCCATAAGCCATAAGATGCAGGGCCTCGAGCACGCTGGTCTTGCCGGCACCGTTGTCGCCGGTCAGCAGGTTCAATCCTGGCTGGGGCGACAGATCCACCGCACTGAAGCGACGCAGTTGGTGCAGGGCGAGGCGGCGGATAAGCATGGGGCGCGAAGGACCATCCGCACGGGGCGGTAGAGGGACAGGGAATCCATCAGCTTACTGCATCGGTCAAGCCGACACGGCCCGAAGCGGCTGCCGAGCCGATGGGCTCAACAAGGCCGGATCCGGATCGCGTGTTCCACGTGGCGCCGCCTCAACGCGGGCCGTTATCACAGCCCTGAACTGTCCTGGAAATCTTCAAATCTGCAGTGGGTGGCAGGGTGTAGACCCTCAGAATTCAACGATTTCACGGCTCATCGCGCCCCACTTGCGCGCCACCACTTCGACAGTCGCTCTGCATGACCCGCAGATTTCTTGAAATCTACGACGCCCTCTCCTGGACGGTTCCACAGATTTCAAGAAATTCATGCCGACAGTTTCACGCTGTCCACAGCGGGCATGTATGACTTATACACAAGGTATGGGCAATCTGTGGATAAAAAAGGCCTTTTACCTCGTCCTTAAAACTATCCACAGGTTCCCCCCCAGCCTGAGGTACCTCTATACAGGGGGTTTCACGCGCATAAATTTCTTTTAAATCAATTAGATAAGGCATTTTTCCACGAGATCTGGCTCTACCATCACCACCATGCTTTAGATTTATACCCAGATTTAGAAGCTAGGCTTGACCCGATCTGCCCTAAACCAGGGCTGTGGACAGTGGCGTTTCCAGAAGGGCTGCGAACTTTCAGAGTCGCGTTCCAACCGCTGGCTGATGGGGACGCAGGAGATGGAAGCTCGATCTGAGATTCCTGCGGCTGCAGCCCAAAGCGATTAGGAGTGATCCATGCACACATGGCCCGCTATCCAGCGTCTCCAGTGCAACCGTCGCGGAAGGATCAGTGGGAGCCATCAAGCATCCACCGACAGGGAACTCCCGGCTGGACAGGATCCAGCTCAATGGTTCGCCTTCAATGCTCCACGTGGAACCTAAAAAAAAACGCCCGGGAAGATCCCGGGCGTCCTTCGGTTCCACGTGGAACAACGCTGCTGTCACAGACGCAGCGGCATCACCACATGTCGCGACTTCTCGCTGCTCGATTCACGCACCAGCGCCGAGGAGTTGGAGTCGCGCAGCTGGATGATGACTTCCTCATCGCGCAGGGCGGAAAGGGCATCCAGCAGGTAGTTCACGTTGAAGCCGATGGCCAGATCGCTGACCGTGGTGTCGGCTTCGATCTCTTCCTGGGCTTCTTCCTGCTCCGGGTTGTGCGCGCTGATCTTCAGGTTGCCCGGCGAGACTTCCACGCGGATGCCGCGGTACTTCTCGTTGGACAGGATCGCGGCACGCTGCAGCGAGGCACGCAGCGCTTCGCGATCAACCTTCACTTCGCGGTCGGCGCCGATCGGAATCACCGCTTCGTAGTCCGGGAAACGGCCGTCGATCAGCTTCGAGGTGAAGGTGACATCGTCGCGCTTGACCCGGACGTGGCTGCGGCCGACTTCCAGCTCGATCTCGCGATCGCCGCTTTCCAGCAGGCGCTGCAGTTCGGTTACGCCCTTGCGCGGCACGATGATCTGGCGCTTGGAACCGCTGGGCTTGGCCAGATCGGTTTCACACAGCGCCAGGCGGTGGCCGTCGGTGGCGACGGTACGCAGGGCATCGCCGCGCAGATCGAACAGCAGGCCGTTGAGGTAGTAGCGCACGTCCTGCTGGGCCATCGCGAACGCGGTGCGTTCGATCAGTTCCTTCAGGGTCGCTTCGCCGATGGCCACGCGCTCGGTGGCTTCCACTTCGTCAACCGACGGGAAGTCGTTGGAGGGCAGGGTGGCCAGGGTGAAGCGGCTGCGGCCGGCCTGCACGGTGATCTTGTCACCGGTCTGCGAGACGGTGATCCGGCTGCCGTCGGGCAGGGCGCGGATGATCTCGAACAGCTTGCGGGCGGGGATGGTGGTTTCGCCGTCCTGGGCATCTTCAACCGCGATCCGCGACACCATCTCCACTTCCAGGTCGGTACCGGTCAGCGACAGCTGGCCGTTCTGCACCTGGACCAGGAAATTGGCCAGAACCGGAAGGGTCTGGCGGCGTTCGACCACGTTGACGACCTGTGCCAACGGCTTGAGAAAGGCTTCGCGCTGCAGTGTGAAACGCATGTGGTTCCGTGCCCCTATGCTTTAAAAAATGTGGAATAAATCAAAAGCTTGGTGGTGCTGGTAGAGACAGAATCGCTGGAAAACAACGCTAAGTCTTTGTAAATAAAAGAATTTCAGACCTCGAAACCCTCTGTATTACCGACCCCCAGGGGGTGGGGAAAGCTGTGGATAAATCCCGCGCGATTTCAAACGCCATTTTTATCCACAACGTGTCCCGCGCTTGCTACCGGATTCTGCACCGTTTTGTGCGATGACGCCTCATCGGCATCCGTGCATCATTCGCTCAGCTTCCGGATCAGCTTGTCCCAGTCCTCGCGGAGCTTGCCGTCGGTTTCCATCAGGGTCCGGATCTGGCGGCAGGCATGCAGCACCGTGGTGTGATCGCGACCGGCAAAGGCGTCGCCGATCTCGGGCAGGCTGTGCTCGGTCAGTTCCTTGGTCAGGGCCATGGCGACCTGGCGGGGGCGGGCCAGCGAGCGGGTCCGACGCTTCGACAGCAGATCCTTGATCTGCAGGCCGTAGTAGTCGGCAACGGTTTTCTGGATGTTGGGAATGCTGATCGCCTGCTGCTGGGCGCGCAGCAGGTCGCGCAGGGTTTCCTGGGCGAATTCGGTAGTGATCGCGCGGCCGGTGAAATTGGCGCGGGCGGTCAGGGTATTGAGCGCACCTTCGAGGTCGCGCACGTTGGAGCGCATCTTCTTGGCGATCAGGAACGCAACATCATCGGGAATCTCGGCACCGCGTTCGCGTGCCTTGGCCAGCACGATCGCGGCGCGGGTCTCGAAGTCCGGCGGTTCGATCGCGACCGACAGGCCCCAGGCAAGCCGCGACTTCAGGCGCGCTTCCAGGCCTTCGACTTCGCGCGGATAGCGGTCGCAGGTCAGGATGATCTGCTGCTTGCCATCGAACAACGCGTTGAAGGTGTGGAAGAACTCTTCCTGGGTGCGGTCCTTGCCGGCGAAGAACTGGATGTCATCGATCAGCAGCGCATCCACCTGCTGGAACTGGCGCTTGAACTGATCCATGGTCTTTTCCTGCAGGGCCCGGATCATCGCGCTGAAGAACTGCTCCGAACGCAGGTACAGCACCTTCGCCCCCGGGTTGGCCTGGCGCATGGCATTGCCGGCGGCGAACATCAGGTGGGTCTTGCCCAGGCCGGTGCCTCCGTACAGCAGCAGCGGGTTGTGCGCACGGTCGCCCGGCTTCTGCGCCGCCTGGAAGGCAGCGGCCAGGCCCAGCTGGTTGCTGCGGCCTTCAACGAAGTTGGCGAACGTGTAGTGGTTGTCCAGATTGCCGGCGAAGGGCACCTGCGGTTCGCTGGAAACATGCGCCGACGGCGTGGAAACCGGCGTGTTCTGCGCCTCCACGGGGCGCGGGCGCGAGCCGATTTCAAGAAAAACGTCGCTGAAGCCAGCGAAATGAGCCAGCAGCTCGCGGATCCGGGCCAGGTACAGCTCGCGGACCTGGTCGACGATGAAGGCATTCGGTGCATACAGCACCAGGCTGTCCACGCGCAGATCGGCCTGCAGCGGCTTCAACCAGGTATGAACGTCTTCCGGCGGGAACTCCGCTTCGAGGCGCTCGAGACTACGGGACCAGGCATCCAT